>NZ_CP018866.1:3069423-3376538 GCF_002250055.1 Sutcliffiella cohnii
ATGGGTAATGTGTGGTTCATGATAAAATACTAATGTAAACATTCGAAAAATCGCATATATTCCTACCTTGGTCAATAGGGCAGCAAATATTGCAGCAACTGCTGTTGGGGGGGCACTATAAGAACCGGGTAACCAGAAAAATAAAAACAATGCAGCCTTCATACTAAACACAACTAAAAATACAATTGAAACTGTTGTTAGCAATCCATCTTGACCTACTTCAGCAATTCTCATAGATATATGTGCCATATTTAGTGTACCTGTAATTGCATACAGATAAGCAATTCCAACTAGAAATAAGGCCGAGGATACGATATTCACGAGTACATATTTTACTGTTTCTCGTAACTGAATTTTAGTGCCACCATGGGAAATTAATATATAGGAAGCAATCAGCATTACTTCAAAACAAACAAATAGATTAAATATGTCTCCTGTAATAAATGACCCATTTACACCAACAATTAAAAATAAATAAAACGGATAGAAAAAGTACCTCTTTCTACTTTCTTCAATAGATTTAGATGCATAAAGAATTCCTGCTATCGCAACAACGCTTGTTGTAATAACTAGTATCATACTAAACATATCTGCAACCATCGATATACCAAAAGGTGCACTCCATCCCCCAACTTGTACTGTTTGAATACCGCTTTCTTTTACTTGATAAGCTAAATAAGCAGCCGATATACCAGTTAATGATAAAGAAATCAAACTTAGTAAAAATTGTAGCTTAATATTCCTTCTAAACAATATTAAAAATAATCCTGTAATCATTGGTATGATGATTGGTAAAATAACTATATTATTCATCTTCTATACCTCGCAATTTATCCGTATCATCTGTTCCCAATACTTTATATGTTCTAAACCCAATAACTAAAAACAGTGCAGTAACTGCAAAATTAATTACGATAGCTGTTAACACAAGTGCCTGCGGCAAGGCATCTGTAAAAGAAGTTGTATCGCTACCTAATAATGGTGGGCCTCCTTTTTTCAAACCACCCATTGTTAAAATTAAGAGATGAACTCCATGACTAATGACCGAAGTACCTAAAATAATCCTTATTATACTTTTCGATAATATTAAATAAGTACCAGCCGTAAATAAGAGTCCTATTACGATTGCCATAATTGTTTCCATCTAATCAGCCTCACTTATCGACAAAATAATCGTGACTGCAGTACCTATTACAGCTAAGGCAACTCCAATATCAAAAATAACTGCAGTAGCTAATTCAGTTTCACCAAATAAAAATAAATCAAAATAATCATAAGTGTGGCTTAAAAAAGGATAATTAAAAACTAGAGAACCTAGACCCGTTAATACAGCAATAATGACTCCAATTGCTGTCATCTTTTTATAGTCAATTGGTATGTTTTTTTGGATCGTCTCTATATCAAAAGTGATAAACAATAAGACAATTCCCGCAGCTAAAGAAAGTCCTCCGATAAAGCCTCCCCCAGGATTATGATGTCCTGCAAAGAAAAGGTGGATAGAGAATGTAAAAATAATTACAACAACTGCTTTAACAATTGCTCCTAAAAAAAGATCATTTCGTTTCATCTCTATCCCTCCTTTCTAGATTTAATTTCACTAACGTATATACACCTAAACCAGCGATACATAAAACTAATATCTCTAACAGAGTATCTACACCTCTAAAGTCTACAAGTATTGCGTTCACTATGTTTTTTGCTCCTGCTAATTCATAAGCATTTTCAAAATAGTTAGAGATAGGCTCAAATAATCTATTACCATTTGCTGCAAGTGCTACAATGGTAACTGTTACCCCTACTCCGATAGAAATAATCCAATTCGTAGTGTTATGACGTACTTTACTTTTCTGCTTACGCAATTCAGGCAAATGATAAAAGCAAAGTAAAAATAAAGCCGCAGTAACTGTTTCTACCACAAGTTGTGTCAGCGCCAAATCTGGTGCCCTAAACACGACAAACAATAGGGAAACAATATATCCTAGTGCTCCCACACCAATAACAGCAGTTAGCCTAGAATTGGTAAATAAAATCAGCAGTGTAGATATAATAATACCAAATAGCAACACACCCTCATAAATGCTAATAGGAGCATCGTTAGACATATCAAATGAGATACCGTTTAATAACCAAGCTGTACCTCCTACTAGAACGATAAATGCAAACATTATATACACTAAATAATCTCTTATAAGACCTGTCATGTATCGATCTGTAATTTTTTTAGATGTTGACTCAGCTTTTACTAAGCTTGCATTGTAAATATTATTTAACGTTATTGCATTCGGGTATAAATAAAATAATCTAGACCACTTTTTATACGTTTTATACAATAGTGTCCCGAGAACTGCAACACCTATTGTCATGTATAACTCTGTATTCCACCCGTGCCACGCTTTAATATACAGCCCTTCTATACCACCTTCGAGATGTGGTAATACACCTATTAATGCAGGCTGCATTATATAGGTTAGAAGTTCATTCGGAAAAATAAAGATGATGACTACTAAGCTCGCTAGCACTATTGGTGAAATTAACATTCCAATAGGTGCCTCGTGAACTACTTTGTCTAGCTTCTCTGGCTGATGTTTTCCAAGAAACGTTTTGAAAACAAGTATCATACTATAAATAAATGTAAATACACTAGCTATCCAAATAATGATTAGAAGTAACGTTCCAATATTAGAAATACCAAACTGACCATGCTGAGTAACCTTTAAGAAACTTGTAAAGAACATTTCTTTACTCAAAAACCCATTAAATGGTGGGAGCCCTGCCATGGAAAAACTTCCTATTAAAGCTAAAGTGAAAGATATAGGCATTAGTGAAATAAGCCCACCGAGTTTCCTAATATCACGCGTTCCAGTTTCATGATCGATAATTCCAACGACCATAAATAAACTTCCTTTAAATGTCGAATGATTTATAAGGTGGAAAATAGCAGTTAAAATTGCTAATGCAAATACCTCCGCTTCACTTCCCACTTCAAAATACATCGCTGCTGAACCTAATCCTAATAAACTCATAATTAAGCCTAATTGACTAATCGTGGAGTATGCTAATAATGCTTTTAGATCCACTTGTTTAACAGCAGTTAGAGATCCATATATTAAAGTAGTTACCCCAATAATCGTGATGATCCAAAACCACTCCATACTTCCACCAAAAACAGGTGTAAATCGAGCTACAAGATATATACCCGCTTTTACCATCGTAGCAGAGTGAAGGTATGCACTAATAGGGGTTGGTGCTTCCATCGCATCAGGTAGCCATATACTAAATGGAAACTGTGCTGATTTTGTAAAAGCACCTAATAGTATTAAAATCATAGATGGTACAAACAACGGATTAGATACAATTTCCATTCTTGATTGCCAAATTTCACGAATGCTGTACGTATCAGCCATCATTGACAGCATAATAAAACCAGCTAACATCGCTAAGCCACCAAAAACGGTTATTAATAACGATTTTTGTGCTCCATAACGAGAAGCTTTACGTTGATACCAATAGGCAATAAGTAGAAAAGATGAAATACTTGTTAATTCCCAGAAAACATATAGTATTATGATATTATCTGAAAAAACTAAACCTAGCATAGCCCCCATAAATAGTAGCAAATAAACATAGAAATTATGTAGAGCTTCTTTTAGCTTAGACATATAGTATATGGAGTATAAAATGACCAAAGCACCGATACCGGCAATGAGCAATCCGAACACTAAACTTAAACCATCAATGTATGCAGTAAAATTCAAATCATACGATGGAATCCACGGAACGGTCACTAATATGTTTTCCATATTGTAAATACTAGGTACTACGGAAAGTAAATATATAAAGATAACAGTAGGCACAACTAACACAAACCACCCAGTATGTATACGCGGGTTGAATATTTTATATAGTGCAGGTACTATTATCGCAAAAATAAATGGTAAAAATATCATTAAAAGTAACCAATTCATCAAATTCCTCCTAACAAACTAACAAATCCCATTGACTTACAAGTAAGGCATAAGCTATATTCATACATATATTCAAATTACCATTAGGTAACTAATTTCCTTTGAGGTGAAAATCAATTGATAAAAAAAGTAAAAAGTCGAATGGACGAAAGTATTTTAGTATGTGTTTATTATGGTCCAAACGGTGAAAGATTAATAAAAAGAGGCGCCAAAATCGCAAACATGCTTGATTGCCCATTTTATATTGTTACTGTTGATCCAAGTCCTTTTGATGAATTAGATGCAGAAAAGACGGATTACATCACAAAATGGAAAAATCTTGCTGAGGCAAATAATGCCGACGAGTTTATAATTAAAGATAATGAAAAAAGACCGTTTGCTAAAGTTATTGGTGAGGTTGCTAGAGAAAAACATATAACACAAATCGTTCTTGGCCAAACAGCACAAAGTCGCTGGGAGCAAATAGCAAAAGGTTCAATTATTAATACTTTAATACGAGAGATTCCGTTTATAGACCTTCATATCGTGTCAGTTGCAAGAACATTAAAAGAGCAAGGTGAAATGTATGAAAAAGGATGTCGGGCATATCTTGTGAAAGAAGATGAAAACTACCTTTTAAGCTTTAAATTTTCACCTCATGTCGAATATGAAGGTATTTTCTTTAAAGAGATAGGTACTGACTTCAATAACGGGTTATTTAAATTTATAAAAGGGACAGAAACAATACAAGTGCATGTAACTGAGGATATAGTTAATGACAAATATACAGATTTATTAAATAAAGATCTAGACGAAAAGCACTAACCTCACCGCCTCCGATAATGGGGGCTTTTTTCTTTAACATTTATAAAAGTTAAAGACTCATCTTTCCTAATTATGATAAACGAGCTTACCCATGCGAATTTACATGGTAACTTATCTTATAGATTTACATCCACTTTAACTGGATAATTATCTGACTTACAAATACCTAGATATCTAAAAGTTTCTGCTGGGGTTTGATGGTTATAGATCGACATTAGTATAGAAATTGCTATACCTTTTTTATAGGCATGATAGCCAAATGTTTTCCTTAACGTGTGAGTACCGATTTTCTCTGTAATTCCTGCTTCCCTGGCTGCATGATTAATAATTCGGTAAGCTTGTTGACGTGTTATTGGTAGATTATTTTTCTTGGATTTAAAGATATATTCATCTAGAAAAACTTCATTCTTCGTATTTAAATATAATTTAACTGCATCTTCTATCTTGCTATTTAAGTAATATTTTTTTACTTCTTTATGTTTTTCATCATATAATTGTAAAAAATCTTTTGTTTGTTCCCCTTCCCAAATATCACTAATTTTCAATAATAACAAGTCACTTATATTGAGACCAGTATTTATACCAAACACAAATAATAAGTGATCTCGTTTTGATTGTTTTTTTAGTATTTCTTTTATCCGATTTATTTGGTCAACCCTTTTAATTGGCACAACATATTCCATTATAGAGCCTCCTGTGCGTTAGTTACACAAGTAAAGATTATCATAATTTGTGTAACATAACAATTATTTTACACTCATTTTTTTTGATTTATTGTTATAAATAGGTTTATTTTTTCACTTAACAAGCTGGCTAAACTACCGCTTTATTTCCTGTAATCCTCGAAAAAAACAATAATAGTGGTAAAATTAAAATAAAAAAATAACGTCACTATTACTAATGTTACAAAAATGTGAAACTTCATTTATTGGAGGAAAAACATTATGCAACTTCTATCAGTATAAATGCCTAGACCATAATAGTCTCATTTGTTATAGAAAGGTTTAAAGGATCAGGTGTACCGATATATATAAGTAGAGTGTCATTTATAAATGAATAAAATATAGGAGGAATCTTTATTGTTAAGTAACATTAACCCTAGAAAAGTTTTAATTATACTTTTCACCATCGCTACTATTGTATTTGTATATATTAATTTTTCTGTTTTTTCACCAGTACTTTTTGCTCTTTTAACAGCAATCATTTTTGAACCTTTTATCAGGCTGTTAAAAAAGCAGTTAAAATTTAAGAGTAGAATTATCCCAGTACTTATTACTTTTTTACTGTTTATTTTAACTAGTACGGGAGTTATTTATATTACACTCACTCGAATTTTAAAATCATTCAATGAATGGATGACACTCTTACCTAGATATGTGTTGGATATTCAAAATTCTATAGACGCATTAATTTTAAAAGTAAATGATTTAATTTATGAATTACCTCAACACGAACTAGTTATTAGAGAGATGAATAAACAAGCAGAAGGTTTAATTGATTTAGTGTTAAAATTAACATCTCATTTCGCTTCTTTAGTCGGTTCATGGCTACAAGCTGTTCCTAATTTTCTATTTGTATCTTTAGTTTATTTAATTACGTTATTTTTATTTAGCTTAGATTTACCAAGATTATTTCGATTATTACTCAGTTTGTTTAGCGAAGAAACAGCTAACAAAATGCAGATTATTTTCACTCGTCTAGGAAAGGTGTTTATGGGATATTGGAAGGCCCAGCTTATTATGAGTATTGGGGTTTTTATTATCACTTATATTAGCTTGCTATTTATCACACCGAAACAAGCTCTAATTATGGCGTTCATTATTTGGATAGTGGACATTATCCCGTTATATATTGGACCTGCGCTCGTCTTGATTCCATGGGGCTTACTTATGATTATTTTAGGTAGTTCCGCTACCGGAATTCAACTAATGGTCCTTGCCATTGCTTTAACAATTATTAGAAGAATTGTTGAACCAAAAATTTTAGGAGACTCGATCGGCCTTGCAGCCCTACCAACCATTTTAACTATGTATTTTGGGTATGTTTTCTTTGGAGTGCTGGGCCTTATTTTCGGTCCGTTTGTATATATCGCTATGTTAAGTATAAAGGAAACAGGATTATTTGAAAGGAAGAAACAAATAAAGGATTAGGTTATTAGATAAACCAGTTGGTCGAGAGGCCTTTTTAGAGGAAGCGAACTACGTTAGTTATCTTATGTGATATTTACCAGTACGTACTTTTAGCATGAGTCTTTTTTCATACTTAGATACAAAAAAAAAGTCAATAAAATTTCGACTTCTTTTTTGTATTCAAGGAACAAATAATGACCCTATGTATAGTCGGACATAGGGTCATTAATATTGAACTTTTATATTTCCAATTGTTATGTATGGCGGAGGAAGAGGGATTCGAACCCCCGCGGGCTTTAACACCCCTGTCGGTTTTCAAGACCGATCCCTTCAGCCGGACTTGGGTATTCCTCCAATATATCTTGCTAAAAAAATGGACCCTGCAGGACTCGAACCTGCGACCGGACGGTTATGAGCCGTCTGCTCTAACCAACTGAGCTAAGGGTCCTCTTAAGTTGGTAGCGGCGGAGGGGATCGAACCCCCGACCTCACGGGTATGAACCGTACGCTCTAGCCAGCTGAGCTACACCGCCTTAAAAATAGAATATGAGGATTCAACTGCACTCGTCAGCTTATCAACATTTCTATTGTATCAGCTAACTGCCACGTTAGAGACATATACCAATTTAACACGGGAGACCGTCTCTGTCAACAGTTTGTAACTAATAAATTTTTCAAAAGTTTATAAAACGACAATGAAGAAATAAATAATCATAATTGCTTGAACTATCCCTTTAACAATAGCACTACTAAATAATCCTACTACCGATCCTACCCCAATTTTAATAGATGTTTTTATATCTTGCTTTTTTACTAATATTTCTGCAATAATTGCACCTAAAAATGGACCTAAAATAAAACCTGCCACTGGTATGACAAAAGGACCAATAATAATACCTATTGTACTCCCCCAAATGGATGCATTACTTCCACCAAATTTCTTTACACTAATAATATTTGCTAAATAATCAGCTATAAATAGTAATAGTACAAATACACCTTGAAAAAGCCAAAACCATATATTTAAAGAAGCAAACGAAAATGCAAAACCATATAGAAGGAACGCGCCAACAATAAAAAAAACACTCGGTATGATAGGAAAAACTAAGCCAATGAACGCAACAACGAACAGCCCAATTATTAATATCCAATATAATAATTCCATTTTTGACCGCCCCCTATAAATATCAATCATTTCCCTCTATGCAAACGTATCAGTCTTTCTTAATACAATTAGAGAAAAGAGCGAGATACCCTCGCTCTTCTACAATTAATATGTTCCGTGGTCTTCGCCTAACACTGCTTCTGCAATATTTACAGCATGATCACCGATACGCTCTAAGTTACTAACAATATCAACGAATACGATACCAGCCTGTCCAGTACATACCCCTTCATTTAAACGTAATATATGTTTTTTACGTAAGCTTCTTTCCATTTTATCTATTTTTTCTTCTTTCAACATTACATCTTTAGCAAGTTCTAAATTACCAGTGTTTAAGGCTTCTACTGCTTCTTTTACAGTAGAAATTGTAAGAGTAAACATTTCATTTAAATCTTGTTCTGCATTTTCTGTTAATGAAACTTTGTTAGAAATTTGATAATCAACCAACTCTAATATATTTTCAAAATGATCACCTATTCGTTCGATATCTCGAACTGTATCCATCAACATAGAATGCTCTTCTGATTCGTGAGCAGATAAAGAACTAGATGATAATTGAATTAAATAATCCGTAATTTTTCTGTCTAAATTATTTATAGCATCTTCTAATTGAAAGGCTGAATCTGAATGTTTTTGAGAAGAAGAAATTAAATATGCCTTCGTTTCTTCTAAACCGACAACTGCGAAGTTACCCATACGTACTACTTCTTCTTTCGCTTGTCCTAAAGCAAGAGATGGTGATTGCTCAATAAATATTGGATCTAAATGTTTTGCTTTATATTCAAAAATACGGTCTTCCCCAGGAATTATTTTAGTTACCATTAAAACTAATAGAGCAATAAAAGGGAATTGTATGATCACGTTAGAAACGTTAAATATTCCGTGAGCAAATGCAATAGTCATCTCTGGATTCAAACCTAGGCTAGATTGAATGATTTCGATAAGTGCTCTAAACGGGCCTAAAATGATTAGAACAATAATAGTACCAATAATATTAAACAATACATGTGCTAATGCTGCCCTTCTAGCAGCTACACTTGCACCTAATGATGCTAAAACTGCTGTAATAGTTGTCCCTATATTATCTCCAAATAATACGGGTAGAGCAGCCTTCAAATCAATAGCACCTTGACCATATAATTCCTGAAGGATACCTATTGTTGCACTTGAACTCTGCACGATAACAGTAAATATAGTACCAACTACGACACCAAGTATCGGTTGTTCGCTCATGGAAACTGTTAAATCATAAAATGCTTGTAAGCCTGCTAATGGCTTTAACCCGTCTCCCATAATTTTTAGCCCTAAGAAAAGGGCACCAAAACCGAATACTATTTGTCCTAAATATTGTAGTTTCTTCGCTTTAAAGAAGAAAAGCAGGATAGCTCCCGCTGCAATTATAGGAAGAGCATAGTCAGTAATTTTTATTCCAATAATGAAGGCCGTTACAGTAGTACCAACATTGGCACCCATAATTACCCCTACAGCTTGGCGTAATGACATAAAACCGGCACTTACTAGACCAACTGTTAGCGCTGTAGTTCCTGAGCTTGATTGAATCAAAACTGTCACAAGAATACCTGCTAATACACCCATAAATGGGTTCGTTGTCATACGATCTAAGATGTCACGCAGTTTATCACCTGCTGATTTTTGTAGTCCGTCTCCCATATATTTAATACCAAAAAGGAAAATACCGAGACCACCTATAAATTCAAATATCGTTCTCTGAACGTCGATTTCCAAAAGTAACAACCCCTTAATCCAAATGAAATATTTTCGACATTAATCGACAGCAACCAACATAGCTTGGCCCTTCATAATTATTAACGAATAATTAATGAAATGTAAATAGAACTAGAGTAAAATTTACAATATCTTTACAAAGTAATTTACAATTAAAAATAATATAGATTTTCGTTTACTATCAGTATCTAATCAGATAACATTAAATTGTAAAAAAAACGGTAAAAGGATGGGTAATCATGAATATTTTTAAACAATTTATAAAGAGCCTATATTCTCCTAAAGAGATGGCTAACTTTTATCAACAAGGAATCGGGAAAACGATATTGTACATATTCTTCCTTGTCCTCGTAACTTCTATTCCATTTTTCATATCCATCGGAATAGCAATTAACCAATTACATTCAGCAGCAGAAACTGTTGTTAAAAGTGATTTACCAGAGTTTGTAATTGAAAATGGGGAATTTACTGCTGATGTAGATGAGCCCCTCATTATGGACCAAGACGGTTTAGTTCTAATGCTTGATCCTAACTCTGAATTTTCACTTTCCGAAATTGAAGACTTCGGTGATGTTATTGCGTTACAACGTTATGAAGTAATTACGATCATTGATGGCACAACCGAAATATTTGATTTAGGTCAAACAGACGGATTCACTATTTCAAAATCCGACTTAGAATCACTTTTAGATACAGTTGGTTCGTTCATACCACTTATTATCTTTTTGTTTGCAGCTATCATGTATATTCTTTTTAGTCTAGGCAAATTTATTCAAGTTACCTTATTAGGTTTAGTTGGTCTTATTCTAAAAGGTAGCTTAAATAAACCATTTATAAAATATCGTCATACGTGGATCTTATCTGCATACGCAGTAACAATTCCTACAGTCTTATTCGCTCTACTAGAATCTATTGGGATTTATATCCCATACACGACCATTATTAGTTTCACTGCTGCTTTCTTTATTCTTTATTTAATTGTAAAAGAGTTAAAAGAAGATGTGAAAGAGGAGCAAGAAGAAGACATTACACAGTGGTAAATTTATAAAAAACATCAGTGAAAATTTTGCTGATGTTTTTTTGTCATATTTTCTCCCTATGAGCATATACATTAATATGCTTGTCCAAGGAGGAAGAATGATGATTCGATTATTTGTAGCACTTTTACTTGGTATTACATTTTTCAGCATATACTATGATTTAACAGAAGGGACTATCCCTACACCTAAAGAAGATAGTATACCTGCTTCAAATATAGTTCAATTACTGGAAGATACCGATTCAATTATAGAGGAAGATTACGTAATGATTGAAGTAATGCCGGGTGATACCGTTTTAACTATAGTGGAAAGAATAACTAATGGTCCTTTACCGGTAACCGTTCCACAATTAATTCACGATTTTGAACTACTAAATGATAATGTTACACCTGAACGAATTCAAATTGGAAAAACATATAAGTTTCCTGTCTATCCATAATTAGCATTGTTTAATACTTGTCAAAATGATGTATACGTTGATACAATATTTTGGTAGGCACAATGGAAAAATAATATTCAACCATTAAGTTGAGTAGTTAAGTCCTTCAAAAGGATTAACGTTAAAGGAGCGATTACTCGTGAAAGAATTAATACATCGTACGAAAACTCGCCCAGTTAAGGTTGGTAACTTAACAATTGGGGGAAGTAACGAATTATTTATACAAAGTATGGCCACTACAAAAACACATGATGTTGAAGCAACCGTTGCTGAAATTCTTCGTCTAGAAGAAGCAGGTTGCCAAGTTGTTCGAGTTGCAGTTCCTGACGAAAGAGCTGCAAATGCAATTCCAGAAATTAAAAAAAGAATAAACATACCGTTGGTCGCTGATATTCACTTTGATTATAAACTTGCTTTAAAAGCAATTGAAGGTGGAATTGATAAAATCCGAATAAACCCAGGTAATATTGGTCGCCGTGAAAAAGTTGAAGCGGTAGTAAATGCTGCTAAAGCAAAAGGAATTCCAATACGTATTGGTGTAAATGCTGGTTCATTAGAAAAAAGAATTCTTGAAAAATACGGTTATCCTACTGCTGATGGAATGGTGGAAAGTGCTCTACATCACATTAAAATCTTAGAGGACTTAGACTTCCACGATATTATCGTTTCCATGAAAGCTTCTGATGTAAACTTAGCAATTGAAGCTTATGAAAAAGCAGCACAAGCTTTTGATTATCCTCTACATTTAGGTATTACAGAATCAGGTACATTGTTTGCTGGGACTGTTAAAAGTGCAGCTGGCCTAGGTGCTATCCTTAGTAAAGGAATCGGTAACACATTAAGAATATCTTTAAGCGCGGATCCTGTAGAAGAAATAAAAGTGGCAAGAGAGCTATTAAAATCCTTTGGTCTTGCTTCCAATATGGCAACATTAATTTCTTGCCCGACGTGCGGACGTATTGAAATCGACTTAATTAGTATTGCAAATGAAGTCGAAGAATACATCTCAACGATAAAAGCTCCAATTAAAGTTGCTGTATTAGGTTGTGCAGTTAACGGACCTGGTGAAGCACGAGAAGCTGATATTGGAATTGCAGGGGCTCGTGGTGAAGGTCTACTATTCCGTAAAGGAGAAATTGTCCGTAAAGTACCAGAAGAGACAATGGTAGAGGAACTAAAAAAAGAAGTAGATAAAATTGCCGAAGAATATTATGCAAAACAAGAGGCAGAAAAAGCTAATGCTTAAAAATAGTTCAAACACATAAAGAAGAGATTGACGCAATTGTCAATCTCTTCTCTTTTTTTCCCATCATACTAAAAGAGTGGCAATATGAAGATACCTACAATAATGGAAATAGCACCAATACCGATTGCCCATGCCCCTAATCCTGTTGCTCCGCGCTTGCGGGCAATAAAGCCGATGATAATCCCAGCAGCACCTAGGATAATCGGTAAGATGAACAGTGATAGAATAGCTAATGCTAAACCTAAATAGCCAAGCCCTCTACCAGACATCCCCATTACATCTTCTCTTTCTTCTTCAAAAATTGATTCTCGTTCTCTTTCACGTTCTAATGAAACACTTGGAGGAACCGCAACTTCTGCGGCAGTTTCTTCCATATGTTCCCTTTCAACGTTTGCCCTCGAAATATGGGGCTCTTCATAAGCAAACCTATCTTCAGTTGGCTCATTTTTTTCAATCTTATCGTATTCGTTTGCCATGCTTATCCCTCGCTTTCGTAAGGTTAGAAGCATTTATTAGTATGGACCTATTTTTAAAAATCATTGATGTTAATGTTTTCTACTTATGTTAAAATGAGAAATTGTACAATATATTGTCAAGATTATATGGTATAGATAGCATTATAAAACGGG
Source organism: Sutcliffiella cohnii (assembly GCF_002250055.1). Classification (NCBI taxonomy): domain Bacteria; kingdom Bacillati; phylum Bacillota; class Bacilli; order Caryophanales; family Bacillaceae; genus Sutcliffiella; species Sutcliffiella cohnii. Next base: position 3,082,587 of record NZ_CP018866.1, read on the forward strand.
GGTTGTTCTTATGAGATATCGCTTAGGCATAGATATAGATGGTACATTAACTAGTCCTTCTTCATTTGTTCCATACATTAATGAATCATTTAAAATGAATATTACGTTAGAAGACATTAAGCAGTATGAATTAAGTCCCTTAATCGGGATTACAGACGAGCAGTTTTGGGCATGGATGGACGAGATGGAGCCAACTATTTATGAAAACGCACCTCTAGCTACTGGAGCAAAAGAAATTGTTACTCAATGGAAAAATAACTATGACTTATACTTTATTAGCGCTAGAAGAAACCATTTATTTGAAGTAACAAACAATTGGTTTAAAAAGCAAGCAATTGATTTTGATCATTTAGAACTTATCGGAACACATAATAAAATTGAAGCGATTAAGAAACATGAACTACATATTTTTCTTGAAGATAAACACGATAACGCTTGTGATATTAGCGAAGCGTGTAATATCCCTGTTCTCCTATTTGATACGCCATATAACCGTGATCCTATTCCAGAGCACGTTTATCGTGTACAAAACTGGCTCGAAGCAAATCAATTTATAAAAAGGTTGTTACACGACTAAAATATTTTTCGACTTTTTTTGCAACATTATGTTAATAAATAGTTTCCTTAACCGATATTATATATAAAATGAGCTGTACGAAAAGGCAAAATCGTTGAAAAGCGATGACGCAAAGCTAAGGGGCTAACGTTTTAAACTAACTACGCTCGCCAGCTACCGATACATCTTCTCCGTAGAGCTTAAAAACTGGGGGAACTTATTTTGCATAATGAAGAATCATGGCTAACACCTGCTCGAAAAGAAAAGTTACTAAATGCTACTTTAATTTTGATTGCTGTCGTTATCGGAGCAGGAATAACTTACTTAGTGAACAATTTCCTATAAAAATGACTGGAGTTAAAGAACTCCAGTCATTTTTCTTTATTATTATTCATTGCACGTTGTAATTGTTGCTTCATAATATTTACTAATTCTGTTGATGTTATATGCTCGGTATCACCAATAAATTTAGCATTATTTAATATTTTCAATAAGTCTTCACTGTCTAAAAGACGTGCTTCTTTCATCTGTAAACACCCTTGTTCTCATTTTATACAACATTCGTAATGGAAAGGTAAACTTTGAGGGCTTAAATTAATACTATATTATGTAATGAACGGAATTTGGTTATTACATAATAAAAAAACAAGCTAGTACCCCTACTAGCTTTGTTTACATAACGGACATTTTCCATATATTTCGAATTTGTGACCTGTCACATCATATTCTTTTAAGTTTTCTGTTAACACCGTCATTGGACAGGTTACAATTTCTTTCGTACCGCCACAATCTAGACATATAAAATGATGATGGTGGCTCGTAGTACTACATTTAAATCGGAAATTTTTTTCACCCGACAACTCTGTACTTTCTAAAATACCTAAGTCTACGAATAAGGCTAAATTTCGATATATCGTGTCAAAGCTTAATCCAGGATAATCATCTTTCATGGAGTCTAGAACATCTTTCGCCGTTAAATATCGGTTAGAAGTTGCAAATATTTCTAACATATCTTGCCGTTTGCCTGTAAATTTGTATCCTTGCTCTTTCATTATTTCTAATGCTTGTGAAACATTCATTACGTCCCTCTCCTCATTTTTTTCCATACTATTGTACTAATTAAGATAAGAACTGAAATAATTACAATGGTACCACCAGGTGCTAAATCAAAATAAAAAGAAGTTATAAGTCCGCCAATAACCGCGATTTCTCCGAATAGAATGGAGAGAAAAATAGTTTGTTTAAACCCTTTTGCAATCCGCATACTTGAGGCAACGGGTAGCGTCATTAAGGAAGAAACAAGTAAAATACCAACCACTCGCATCGATACGGCAATGACTAAAGCCACCATAACGATGAAAATCAAATGAAATATTTTCGAATTTACTCCCGATACACGAGCATGTTCTTCATCAAACGAGAGAACGAATAGTTCTTTATAAAACAGGAATATAGTAATTAAAATAGCAATTGCTATATAAAAAATAACCCAAAAATCAGTTCTAGAGACAGCACTAACACTACCGAACAAGTAGTTAAATAAATCTGTGTTAAAACCGTCAGCTAATGAAATAAAAATAGCACCTAAACCGATTCCAGCAGAAAGAATAATTGGTATCGCTAGTTCTTGGTAATGTTTATACACACTTCGAAGCTTTTCAATAAATAGTGCACCTGTAACCGAGAAAGCCATTCCGAAATATAATGGGCTCATACCTATAAAAAGTCCAAGCTTTTTCTCTACTAATAAACTTGCTGCAATACCCGCTAATGTTACGTGGCTAAGTGCATCAGCAATTAAGCTTAATCGCCTAACAACTACGAATACCCCTAACAGGGGAGCGAGTATCCCAATTAATACCCCTGTGTAAACAGCATTTCGTAAAAATTCAAATTGCATAAAAGCAGAAATCATTAGTGGTGACCTCCATCGTGATGGTGATGGTGATGGTCATGATTTAACAAATGAACTTCATGCCCGTAAAACTGTGAAAAATCTTTCGTTTTCAATTCGTCAAATTCACTCGCCTCTCCATGGAAATGTATATGTTTATTTAAGCAAGCAACATGAGTTACCTTATCTGTTACCGTTCCAACATCATGTGTTACTAAAATTAAAGTTATATTTAAATCTTTATTTAAATGTTCCAACATAGAATAAAATGTTTGTACGTTTTTTGCATCAACACCAACAGTAGGTTCGTCTAATATTAACAATTCTGGTTCACTAACGAGCGCTCTTGCAATAAAAATACGTTGTTGCTGACCGCCTGATAATTCTCCTATGTTTCTATCTTTAAACTCTTCCATTCCGACAGCTTTGATTGCATCCATTACTTTCTGCTTATGCTCTTTTTGGAAAAATCTCAATAACCCAACTTTCGAGACTAAGCCCGTTGAAACTATTTCAAAAACTGTTGCAGGGAAACCAGAGTTAAAACTATTCGCTTTTTGTGAAACGAAGCCAACCTTACTCCATTCTTTAAATTTACGTACATCTTTACCGAAAATCTCAATGTTTCCTTGTCTAGGTTTTAATATATTTAGGATGCATTTTAGCAATGTTGATTTTCCTGAACCATTCGGGCCAACAAGCGCTAAAAACGCTCCCTTTGGTATTTTTAAATTAATGTCCTCTAGTACCGGTTGGTGGTCATATATAAATGAAACGTTTTGTACTTCTAATATTGTTTCTTTGCTCACTTTTTCTCACACCTTATATAGATAAGAATCATTACGATTTCTAACAATAGTTTAGTATACATGACAGATCTGTTTATGTAAATAAATAAAGCGTGTGAAAATATAAATCATTCGAGTAAAAGAAAAAGAAGCCTCCTTTATATAGACTTCTTTCAGTACTTAATAGGGATACTTATTTCAAACGTTGTTCCGATTCCTACTTCACTAGTTACTTTCATATCCCCTTCATGGTCCTCTACTATCTTTTTACAGAGTGGTAGGCCTAATCCATTTCCTTTATCTTTCGTCGTAAAGAACGGCGTGCCTATCTTTTCCATGATCTCTTCTGGTATTCCTCTTCCATTATCACTTACAATAATTTTAATAAGATTATCTTCACTTTTACATTCTAGTTGAAACTCTTTATTTTTTTGTTCTGGTAAAAAAGCTTCAATCGCATTACGGAGTAAATTTAACATCACTTGTTTTAACATCGTCTCGTTTATAAAAATAGATCCTTCCACTTCCTCAATGGATGATATGAAATTTATATTATGTAGAGAACACTCTGACTGAAAAATATATTCTAATGAAGCTAACACCTCATGGGGCTTCATTAATTGTTTTTTAATTTTTTTTCGAGAAACTGAAAGAAAATCTTCCAAGAGAGAGTTCATACGATTTATCTCTCCCATAACGGTATCGTAATATTTATCCCAATTATTTGTCTTCCTTGAAAGTTGTAAAAATCCTTTAATTACAGATAGAGGATTTCTTAATTCATGGGCTATTCCTGCAGAAATTTGCGAGACAGACTCCATTTGTTGTTTATATATTAGTAGATTCTCGAATTTTTGTTGATAGGATCTGTCATGGATAACAATAAATACTTCCTGCTTTTCTTCATCAAAAAAACCTTGCATTTGGTACAACTGCTCATCTTCGTAACAGTATTTTTCTTGAAACTGCTTTGTTATTTTTACAGATTCATACGAATCTAACATCATTTGCTGAATAGTAGTATCCGTTTTTAAGTCGTAAAAACTATTATCCCAGTATTGCTTTCCTTTATCTCCAAGACCTAATATTTCTGCACACCGATCATTCATAAAAAGAATATGACCATTTTTCCCTAATATTAACATAGCATTGTCTAACGTATTTAATACAAAGTTTTCTAATTTCAGCTCTGATTCATAACGTAAACTTGAGAATAGATTCTTCCGTTCCATTTCATAACCAGTTATGTAAATTTTTTCACCAACACATTTTCCTCGATATTGAAAAGATTCATTTGTGGAACAGACAAACGTCTCTTCCACAACTTCCCCTTTGTTATGTATTATTTCAGATAGAAAAGTAAAAACCATTTCCTTTAAATCAAAAGGAAAAAGAGCATAAAAGGAATCTCCAGTTGATACATTATACTTTGTACTTAGGTCCTTCGCATGACTATTTATTTCTTCTATAACACCATTTAAAGTTAATACGAATTGAAATTCTTTAGAAAGCCCGCAAAAAACAGAATGCTTATCTATTTCCAATGACAAGGGGACTCCTCCTTGTATAGCCTTTTTTATGTATATTATATAATAATTTTCAAATTATTAACATAATAATCTCTTTCACACTTTTAGCCCTTTCTACATACGGTGTTAAAGGGAGGCGATTGTATGAATATCTATCAACAAATAATAAATAAAAAATTAAATACATTAAGCCCAGAAGAGCTCGTTCAATACGCTCAACAATATAATATTGAAATTTCAATGGAGCAAGCAAAAAAAATTATAAAATTAGTAAAAGAAAAGAACGGTAAAGTAAACGTATTTAATACGAGTGAGAGGCTACAACTAATGAAAGAGCTGTCTAAAATAACTGGTCACGAAACAGCAAAAAAAGTCAATCAGCTATTTATGGAATTTATAAAATAAGAACAAAAGCGCAGGCGGCTCGCTCAGGTCCAATCAAACTGGAGCTTTTCCGCAGGAGATATAGGAATCACGGCGAACGACAGTGAGCCGATGATGACTTATCGTACGGAGGAAAAGCGAAGTTTGAGCCGGACCTAGCCGCCGGAGCTAGACGTAACGTAAGTAAAGTTAGTAGTTATTCAACAAAATATACAAGTTTATAGTTCCTAAACGAGAACAAAAAATGACCTCTCACAAAGAAAGGTCATTTTTCAATTAACTATTTTTAATTTTTGTTAACAAGTCTTCGTCGTATTCTTTACTCTTTAACATCTCAATTTCAAACTGGTACGGAGCTTTTTTATTATTTTTATCTTCACCAACGTAAGGTGTTTCTAAGATTTTTGGCACAGCTTTTAATTGATCGTGATGAACGATATAGTTTAATGCTTCAAAACCAATTTTACCGTAACCGATGTTCTCGTGACGGTCTTTCCTAGCGCCACGTTCATTTTTACTATCATTAATGTGTAGTACTTTTAAGCGGTCTAATCCGATTATTTTATCAAACTGCTCTAATACCCCATCAAAGTCTTCTACTATGTTATATCCTGCATCATGAACGTGACAAGTATCTAAACAGATAGAAAGCTTTTCATTTAATGTAACACCATCAATAATAGCAGCTAATTCTTCAAAACTTCTACCGCATTCTGTTCCTTTTCCAGCCATCGTTTCCAACGCGATTTGTACATTTTGCTCTTTTGTTAATGCTTCATTTAAGCCTTCGATAATCTTTTTAATCCCTACGTCTGCACCAGCACCAACGTGGGCACCAGGATGAAGAACTATTTGTTTCGCACCAATTGCATCTGTTCTTCGTACTTCTTCCTGAAGAAAATTAACCCCTAATTCAAATGTTTCTGGTTTTTCCGAATTACCAATGTTGATTATATAGGGAGCATGAACAATGATTTCATTAATTCCGTGCTCCTTCATATGCGCCGTTCCCAATTCAATATTTAAGTCTTCGATTTTTTTTCTTCTCGTATTTTGAGGAGCACCAGTGTAGATCATAAATGTGTTGGCTCCGTATGATACAGCTTCTTCACTAGCTGATAATAACATCTTTTTACCACTCATGGAAACATGAGATCCGATAATTAATTCACTCATTTTTTTCACCTCTTAAGCATAACCTTGTCTCTTTTATACTTCCCTATCTTAACATAGAAGTCGAGGCTTGTCGCTTTTTTGGTATTTATGAACTGTTTTATTTGTAGGACTCCTACCGGCCCCTAATGATTTAAGAACGTTTAATAATTCAAACCAAAACAAAAAGACTGAAATATGAGATTTCAGTCTTTTTGTTTTTATTTTCTTTTTAGACGACGTTGGCGTTTTTTCACTTCTTCTAATTCTCTTTGGAATTTCTTTTTGTATCCTGGTTTCACTTTTTTCGATTTGGCAACCATTGTTTTTGCTTTTACGTCTTCTTCGGATACTTGCTTTTTTCTGTTCTTTCTTTTATTTAATGGACCTAAATTTACCCACTCTTTTGCACGATAATCTTTTTGCTCAAAAGTGATCCCTAGTTTTTCGATTTGATGAATTGCATCTTCATTACTTGGTTCAAAAAATGTAATTGCAATCCCTGATTGTCCTGCACGAGCTGTTCTTCCCACACGATGAACATAAAAATCAAGGTCAGACGGAATTTCATAGTTAATAACATGACTAATTCCAGGTATATCAATACCACGTGCAGCTAAATCTGTCGCCACTACATATTGATATTCCAATTCCCCTATTTGTTTCATCATTTTTTTGCGTTCACGAGGACTTAAGTCTCCATGAATTCTTCCAACTTTTAGACCTTGTTCTAATAGACCATCCGCTACTTCATCCGCCATCTTTTTTGTATTTGTAAATACGATAGCTAAATATGGATTAAAACTAGATAAAACGTCTTTAAGTAGTTTTAATTTATTTCTAGAACGAACTGGAACTAATACATGTTCTATTTTAGCAGCTGTAACTTGTTTCGGTGCTACGTGAGTATATTTTGGGTTTTCCATATATTTCTTTAAGAAAGGCTTTAGTTTCTCCGGGATCGTTGCCGAGAAAACTAATATTTGTAATTTTTCCGGCATTGCGGATGCAATGTGATCCACATCTTCAATGAATCCCATGTCTAGCATTAAATCAGCTTCATCGACAACAATTGTGCTCGCAGTATGAACGAATAATGCTTGCTCTTTCATTAAATCATGAATTCTTCCTGGTGTACCAACAACAATGTGAGGTTGTTTTTTTAGCTTATCAATCATTCTTTGTTTATCAGTACCACCAATATACAATCTTGCAGATATAGCTTCATCATATTTTGTTATTTTTAATACTTCCTGATAAATTTGGTTTGCTAGTTCTCTAGTTGGTGCAGTAATGACTGCTTGTACTTCATCTTTCTCAGTGTCAATTTTTTGTAATATTGGTAGTAAATACGCATGTGTCTTTCCTGTACCTGTTTGCGATTGTCCAATAACACTTTCTCCACGCAGTATAGATGGAATAACCCTTTCTTGTACTTCCGTCGGCTTAAAAAAATGTAAATCTTCAATTCCCTTTATTATAAAGGGTTTTAGTTCAAATCGCTCAAATTGATTATTACTCATTTTGTTACCTCCAAAAAAATATTTATCTATATGTATAAGCGCCATATGCCTGTAACAGTTATAAATAATTATTACTTAGTTTATCCATAATGACCAATTTTTTATTATAAAGGAGTTTTTCTTATTTGGCTAGAAGTCTTCCGCCCATTATCTCTTAACTTTAAACATTTTCGTATTTAGTTGCATACATTATTAATGACGATAAACGCCTAAATTTCTAAAAGCTTTTATCATACGTGTTGCACATGTTTTATTTAACTAAAGGAAGGAGGATCGCGGATGTTTGGACCTAATCGACCAATGCCACCATTTCCGCCTGGTCCACCTATGAGAGGATTTATGCCTGGAAGAGCACCCAATGGAATGATGGGAATGCCTAGACAAATGGGACCAGCAGGTATGAATCGAGGTGGCGGTGGATTACTAGCACGTTTATTCGGCAGAACTGGAGCAAGAAATATCGGAAATATGAGTGCTATGGGGCAATTGGCTAATCCTAGTAATGTAGCGGGAGCAGGGAATGCGATCCAACAATTTGCAAATCCAAATAATTTAACGGGACTATTAACGAACGTACAAAAAGCTTTAAAAACAGCAGAATCAGTCGTTCCGATGGTACAACAATATGGACCTCTCGTTCGAAATTTACCAGCAATGTGGAAACTATATAGTGAGTTTAAAGCAACAGATAATAATGATAGTGAAAATACTAGCGAATCAGAGACGGAAGAGCCAAAAAATAACGAGGAAGAAGGAACAGAAAAAAAAGAAAGTAACGACCAAGAAAGCAAGTCAGAGCAAAAAAAAGAAACAACAGAAAGTTCACAGTCAATAGAACAGAAAAAAAATAACCGCGGTACATCAACACCTAAATTATATCTATAACTCTTTCTTTGTCAAAACACCATTCCTTCTATATAATAGAGTGTAGATGAGAGTGTTGGACACTCTCTTTATTGTTTAAGGAGGATTGGCAGATGGAGATTATAAAAATTGCCCCTCGCGGCTATTGCTATGGAGTTGTAGATGCAATGGTAATTGCAAGGAATGCAGCTTTAGATAAATCATTACCTCGCCCTATCTATATATTAGGTATGATCGTTCATAATAAACATGTTACTGATGCCTTCGAGGAAGAAGGAATCATTACACTTGACGGTGCAAATAGATTAGAGATTCTAGAAAAGATCGATTCCGGTACTGTTATTTTTACCGCTCACGGTGTTTCTCCAGAAGTAAAAAAACGTGCAAAGGAAAAAGGACTTGTCACGATTGATGCCACTTGTCCAGATGTAACAAGAACGCACGATCTAATTAGAGCAAAAAAGGCAGAAGGCTATCATGTAATTTATATTGGTAAAAAAGGTCATCCCGAGCCTGAAGGTGCAGTTGGAATTGCACCAGATATTGTACATCTCGTGGAAAACGTTGATGATGTAGACCGATTAAATATTACCAATGAGAAAATCGTTGTTACGAATCAAACGACGATGAGTCAATGGGATGTACTTGATATTATGGATAAAGTGAGAGAAAAATACCCTCACGTAGAACAACATAAAGAAATTTGCTTAGCAACACAAGTTCGACAAGAGGCGGTAGCAGAACAAGCCGGTGAAGCGGATGTACTAATAGTAGTTGGTGATCCAAAGAGTAATAACTCTAATAGACTTGCGCAAGTTTCTAAAGAAATAGCTAATACACCAGCTTACCGAGTAGCAGATGTTACAGAAATTGAAATTGATTGGATTAAACATGCAAAAAATGTAGCTGTTACAGCTGGAGCTTCAACACCGACTCCAATTACAAAGGAAGTCATTACATTTTTACAGCAATTTGACCCTGAAAATGAAGAAACGTGGGTTCGCGAGCGTAAAGTACCACTTCAAAAAATATTACCAAAAGTAAAAACAGCTAGTAAATAAGAACAAAAGCGCAGGCGCTTCATTTGCCTGTACAAACTGGACTGTTACGGTTGTGATAAAGGAAACACGGCGACGGAGGAGCCGATGTTGACTTATCGTACTTCGGATAAGGGAAGTTTGATAGGGCCTAAGCGCCGGAGCTAGACACAAAAGCGGAGGCGGCTCGTTCTGGCCCGACAAGAAAGGTGCGGCGCTGCAGGTGGACGCTCTTTGTCCACCGGAAGTGACTGAATTATGTCTCGAGGGCCAAGCCGCCGGAGCTAGACACAAAAGCGGAGGCGGCTCGTTCTGGCCCGACAAGCATAAGGCAGGCGCTGCAGGTGGACGCTCTTTGTCCACCGGAAGTGACTGACTTATGTCTCGAGGGCCAAGCCGCCGGAGCTAGACGTAGCAACACAAAGTTAGTAGTTATCCATAACTTTCCACTTTTATAATTTCCTAAACGATAATAAAAAACGGAAGTGACTTCACTTCCGTTTTTTATTCGTTGTTTATCTACCTAAACAAATGTAAAAGGATCTGTATTCGTTGTGGAAATAGCAATTTGAACATTCCATTTATTTTTTGAAGCAAAATGGGCTAGTTTTTCTTCTACCCCTTTTTTCATTATTTTTTCTGCATAATGTCCTGCATCTACCACATGTAAACCAAGTGCCATTGCATCATGTGCAACATGGAAATAAACATCTCCTGTTACATACACATCTGCACCAGCAAATTTCGCATCATAAATATACTTATTACCATCCCCACCTAACACTGCAACCTTTTCAATAACAGCATCATGCGGGCCGACAACTCGTACATTTTCCACTTCTAGCTTTTCTTTTACGTATTGGGCAAATTGTAGCAACGTCATTGTATTTTGCAATGTTCCAATTCTACCTAAACCTAATACTTCTCCTTTATTTTCCAACTCATAAATATCATAAGCTACTTCTTCATATGGATGTGCTTTTATCATTGCTGAAATGACTTTAGTCTCCATTGAGGAAGGAATTATTGTTTCAATACGTTTTTCTTGAACGGTTTCTAACTCATTAACTGCACCGATATAAGGATTAGTACCAGCAAGTGGTTTAAAAGTACCTTCTCCTTCAATATTAAAAGTACAATGACTGTAGTTGCCGATATGTCCTGCTCCTGCAGTACTAATCGCGTCTCTAACTTCATCTACATGTGAAAAAGGTACAAATACTACTAATTTCTTTAACTTATCTTCTGTTGTAGGTGAGAGCACTTTTGTGTTTTGTAATTGTAAGGCTGACGCTAATAAATCATTCACACCACCTGGTGCAACATCTAAATTGGTATGTGCTACATAAACCGCAATGTTGTGTTGAATACATTTTGTTACAATTCTCCCTGCCGCACTATTAGGAGTCACATTCGGAAGCGGGCGAAAAATTGGAGGATGATGCGCAATAATAAGATCTGCCTTTTTTTCAATCGCTTCGTCTACTACTGACTCTAACACATCTAAAGTAATCATGACGTTTTCAACTTTTTTATTTAATGTACCAATCTGCAAACCTATTTTATCTCCTTCTACTGCCAATTTTTTAGGCGAAAAGGATTCAAATGCTTGGATGATTTCGTAGCCATTTGGTATTTTATTCACAATATCTCCTCCACAATCGCAATCTTCTGGTGCAACTCCGCTTTTTTCTTTCTGTTCTCTTCACTTTCTGGAGCATTTTGTAATTGCGTTACAATTTGTTGCCAATGCAATTTTTCATGTTGCCATTTCTTCGTGAACACTTCACTTTTTTCTTTCATCAGGAATGGCCCTAAAAGTAAGCCAGCTTCTTTGTTTTCATGATAAGGTGCGATTGCTGTTCCTCTTTCCGCTACAACGATCTCATATATCCGTTGGTCTTCCTCTAAAATTGTTTCAGCAATTATTTCCCAGTCATTTTGCAAAAGCCATTCTCTTACTTTATGAGTTCCTATATTAGGTTGTAGAATAAGCCTTTGAACGCCTTCTAGCTTGTTTTTGCCACGTTCTAATATAGATTGGATAAGGGTACCGCCCATTCCAGCAATCGTAATACAGTCAACTTCTCCAGGAGAAATTACATCGAGTCCATCTCCTTTTCTTACTGTAATGACATGTTGTAAATCTGATTTTTTTACTTGTTCTAATGCTGATTGGTAAGGTCCTTCAACAACTTCCCCTGCGATGGCGCTTTTGATCTGCTCTGTTAAGTAAGCATAGCAAGGGAGGTAGGCATGGTCAGATCCTATGTCTGCGATGGAGCTACCTTTTGGAATATGTTTTACCACTTCTTCTAGTCGTTTGGAAAGTTTTAATTCATTCAACGATAATCACCACTATCTATGTATTGTTAAAATTTATGTATGTTTAATCTTTTATTACTATAACAGTATTGGTATGATATTTTCCACTTCAACCTAAGTTTAAATTTTTAAATTCAAGATCTACCTGGTAATTCCATTAATTATATCGCTAAAAAAAGTCCTCTACGAATGTAAAGGACTTTTTTTGCTTATAGAAAACGTATTCAATTAGTATTGAGCTTTTGCTTATTAATAAGATAACCAAAAGTTAATACGCTTTCGCTTTATTATTCAGTTTCTTCTTGTCCATAGTTAGCTAGCCATTCTGCTAAGATAGTTGCTTCTTCTGCAGTAGCTAGGTTTCCTGGCATAGTTCCTTGTCCATTAATGATGATGTCTTTAATTTCATCTTCAGAAAGACGCTCACCTACATCAGCTAAAGCCGGTGCAGATACACCTTGAAGCTCGTTTCCATGACAGCCTAAGCAAGATCTTTGTTGATAAAGCTCATCAGCAGTTAAAACTGCTGCCTCTTCACCACCACCATCAGCTAAATTGTTAGCTTGGTTTAATCCAACAAAGGATAATAAGAACATAAATCCAAGACCAAGCACCGCAATTAATGCAAATGGAATTAGCGGATTACGATTCATCGATTTCAACCTCCTTATGTACATACGTTAGGTCATTATTTATTATAATACAAGCAACCTCTATTTTACTTCATATTTTACCATAGGAAAAGACCAAATTAAAAACTCTCTTTTATAATTCACAGATTAGACAAAAAAACTTCATCATTTGATGAAGTTTTTCATAAAAAGTAATATTATTTAACAGCCAAGTTGTCTAGCAATGACCATTCTTTGTACTTCAGAAGTACCTTCCCCTATTTCTAGCAATTTCCCATCGCGCATGTAACGTTCCACATGATAGTCTTTCATATATCCGTAACCACCGTGAAGCTGAACAGCTTGATCGGCAATTTCCATACAAATTTCTGATGCGTATAGTTTACACATTGAAGCTTCTTTCGAATACGGTCTACCTTGGTCCTTTAACCACGCAGCCTTATAAACCATATTTCGAGCCAGCTCTAGCTTCATTGCCATATCGGCTAACTTAAATTGATTCACTTGGAAACTTGAAATAGAGCGGCCAAATTGTTTCCTTTCTTTCGAATAAGCGAGCGCTCGCTCAAAAGCTGCCTGAGCGATTCCTACAGCCATTGCACCAATTCCGATACGACCACCGTCAAGAGTAATTAAAAATTGTTTAAAGCCCTCTCCACGTTTCCCTAATAGGTTTTCTTTTGGTACTTTAACATCTTCTAATACTAACTCAGTCGTATTAGACGAATTTAATCCCATTTTTTCATAGTTATCAATTACATGAAATCCTGGTGCGTTTGTAGGTACGATAATAGCAGAAATCTCTTTTTCGGCACCATTACGTCCAGTAATTGCTGTTAGAGCTAGGTGTTTCGCATAGGAAGCATTAGTAATAAAACATTTATTACCATTTATAACATACTCATCACCTGCTTCTATCGCTGTTGTTTGTGTTCCCCCTGCATCTGAGCCAGCATTTGGCTCTGTTAACCCAAATGCTCCAAAAGATTCACCAGTACAAATCGGAGTTAAATATTTTTCTTTTTGCTCTTTCGTACCAAACATGTTTATAGGTGAACCACCTAAAGAAATATGTGCAGAGTAAGTGATACCTGTAGATCCACAAGCTCGACTTAACTCTTCGACTACAATAGCAAAACTTACCGTATCACCACCAGCACCACCATACTCCTCCGGGAAGGGCAAGCCCATAATTCCTAAATCAGCTAACTGATTGAATATTTCTAACGGAAATTCCTTTGTTCGGTCCCTTTCTAATGCTCCTGGTGCAACTTCTTCATCTGAAAATTCACGAATTGTTTTTTTTATAAGCGCTTGTTCTTGCGTTAAATCAAAGTTCATCTTCTCTCCCCCTTTATTCTTCCGAAAAACTATTGAATACGCTTTCAAATGTATTATAATAGAAGGAGAGTAATATTCTCAACTTTTAAAAAACATAAAAATTTCTGATATTATTGCAATATTATAAATAAGATAATCACAAGAAATGTAAAGATAGAAACAACGTGTAAGTAGTACCACCTTTTCCAAATACCAATCAATAGCCAAACGAGAGCTTGAAATGCTACTAATATAGTAAAAAAGCGAGGTCCAACATTTACCATTTCAGCTAAAGTTACTGAGAAAACAAGTAATAATAAAATAAGTACAATTACTGGTATGTGGATAAAATGACCTTCCTTAGAAAATAAAGTAAGTCCTAAAAACGCAATTACGATAAAAATCGACAGAATGACCATTTGCAATTGGCTCGACAATTCAGTAAAATAAATGACAAGAAAAGTAAATGGTACTAATAACGGGAGAAACAATCCGAACAAACGTAATGCTATATTTCCTCTAAGCTTTGATGCTTTTTGGGTTATTGTATTATCTATTTCCGTACCTTCTGAATAAAGAGCTAATAAATAATTACAATATTGTTCTGGTAACAAACGATTCTGCTTCCAATATTTAATTTCATTTATAATAATTGATTTTCTTTGATCACGCATATTGGACCCTCCAATAAGTTTTAAAGACAGAAAATTCACTTTTTAATTATAAAATAAAAAAGAAATAGCCTACTTTTATTGTCTAAAAGTAAACTACTTCTTGGTATTAATTATTCAAGAAAATCTTTTAATCGTTTACTACGACTAGGATGTCTTAATTTTCTTAAAGCCTTTGCTTCAATCTGACGAATACGTTCTCTTGTAACACCGAAGACTTTACCTACTTCTTCTAACGTTCTAGTACGTCCGTCATCCAATCCAAAGCGTAAACGTAGTACATTCTCTTCACGATCTGTTAAAGTGTCTAAAACGTCTTCTAATTGCTCTTTAAGAAGCTCGTACGCGGCATGATCAGAAGGAGATGTTGCATCCTGGTCTTCAATAAAATCACCTAAGTGCGAATCATCTTCTTCACCAATAGGAGTTTCTAACGAAACAGGTTCTTGAGCAATTTTTAAAATTTCCCTTACTTTGTCAGGAGTCAGATCCATATCTTCTCCAATTTCTTCCGGTGTTGGTTCGCGACCTAAATCTTGTAAAAGTTGACGTTGTACTCGAATAAGTTTATTAATTGTTTCAACCATATGCACAGGAATACGAATTGTACGGGCTTGGTCTGCTATTGCACGAGTAATAGCTTGACGAATCCACCATGTTGCGTAAGTGGAAAATTTAAATCCTTTGCGATAATCAAACTTCTCTACAGCTTTGATTAATCCCATATTCCCTTCTTGAATTAAATCAAGGAACAACATTCCACGACCGACGTAACGCTTAGCAATACTTACAACGAGGCGTAAATTTGCTTCTGCTAGTCGTCGTTTTGCTTCTTCGTCGCCTTGCTCAATTCGGTTAGCTAATTCAATCTCTTCTTCAGCGGAGAGTAAATCAACACGTCCAATTTCTTTTAAGTACATACGAACAGGATCATTAATTTTAACTCCCGGTGGAACTGTTAAATCATTTAAATCAAATTCTTCTTCTTTTGCTAATTCCTTAACGTTTGGATTTTCAGGTTCTTCACCTTCAGCGATGATTTCAACGCCTTGTTCACCTAGAAACTCATAATATTCATCCATCTGGTCGGACTCTATTTCAAAACTTGACATCCGTTCAGCTATTTCTTCATAGGTAAGGACACCACGTTTTTTTCCAACCTCTGTTAATTGTTCTTTCACTTGTTCAATTGTTAATTCTGCTTCCATATCTTTAGAATGTGCTGACTTTTCGGCCATCACGGTCCCTCCTTCCAACATTGAAACGCGATAAGAGGCATTTATTACTGTTTGAGTAGTTTTTTTAATTGGATAATCTCCATAGCAATTTGCGCAGCTTTCATAATGTCCTTCTTTTGTTCCGCTTGTTGTTTTTCTATTTCCTTTTCTTTTATTGTTAACATCTTTGGATAATTCAACACCTGTTTAATGTAATCATTCAATACTACATCATTTACTTCATCCTCAACTGTTAACATTGCTAGTTCGGAAACGAGTCGTTTTATGTTTTCGTCTGTTATTCTTTCTAATAGAAGACTAATATTTGGTTCAAACCCCTCTTCATAAAAAGCATATAAATAAGCTGCTATTGCTTTATGCTGCTCTATGTTAAAGGAGCCTTGAATTTGATCTTGTACTTTATCGGATATGTCTCTGTTTCTTAACATATGCGCTAGTAAAAATCGTTCAGCGTTCTCATATGCTGGTCGAAGCTTGTGAGAAAGAACTACCTTTGAAACTGGTTTCTTGATGGTAATGTCTTCCTTCTCTTGATTTTTACTGTTCTTTTTGGAAAACTTTTGTAGTTGCTCTTTTAAAGCTTCCAGTGATAAAGAAAACTCGGAAGATAATTGACGAAGATAATGGTCTCGCTCTACTGCGTTATGTAAATAACTAATTTCTTGTAGAACGGAATCAATATAATTCATTTTTACGCCTTCGTCATTTAAATCTTTCCCTTTTCGGAAATATTTTAACTTAAATGCCATGAACGTTAGGCTTGCCCCTAATACATCATCTTTAAATGACTCCGGACCTTTTTTGCGGATGTAGTCATCAGGGTCTAGACCGTCTGGTAACGTTGCAATTCTTATAGTACAACCATGTTTAGTTAATAAATTGGCAGCTCGAAAGGCAGCCTCCACTCCTGCATTATCACCGTCGTAGCAAATAGTTACGTTCTCTACATTTCTCCTAATAATTCTTGCTTGATCGTCCGTCAAAGATGTTCCCATTGTTGCAATCGAATGAAAAACACCTGCACGATCTGCGGCTATTACATCTGCAAACCCTTCAAAAAGGATTACTTTTTGTTCCTTTCGAATATGGGATCTTGCTTGGTGAAAATTGTAAAGAACCTGACTTTTGTTAAAAATAATGGTTTCTGGAGAATTTAAATACTTTGGTTCCCCTTTTCCTAAAACTCTTCCTGAGAAAGCAATTAAGTTCCCTTTATGATCATATATAGGAAACATAATTCGATCACGAAAGCGGTCAAAATACTCAAACTTCTCTTCTTTTTCAATTAGTAATCCAGCTTTTTCAAGTAAGGATTCTTTGAAACCCCTTTTTGTTAGAAACTTTAATGCAAAATCCCAACTATTAAGGGAATACCCGATTCCAAACTTTTTTATCGTGTCATCTGTAAAGTCTCGAGAAGTTAAATAGTCATATGCATGTTGACCCTCTTTTGTATTTAGGAGTAAATGATGGTAAAATTTCTGTAAGAGCATATGAGCATTTGTCATTTGACTTTTCTCACTGCTATTAGCAGAAGTTTCATTTGAAGTAAGCTGAACGTCTTGTTCAATTTCAACATTCGAAACTTTAGCTAGTTTTTGTGCTGCTTCGACAAAACTTATACCTTCAATATCCATTATAAAATTAAATGCATTTCCACCAGCACCACAACCAAAACAGTGAAATATTTGCTTATCTGGTGAAACGGAAAAAGAAGGTGTACTCTCACCATGGAATGGACATAAGCCAAAAAAATTTCTTCCTTGTTTCTTTAAACTTACATATTCACTTATTACTTCTACAATATCAGTCGATTGTCTTATTTGTTCAATTGTATTTTCAGGAATTCTTATAGTCATAAAAACACTCCATGCTATAATATTCTACTTAAAATCTTGAATTCCTTCATAGTTCGACAAAATTCTTGAAAGTGAAGTAGTAAATTGCTGTCGTTCTCTTCTGTAAAAGGCTTTGGCCCTTCTACATACTTTCCACTTCTACGTTTATTAGCTGATAAGTAACGTAAATGTAGGCTGAAATCCATTTCATCCTCTTTATATACCTTTCCACGCGATGATATTACGTAAACGTTTCGACCGATTAACATACTAGCAAGCCCATGATCTTGAGTTATTACAACGTCGCCTTTTTTTACAGCATTCATTATGTATAAGTCTGCAGATTCTTTTCCTTCATCGACATAAACTCAAGTACCTTTTATTTCTCTTTTTATAACATGAGAATAGGGATGCTACTTATAAGTCTCTCCTTGAAATGTAGAGCACATATGGCTTATGCGTCTACTTAACACTTTTGGAAAACTGTTTTCTTGCATATATAATGGTTTCTACATCCCTTCTCAAAAACCTTCTTTTTTCGATTTCTTTTTTTCTTTTGTCGAACGAAAATATCTACGATACCTTGACTTACAGATATTTTTAGTTTATTCGTTTATTGGTCTATCTAAACATGCAAAGGCATATTTTTATCACAATTTTTAATTATAATATATAAATATTAAAAAGACTAGTGATTTATCTCTATAAAAAATATTGTTTTTCATCCATTTTTAGTACATGATTTTTAATTTTCCTTTCCTTACCGAAAAAGAAGAGCACATTCATTTGTGCTCCTCACGTACGCTTATGATATTTGTTATATATGATGTTAGCTGTTTCCTCTACAGCTTTGTTCGTTACCTCAATAACTTCACAACCAATTTTACTTACAACTTCATCGAAAAACGAGAGTTCCTCTTTAATTCTGGAGACATTAGCGTATGATGCTTGATCATTTAAACCTAACGCTTTCAGTCTTTCTCTTCTTATTTCATTAAGCTTTTCTGGACTAATTTTCAGCCCAAAGCATTTAGAAGGAGAGACTTTATATAATTCTTCCGGAATATTAACTTCTGGAACGATAGGTACATTAGCAACTTTTAAACGTTTATGAGCTAAATATTGCGAAAGTGGCGTTTTCGATGTTCTTGAGACACCTATTAAAACGATATCTGCTTTTAATATCCCTCTCGGATCTCTTCCATCATCATACTTAACTGCAAACTCAACTGCTTCAATTTTCTTAAAATAATCCTCGTCTAACTTTCTCACTAGCCCAGGCTGCATTCTTGGTTGTATCTTAAATTTATCTTGGATGAGATCAATAAATGGACCAATAATATCATACGCAGGAACATTTGCATTATTCGCTTCGTCCATTAAAAATTTTCGCATTTCCGGAACAACTAACGTGAAAGCAATTACCGCTTCGTTCATTTTTGCAAGGGAGACTACTTCGGAAATAGTTTTTGTATCTTCAACATAAGGAATTCTTTTTAAAATAAAGTCTTCCCCATTATATTGACTAATACTTGCCTTTACTGCAAGTTCTGCTGTTTCGCCTACGGAGTCTGATACTACATAAATGATTTTTCTACTCATCCTTCTCCCCCAATCCTTTACATTATTTCATCGTTTGATAAGGCAACAAGTAATTTTGTTATATTCGTTTTCGTAATTCTGCCTACCACTTCATAACCTTTGTTTGTTTTTTTCACGACCGGAAGAGCATCGATTTGCTTTTCAATCAGTTTGTTTGCAACATCAATTATTAAATCCTCTTTTAAACAAAATGTAATGTTTGGCATTCTTGTCATGATAATATTAACAGGTATTGTATTTAATTCTTGTTTTCCAATACTCGCTCTTAATAAGTCTTTTCTCGATAATACCCCTACTAACGTTGAGTGTTCATCTACAACGAACAGTGTCCCTACATCTTCTAAAAACATCGTAACGATAGCATCATAAACGGAAACACTTTCATTTACGACAACTGGGAGGGATTGATGGTCCTCTACTCTAATTTTATTAATTTTATCAGATAGAAGTTGAGAGCCTGTTTTTCCTGTGTAAAAATACCCTACACGTGGCCGAGCGTCTAAAAACCCTGCCATTGTTAATATTGCTAAGTCAGGCCTTAAAGTAGCACGAGTTAAGTTTAATTGATCCGCAATCGCTTCTCCAGTAATCGGTCCATGGTCCTTTACAATTTCTAAAATATGTTTTTGACGCTTATTAAGTTCGATATCATTCACCACCTATCTCATCCACACTAATTAAGCGGATGACGACACAATGTGTCATACTTTTATGTAACTATTATATACTAATTATAATGCTACATAAAAAAATTGGAAAGAGGCTGACTTAAATGTTTTTTGAGTCAGCCCTTCCATTTCCATCATTTTATCATAAGGTACTCTCGTTGTCTCATAAGATTACTTTACTAATATTTTATTCCAGTCACCAAAAGTAGCGATTACAGATGCTAATTTAGCCATTTGTGCTAGACGATTTACCTTTACTTCCTCTTCATCTGTCATGACCATTATGTTATCAAAATAAGCATCAATTGTTTGTTGTAAATTCGCTAACATGTCAAACGCGTCTGAAAAACGCTGTTCTTCTATCGTTATATTAATACTTTCTTGAAGTTCTTTATATGCAGCATATAGAGCTTCTTCCTCAGATTGCTTAAACAAAGATGGGTTTATTTCGTGCTCTCCCACTGCCTTTTTCGCAATGTTTAATACACGACTTAATGATTCAACAATACCTTTAAAGTTGTTTGTTTGCTTTTTCTCTTCTAACACTTTCGCTTTCGTAACGATAGAAGATACGTCCGATAACGGTAAGGATAACACCGCATCGATAATATCATATCGTACATTTTCCTCTTGAAGGAGATTTTTCATTCTTAATCCAAAGAATGAAAGTAGTTCTTGTAGAACTTCCTCTTTGTCACGTTTTAATATTTCTACATTTTTATACTCGTCTATTAAATATTGAAGTAAAGATTGTAAAGATAACGTTGACCATCCTTTATTTAAAAGCGTATGAACTACTCCAGAAGCCTGTCTGCGTAACGCGTATGGGTCTTGAGAGCCTGTTGGAATTACTCCAATTGCAAAGAAACTTGCAATAGTATCTAGCTTATCAGCAATACTTAGTAATGCACCGATGTCCGAAGATGGAGTATTGTCGTCTGCCGAACGTGGCATATAATGTTCATTAATCGCTACAGCCACAACATCTGCTTCACCTTTTGCTTTTGCATATTTTTCTCCCATTATGCCTTGTAGCTCTGGGAATTCATACACCATTTGAGATACTAGGTCAAACTTATAAATTGCCCCTGCTCTTAAAACGTGTTGAAGCGTTTCGTCGTCCATTTCTAATTGTTTAGCTATATGTTCAGCAAAAGCGCGAACTCTTTTTACTTTCGTTCCGGTTGTTCCGATTTCTTCATGGAATACGATTTTATCTAGCTTCGCAACCGCCTCGTCAATGACAAGTTTTTCGTCCTCTTTATAGAAAAATGCTGCATCTGATAATCTTGCACGTAAAACTTTTTCATTACCTCTAGCTACAACATCTAAATGTTCATGATTACCATTTCTCACTGTAACAAAATGAGGTAACAGCTGACCTTCTTTACTTTTCACTGGGAAATAACGTTGATGTTCTTTCATTGAAGTTATTAATACTTCTTCCGGTAGTGATAAGTATTCTTCTTCAAAGTTGCCGAATAGAGCAGTAGGATATTCAACTAAATTATTTACCTCTTCTAAAAGGTCAGCATCTACAGGAATGCTCCACCCATTTTCATCACCCAGAATAGCTAATTGAGAACGAATCGCTTCTTTTCTTTCCATTGAATCGACAATTACGAATTGGCCTAATAATGTTTCTACATACTTTTCTGGAGATGCGATTGTAACTTTCTCTCCTAAGAAACGGTGACCATATGTGAAACGATTTGCTTTTACATTTGCAATCTCAACAGGTACAATTTCTTCTCCAAACAGTACAGTTAACCATTTTATCGGACGAACATAACGTAAGTCTTCATTTGCCCATCTCATATTTTTAGGGAAATGTAGGGAAGTAATTACTTCTGTTAGTTCTTTTAATAATTTAGAAGTTTCTTTTCCTTTAACATGTTTTTGCACATGTACATATTCAATCCCATTTATCTCTTTAAAAAATATATCATCAACAGATACGCCTTGACCTCTCACAAATCCTTGCGCTGCTTTTGACCAATTTCCATCTTCATCTTGTGCAATTTTTTTGGCAGGTCCTTTAGCTTCTATTGTTACGTCACTTTGTTTTTCCGATAAGTTTTTTACAACTATTGCTAATCTGCGTGGAGTTGAGTAAGGTAAAATTTGCTCAAACGAAAGTTGATGCTCCGTTGCCCACTCTTTTATTTTATCTGAAAGTTGGTTCATTGAACTAGTAACGAATCGCGCTGGCATTTCTTCTAGACCAATTTCAATTAATAAATCTCTGTTTGCCATTTATTTTCCCTCCTTATTTAAAATTGGGAAACCTAACTTTTCTCTTTCTTCGTAGAACGTTCTTGCTACTTTTCTAGCTAAATTCCGAACACGCCCTATATATCCAGTACGTTCTGTTACGGATATTGCTCCTCTAGCATCTAATTGATTAAACGTGTGTGAGCATTTTAATACATAATCGTAAGCCGGATGAACTAATCCATGTTCCATCTGCCTATGAGCTTCCTTTTCATAAACATCGAATAAATGGAATAGCATTTCAGGATCAGACGTTTCAAACGTATATTTTGAATGTTCATATTCTGGCTGATAAAAAATATCTTTAACTGTAAATCCATCTGTCCATTCTAAGTCAAACACATTTTCTTTATCCTGGATGTACGATGCTAGACGTTCAATACCGTACGTAATTTCAACTGAAACTGGTTTACACTCTATTCCACCAACTTGTTGAAAATACGTAAATTGGGTAATTTCCATGCCGTCTAACCAAACTTCCCATCCTAGTCCAGCAGCACCTAGTGTCGGTGCTTCCCAATTATCTTCTACAAAGCGAATATCATGTTTTAATGGGTCAATTCCTAGTTTAACTAATGATTGTAAGTAGAACTCTTGAATGTTATCTGGAGATGGTTTCATGATAACTTGAAATTGGTGATGTTGATAAAGTCGGTTAGGATTATCCCCGTATCTCCCATCCACTGGTCTCCTAGATGGCTCAACGTATGCTACATTCCACGGCTCCGGTCCGATACTGCGTAAAAACGTATATGGACTCATCGTTCCCGCCCCTTTTTCAACATCATATGCTTGCATTAAAATACAACCTTGTTCTGACCAATGATTTTGTAAAGTTAAAATCATTTGTTGAATATTCATGCTTTTTCCTCCTTGTTTGTGTTTTTTGAATTAGCAGCTAGAAATAAAAAAACTCTCATCTCTATGCTAATTCTTTAGCATAGGGACGAGAGTTTACCCGCGGTTCCACCCTATTTGTAAAAGGAAAATTCCTTTTACCACTTTACGAATGTTGCTCCAGAACGCCCTTCCTTATCACTCCATACCCTAGCTTCCACTGTCCTAGGTTCGCTTTTATAGAGTAGGATAAGTACTCCTTTCCTTCAACACAACCATATTATTTAATTGGAATAATATATGATTTTTACATCCCTGTCAACTTTCATTCGAATCATCTGACAAAGTAGCACGCAGTGAGCCCATTTGATTTAGAAATCTCTTTGATTTTAATACTATCCCTGAATATGTTTCATAATATGCATCTAATACTTTACGAATTTCTTTTCTCGTTGTTTCCTTCACGGAAATATTCCCAATTTTATGAAGGTCGTAAAAGTAAAAAATTCTAAGAAGCTTAAGTGTTCCTTCTGACACTTTTAAGAGATGCGGGTCACGATGAAAGCAACGATGACATATAAAACCACCTTCACGTACAGAGAAAGCAAATTTTCCTTCTGATGCCCCACAGCACGAACATTGGCTTAATTCAGGAGCGATACCGATAACAGACAACATTTTCATTTCATATATAAAAGTTAATATTTCGGGGTCTTTCCCCTCATTGATCGATTGTAAAGTAAGTCGTAATAGTTCAAAAAGAAAGGGGTTCTTTTGATTATCTTCGGTTACTTTATCGGTTAATTCAACAATGTAGGAGCAATAAGCCGTTAAAAAGATGTCTTCTCTTACTTTTCTCATGGATTCTACAATATCACCTTGTTGAAGACTGCCTAATCCTTTGCCTCTTTGAAATAAAAAATATCCATGGCAAAACAATTGGGAGACTGCTGTAAGTCTGCTACTTGGTTTGTTAGCACCTCTTGCCATGACACCGACTTTCCCTATTTCTTTTGTGTAAAGTGTCACGATTTTGTTCGTTTCTCCGTATTGGTTTGTTCGAATAACGATTCCTTCGCATTTATGTAACAATGATTCCACACCATTTCTGTTTATCTAACTGTATTGTAATGAATTTAAAGATAAAAGAGCAAGTAAAGTTGTTTATAGTTTTAATAAAAATTCTTGGTGTCCGCCTTGAAAATAGGCTTCTTTAGTTTTAAGCTAGTCCGTTTCACTTCGCTACAGACACTTGCTTTCCACGGGGAGATGTCTAGCTCCCGCTGGAGTCAAGTGCCTTCCGCTCCGTTGCACTCACGGTTCTAAATCTTAAAAGGAAAAAGATTATACCTTTCAAAAGAGCTCGATATCCATTTTCATGCCCATGGTGCATATGTTCACATGCAATGATGCCTTCCTTGAGAATGTTACTTCTACAACAAACTAAGGCAATCTACGTATTGTAGATTGCCTTAGGGGTGATTGCTTATATTACGAAATTGGTACATCTCGATGCGCTAGTTCTTCGTCTGTTTCGGGTAATTCAGTTCGATCCTTTTCAAGCTCTTTAAATAATAGATAGGTATCAATATTACCTGTCTCGGTAAAAACTTTCCAGGTAAAATCTAACATCTTTAACCCCACCCTTTCTGTTGTACTAGCAAATGATTTCCAATTCCTCTAAGTGTTTTGCATGTAAATTTATTCAGAGGTTTAGTTTTTACATTGTTCTCACGTCGACGTTTGGAACAACTTCACTTAACTGTATGATGACCGTTTTTTACTATTTTCATGTTATATAAATTTTGTAAAATATTTAGTCTCCATGAATAACTTTTAATATTCATCTTCTCTAAAGCCAAAGTCTCTTAATTGTGATTGTTTATTTCTCCAATCCTTTTGTACCTTAACCCAAAGTTCCAAAAAGACTTTCGAACCAAGTAAAGCCTCAATATCCACACGGGCACGTTGCCCAACTTCTTTTAACACTTTTCCTTGCTTTCCGATGACAATACCTTTTTGGGAATCTCTTTCCACAACAATCGTTGCCTGAACGTCAATAATATCGCCATTAGGTCTACGTTTCATTGAATCAATTGCAACTGCAATAGAATGTGGAACTTCTTCTCGTGTTAAGTGCAAAACTTTTTCTCTTATCAACTCTGAAACAATAAAGCGTTCAGGATGATCCGTTACTTGATCAGCTGGGTAATATTGTGGGCCTTCTGGAAGAAATTCTTTAATTAAATCCAACAGTGTCCCAACATTATTCCCTTGTAAAGCAGATATCGGAATAATTTGCTTAAACGGGAATAAAGATTTATAGTGGTCAATTAATGGAAATAGTTCATCAGGGTGCACTTCGTCAATTTTATTAACAACTAAAAACACAGGTGTTTTCGTTTCTTTTAAACGTTCAATGATGAATTCGTCACCCCTACCGTATCCTTCTACCGCGTTTATCATAAATAGGACTAAGTCTACTTCTTTTAACGTATTTTGGGCAACTTTCATCATGAAATCACCAAGTTTATGCTTCGGTTTATGAATACCTGGTGTATCGATAAAAATAATTTGCGAGTCGTTTTCCGTGTAAACACCTTGAATTTTATTACGAGTTGTTTGTGGTTTATCACTCATAATTGCAATCTTTTGTCCAATAACTCTATTTAGAAAGGTTGATTTCCCAACATTAGGACGACCAATAATGGAAACAAAACCTGATTTAAAAGCTTGATTATTCATTCATATCCTCCGCTGTAAATGCTCCTGGTAGTAATTCTTCGACAGTTAGTTGCTGAATATCACCTTTTAAGTTCGTTAAGATCACTTTTGTATCTTTTGAACATAATTCGGAAATAACTTGGCGACAAGCTCCACAAGGAGGGACAGGTCTGTCAGTATCAGCAACCACTGCAATTGCTTCTACTTCCGTTTCCCCTTCTGAATACGCTTTAAACAGAGCTGTTCTTTCTGCACAATTCGTCATGCCATATGAAGCATTTTCTATATTACAACCTTTAAAAACTTTCCCATCACGCATTAGTAAAGCAGCGCCTACTTTAAATTTAGAGTAAGGTACGTATGCTCGTTCTCTTGCTGATTTTGCTTCTTCAATTAATGCATTAATGTTCACAACATGTCTTCCTTTCAGCGGTATACCAACGGTACACTTAATTTTTATTTTACATGAAACTGAGTAATAAATCATTAGTTTTTTAGGAATTAAATTTAAAATTTAAAATTTTCAATTTATTTAACTAACTGAACAATGTACGGTAAG
Organism: Sutcliffiella cohnii; assembly: GCF_002250055.1. Lineage (NCBI taxonomy): Bacteria > Bacillati > Bacillota > Bacilli > Caryophanales > Bacillaceae > Sutcliffiella > Sutcliffiella cohnii. The sequence continues at coordinate 3,109,002 of NZ_CP018866.1, forward strand.
TATAATATAATGCCAACAACCACCGCAACCACCGCAAAGACTAAAGCCGCAGATGCCGCAACATCTTTGGCTATTTTTGCTAAAGGGTGAAATTCTTCCGTCACTAAATCAACAACATTTTCAATAGCTGTATTTATTATTTCTATTACTACCATTCCACCTATTATAAGAAACAACACAACCCACTCTATTTTGGAAATATTTAAGTAAAGAGAGAGTAGTATCATAAAAATGGCAATAATAATGTGGATTTTTATGTTTCTTTCGTTTTTTAACACATACATAAATCCTTCAAGTGCAAAAAAGAAACTTTTCGATAACGACCCTCTAAAACTCTTTTTAGTTTCTTTTGAGGCCATAGGCGTTTAAAATATCCTTTTGCTTTTGAAACATTTCCTTTTCCTCTTCTTCCGTTTCATGGTCGTACCCTAATAAATGTAACAAACCATGTACAGCTAAGAAGCCTAATTCACGTTCAAATGAATGATTATATTCCTCTGCCTGCTCTTTTGCTTTTTGAACAGAAATAATGATATCTCCGAGGATAGTCGGCACTTCTTCCGCATACACAATCTCTAATTCTCCCTCTCCCATCTCTTCTAGGGCAAAGGATATAACATCAGTTGGATAGTCTTTATCTCGATATTCTCGATTAATTTCTTGAATGCGTTCATTTGTCACAAAAGTGACAGAGAGTTCCGCATTGTTAGGGACTTTTTCCATTTCAGCCGCAAACTGCAACAAATCTTCTAGCCCTGTAAATTGTTGTTCATTTAACAGTGATGTTTCGTCTACTAAATCGATTTGTAACATTATTTACCCTCCACTTTCTTGTTAGCTGCTTCTGGATACTCAATTCTTGAATGGAATATTCCTTGCAACGTTTCACAGAATGACTGGCTTATTAATTCTAATTCTTTAAACGTTATATCACATTCGCTATATTGCTCATCCTGGATCCGGTCTTTAATGATTGCTTTAACAATTGTCTCAATTCTTTCAGGGGTTGGATTGTTTAGCGATCGAACAGCTGCTTCAATGCTATCTGCAGTACCTACAATAGCTGCTTCTTTCGATTGTGCTTTTGGACCTGGATAACGATACTCTTGTTCTTCTACTTCACTATTTTGCTCTTTTGCTTTATGGTAGAAAAACTTCAGGAGGCTCGTTCCGTGATGTTCTGCTGCAATATCAATAATTTCTTTTGGCATATTATGTTGCCTTAATATTTCAGCCCCATCTGTTGCATGGGCTACTATAATATTTTTACTCGTTTGTGGCGGTAACTTATCATGCGGGTTTTCTCTCCCCATTTGATTTTCAATAAAGTAGTTCGGCCTTTTTGTTTTTCCGATGTCGTGATAATAAGATGCAACCCTTGCTAACAGCCCATTAGCCCCAACTGCCTCACAAGCTGATTCTGCTAAGTTAGCAACCATCACACTATGATGATAAGTGCCTGGTGTTTCCATAAGTATTTTTCGTAATAATGGATGGTTTGGATTAGAAAGCTCTAGTAATTTCATCGTAGAAAGCATTCCGAATCCAGCTTCAAAAAACGGTAATAACCCGATTGTTAAAACAGCTGCAACAACGCCAGAACCAACAGCCATCGTAATGTTCGTTCCTAAATTTAACAATCCATTCATCATAAAGAAATTTGTATTTTTAATAGCTAATAAAGATATAATCATCCCTACATTTATTAAGGATATGAACATACCCGCTTGTAAAATAGTTGATCTACGGTTATGTTGGCTTAAAAACAGAACACCTGCAACCGATGATACTAGTAGGTAAATACCTAAAGAATAGTTTAGAGTACCTGGAAATTCATTATAAATGATACTTCCGCAAATACCAAAAATAATACTAGTGATCACTGCTGTTCTTTCGTTAATTAGCATTTTCGTTAACATTGCTCCCATTGCAACAGGTGCGATAAAGCCTATTTGAGCAGCATTTTCAAACTGTTGGAAAAGACTTATCACTTTCATAATAAGTAGTGTAATAGTAAAGATAATTAAATACATCGTTAAATAAGAATTTTTATTATGGCTGCTAATTTCTTTCCCGTTAAATAAATAAACTAATGAAGCAAGCATAATTGCAATTAATAACGCTAACCCTACGTATGAAAAAATTGATTTGTTCGTATTCAAAAGACCCGCAACTTCTAATTGTCTATGCAACTCTCTAGTAATTGTTTCTCCTTCTTTTACGAGAAGCTGACCTGTAGCGATTTCAACAGGTTCTACAGCATCTTTTGCTGCTTGACGCTCATCTTGTGTAGCTTTTGAATCATAAAATTTATTAGGGATAATAGCAATTTTACCAATGTTTATTCCTACGTTACGGATGGAGTTTTCACTATCACCTGGAATGCTCGTAATCCGCATTTCCGTTTCAAACGACTTGCGCGCGTCATCCCTGTCTGCAACCGTTAATATTTCTTGTTGCATCGCATTGTGAACAGCCGTAATAGTTGCATTTCTTAATACACTTAACTGGTTAAAATCAGCATTTAATAAAGTAATTAAATCCTCTTCTTGTATATCTCTTCTCCAATCACTTGGCAATTTACTTGTTAGCTTTTCTTGAAGAATAGCCATTTGCTCTTCTAGAGGAATATCTACTTGTTGTATTTCGATTTCGCCTTCTTCATTTAGCACTTCTTGTTCCCCTAGTTTTGCTACCTCTTGCTTCGTTGTCTCAACAGAATCAATAATAATATGAATCCGCTCTACTTGTTGAACAGCTTTTTCCTCATCCAATACGTAAACGTGCTCCACTGCACCAGCAGCTTCGTTTCTTTTTTCTTCTGTTTTTTCTGTATCGATTGTAAATTGAGGGGCACGTAGGTTACGGTCAGCCTTATCACCAATGCTAAGCTGTAAATTCTCGGGAGTTACGTTTGAATACATTAGCGCAAACATAATAAGACCAAGTAATGCATATACGATAATATGATAAAATCTAAACTTCTTCAGACGCTTAATATATGTATAAAAGGGTGTATTCCTTCTCATAATTTCCCTCCTTTTATCCATTCATTTGACTTTTAATAACCATATAAAATTTTTATCTTTTATAACAGCTGAAATAGCCCCAAAATATGGGGCTTTTAAATTATTTTTCATTTGTCTTTTCATATGCATTAATAATTTTTGCAACAAGAGGATGACGCACAACATCAGATTGTTCTAATTCGATAAATTTAATACCATTTACGTTATCTAAAATTTTCCTCGCTACAGATAACCCTGATTGTACTCCCTTTGGTAAATCTACTTGAGTAACATCTCCTGTAATCACCATTTTAGAACCGAAACCTAAACGAGTTAAAAACATTTTCATCTGTGCCTGTGTTGTATTTTGCGCTTCATCTAAAATAACAAACGCATCGTCTAAAGTTCGGCCACGCATGTATGCTAGTGGTGCAATCTCAATAACTCCTCTTTCAATAAGTCGTTGGGTGTGCTCGTTCCCAAATACGTCATGGAGTGCATCATATAAAGGGCGTAAATAAGGATCCACTTTCTCTTTCAAATCTCCTGGTAGAAACCCTAGACTTTCACCAGCTTCTACAGCAGGTCGAGTTAAAATGATTCGTTTTACATTACCATTTTTTAATGCACTAACAGCCATTACTACAGCTAAATATGTTTTTCCGGTACCCGCTGGACCTATACCAAAAACTAAATCATTTTTCTTAATGGCTGAAACATATTGCCTTTGTCCTAACGTTTTAACACGGATTGATTTCCCTTTAACGTTTTTCGTAATCTCTTCTTCATACAGATCTTGAAAAGATTGTAAATTATTCTCACGAGCTAGCTGAACAGCATAAATAACATCGCGCTCCGATATTTTTATTCCTTTTCGTATGACCAAAATTAGTTGCTGTAGTATTTGATCTACTATCTCTACATTTTGTGGTTCTCCAGAAACATTTAATGATTCTCCACGTGTTACAATCGATACGTTTAACTCTTCTTCTAATCGTTTTAAATGTACGTCTTGATTCCCAAATAAGCTTAATGCTTCATTTGGATTTTCTAATTGTTGATTCATCATGACTAATCCTTCTGACATTTTTAGTCTCCTTGAATGATTGGTTCTGTTTTTACTATATTTTCTATCACTTGGTAATGTATAGCTAATTTTACTTTACCATTCTCTAAACTTTGGTGCAAAACTTTTTCACCTTTTATAACCGCATCTTGGGGTAATTTATTTTCAAGCTCTTCTTTTCCTAGCAATAAACCTTTTTCAATTGCTTCTTCCTCACTATATATTGTTTGTACTAATTCTGTTTCATATTGGGATTTTTGAACATAAGATATTGGTAATTTCCACTTCCAAAAGTACAAATGTCGCTCTGACTGTTCTTCCTTCATTTCTTCATATTCAGGTTTAAAAAATCCCCAGACCGGAAGAGAAAGTTTTCCAAACTTCACATAATGTTGTTTTTCGTTTTCTCCTGTCAATACATGAAGTGTTTCCTTTAATGGCACAGTTACTGTAGACATGTACCAAACTTCACCAAATACTTTTCCTTTTGCTGCTATAGCCTTCTGTTCCTCTTCTCTACCGATGAGTCCAGAAACTAGTAACTGTCCTTCTTTTACATAATCATCACGCGATACTACTGGTTGTCCTTTTTCGACAAACATATCGGTAATTACCGCTTTTTTCTTCGCTACTAAATTTTGTGGAGATACGTATTCCTCTTCTCCAGGCTCTGTCTTTTCTACTACCTCGAATGAATAGGATGTCCCATTTAACTCCACACCAATCCAAGTTAATTCTTCAATGTTGTCTGTTAAATGACGTTGAATACTTTCGGGATCTAATAAAAAGAATTGAAATTTCCCTTTTTTAACACCTAGCTTGTTCAATTCTTGGGCAATGTGATGTTCTGTTTCAGGATTAGCACCATTAATTTGAATACTCCAAACCATATTCGAAAGCAAAAATATAGTAATAAAAAATGCTGCAATACCAGCAATAATTCCACTATTTTTCCAAGAATATTGAACAAGGAAAGGAAGGCCTTTCCTTGTTAAGAAACGAAAGCGACAATCATGCTTTTTAATAATTCTTCTTAAATTAGAAACATCCTTTAGGCGAATATAACAAGTATAGTTTTCTGTTCCTAATTTTTTTATATTCCAAATGGAAACATTAGCACGTATACAATCATTAATAAATCGTTCTACCCCTTTACCCTCTATAATTATTTTTACTGTTCCTGAAAAAAAATGAATCCAATCATTTTTCATTATTCTCCACCCCAACTTTTTATTCCGTTAAGTAAATTACTTGACTAATTTTTCCTTCTAGTAAAATTTCTTCCGGCATAATCGTCTTAATAACAAACGCTTCACCTTTTACAAGGAGTTGTCCCTGTTTCAATAGAAGCCTTATTTCAGTTTCAGAAAAAGTTAAAAGCCCACGATGGTTTTCGATATAAATATGTATTTGGCCTATCATTGTAATCCTCGGCAGATCCATCATGACATCTGCGGGTAATTCCATATTTTGCGTCACCCAATTATTCATTCTGGCTCGGAATTTCTTGAGCATGGAAAAACCCCCTTTCATCTCATGTGTATGAGAAAAAAGGAGGTCTTATTCCAAAGAATATGATTCTAGCTTGGCTTTTACAGTTGCGGTTCTCGTCAAAAATTAACCGGTGTGAAAGACTTTACTTATCCATTTTTAAAATATGAATAAAATGTTTTAATATTCTAGCTGTTAATCCCCAAATCGTATACTTGTCATAATAATAAAACCATTCTTCAACTGACCTAGTACCCCATTGATAGTTCGTCCCATTAACGATTTTATCAAAAGGAAAATCTAGCGAAGGTTTTAGTTCAACTGTAACTAAATGCATATCCGGCTTATAGTTCAGTAACCATTTAACTGGTATTGTAAATACCTCTTCCACTTCTTCTTTATTGTAGCATTGGATAATTTCTTTATAATCAACTGCTGCGACAAACGGATATACAACAAATGTCGGTGAAGCTACATAAGGACTTAATCCTCCTATAACATTCACTTTATTCGGTAGCACACCTAATTCTTCATAAGTTTCTCTTAATGCGGCGGCAAGCGGTGAGTCGTCCGTTGCGTCAATTCGACCACCTGGGAAGCTAATATCACCGGGCTGTCTTCGCATCTTAAATGAACGCACTTCGAAAAGGATATGCCATTCATCATCCACTTGTATTAAAGGTATTAATATGGCGGAACGAAAAGCTGTTTCTTCTCCGATAAATAATGATTGATTATGATGTAACTGGTTCTTCAGGTTTTCTAGAAACATGAATTCTCCCCCCCCTTTGAATAAGCGTAGGCGCTTCCCTTCCGACTTTGTAAAAAAAAGACTATTACAGTAAAAGTTATCTTTCGCTTGTTAAAGGAAATTTGCTATGGCTTAAGTGCCAGAGCTATTCGAGTACAAAAAAGAGACTGCACAAAAGCAGTCTCTTTTTCTTTACCTACCTCTTCTTTGAAGGTGAGGTGGTCGGTAAGGCTTTTGGGCTCTCGGTTGACCAAGAATCTCTGACCATATTACCCCATTTACAACTTGTTTTCTAGATATTTCGTGGTGGTGTTTATACACTTTACCTTCTGATGTTTGAAGTTCTGTTTGTAGAATAGGACTATCTTTCGGAATTTCAAAATCCAGCACTCTTTCTACTTTAGGTTGCTCCCTAATAGGCTCTACTTTCATCACTTTCTCTTCTTTTGGAGGGTAGAAAGTATCTCTTAACTGCTTTTCAAGCTCTTCGGCCTTTTCACCAAAAATATCAAAATCCCAATTATATTCTTTTTCCTCTTTTGCAGTCTGTGGCTGCGTTTGCTGTCCAGCCTGTTGTTGTCGCTGAGGCTTCGGTTTATTCGTTTGTTGCTGTTCTTCACCTTTTTTCCGAAACAGACTAGATAGAATACCAATTAAAATAAACAGTATTAGAGGGTTCGAAAAAATCCATTCAATTATATTCATGAAAAGGAGTAAGCCTCCCTTCTTTATTTACAAAGGGACAATAGTACCCTTTTGAATTATTTTCCATCTTCTTCAGATTTATTATCCGTTAATTTACCAATGGAGTCTCTCATATCTGTGTCAGCAGTAATGTTTTGGATATTCATATAATCCATCACACCAATGTTTCCTGAACGTAATGCTTCTGCCATAGCAAGTGGTACATCTGCTTCTGCTTCCACAACTTTTGCACGCATTTCTTCAACACGGGCGCGCATCTCTTGCTCTTGAGCAACTGCCATTGCACGACGTTCCTCCGCCTTAGCTTGAGCAATCTTTTTATCAGCTTCTGCTTGGTCTGTTTGTAATTCAGCACCAATGTTTTTGCCGATATCAATATCCGCAATATCAATGGAAAGAATCTCAAAGGCAGTACCCGCGTCTAATCCTTTAGATAATACAGTTTGTGAAATCATGTCGGGGTTTTCTAATACTTTTTTGTGATCATTTTGAGAACCGATAGTAGATACAATCCCTTCACCAACACGTGCTATAACTGTTTCTTCACCTGCACCACCGACTAAACGATCGATGTTAGCACGAACGGTAATACGAGCTTTCGCTTTTACTTCGATACCATCCATCGCTACACCGGCAATAAACGGTGTTTCAATTACTTTCGGGTTAACGGACATTTGTACCGCTTCTAACACGTCACGTCCTGCTAAATCAATCGCAGCTGCACGTTCAAAGTTGATTTCAATGTTTGCACGATGAGCAGCAATTAAAGCATTAACTACTCTATCTACGTTACCACCAGCTAAGTAGTGACTTTCAAGTTGGTTAGTAGTAACTCCTAAACCAGCTTTATGCGCTTTAATTAAAGGATTAATAACGCGACTTGGGATTACTCGACGTAATCTCATCCCAACTAATGTGAAAATACTTACACGTACACCTGCAGCTAATGCGGAAATCCACAGCATTACTGGTACGAATGTTAATAAAACAGCTAAAAAGATAATAGCTAACGCAATCGCTACGAGAACGATTAAAGTTCCTGGATCTTGCATGTGATTACCTACCTTTCGTTAATAAAAAATTTATTTAGATGAAGAGATTTCACGAACAACTATTCGTGAGCCTTCAGCTTTTACTACTGTAATATCTTTATTTGCATCAATATACGTTCCTTCCGTTACCACGTCTATTCTCTCATTATTGATAATAGCTGTACCAGAAGGTCTTAACGTTGTTAATGTTTTTCCTTTTTGTCCAACGAGATCTATCCTTGATATGTTGGAAATATATCCTTGCTCTGTACTTGTCGAGTCTCTTAAAACGATACGGTCAAATACTCGTATTCTTTTGCCGAATACTTTAAATATAATAACCATCACAATAATCGTCACTGTTAACGCAAATAGTAGGGACATTCCCATTTGCATAACATCATCTGTTGCGAGGAAGAAGCTAGTAATAACGGCACCTAGACCGATAATACCTAAAATTCCTCCTGGTACAAATAACTCTAGCACAATGAGCACAATACCTAAAATGAATAGAATTAAAGTTTCCATTCCTGCTAATCCCGCTACTAGATGTCCATAGAAAAACAATAATAATGCACTAACTCCCATTGCACCCGGAATTCCGAAGCCTGGTGAGTATAACTCAAGAACTAAGCCTAGTGATCCGATTGTAATTAGAATAGATGCAACCATCGGGTTCGTAATAAAACGAGCTATTTTTTCAGCAAACGAAACTTCTGCTTCCACAATATTTGCATTTTCCAAGCCAAGTGTCTTTAAAAGTTCTTCTAAACTTGTAACAGTACCTTCGGAATAGCCTACTTCTAATGCAGTAGTTGGTCCTAATGTTAGTAATTTACCTGTAGGTGCACCAACTTCCGAAGCATCTACATCCACGTCTAACATTGCCTCCGCATATTTAGGATCCCTGCCATTATGTTCTGCGGCATCTCTCATTTCTCTTAACCATAGGGATTGCGCTTTATCATCTGCCGCGTTTCCATCTTGAGTAATAACAGCAGCTGCTCCCATTTTCCCACCTGGTGCAAAATAAATTTGATCTGTATTTAGAGCAATATATGCTCCAGCTGAAATAGCCCAAGTATTTACAAATGAAACGGTAGGAATATCAGTAGAATGTATAATTCTTGCTATGTCAGTTGCTGCATCAACAGCACCACCTGGAGTATGCAAGTTGAAAACGATTAAATCAGCTGCATCTTGTTCAGCTGCTTTTATCGATCTCTCCATAAACATCATTAACCCTTTTTCTACTGTATCATGTACCGGAATTACGTGAACAACTGGTTCAGCTCCGCTTGTCTTACTAGGGATTAACGAAGGAATAAGAAGAATTATACCTAATAACAACGTAAATAATGAACTCATTCGAAAAAACTTTCTCATGAATGAACGTACCTCCCTCCAACTGTATATAGGATTTCCAATCATACTAAGTAATACGCAGCATGGCGGAAAAGGTTTCAAAAAATATGAACATCCTATTATGTATTTTACCGTGTTTATGAAAAAATAGCACCTTACAAGGTAAGGTGCTATTTTCATTTGTTATGAAAGATGTTGTTGGACAATCCTATTTACGAGGCTTCCATCTGCTTTACCTTTTACTTTCGGCATAAGCGCGCCCATTACTTTACCCATTTCCGCTTTAGAGGAAGCATTTACATCAGCAATTGTTTGTTTCACAATCGCTGTAATTTCTTCTTCTGAAAGCTGTTCTGGCATATAGTGTTCGACAATTTTAATTTCCGCCTGTAATTTATGAACCAAGTCTTCACGACCGGCCTTATCAAATTCTTGGAGGGAGTCTTTACGTTGCTTTAATTCACGAGACAAAACAGTAAGTTCTTCGTCTTCAGACAAATCTTTACCGAGCTTAATTGCTTCATTTTGCAATGTAGATTTTACCATACGAATAACAGAAAGTTTTTCTTTATCCTTATCTCTCATTGCTTGTTTCATATCAGAGTTTAAACGTTCGAGAAGACTCATTACTTACACCCTCTTTTTACCATTTACGCTTTCTAGCAGCTTCAGACTTCTTCTTACGCTTTACGCTAGGCTTTTCATAGAATTCACGCTTTCTCGCTTCTTGTAACGTACCAGTTTTGGAAACTGAGCGTTTGAAACGGCGAAGAGCATCTTCTAACGATTCGTTTTTACGAACTACAGTTTTAGACATTCTAATTCCCTCCCTCCAGAACAACCACTTGCATTATCAACAATAAACATGTTCCAATGAAAAACAATAGAACATGTACTGTTCAAGTATAATATATTCATCTTTTAAGGTCAACATTATTCGCTTAAACAATGAACATTACGTGAATTTGTCCTTTACTTTTTATATAAATCGACGATGGTAGCACGGTCATTTGCAATTAAATATTTGGATCGACCTAAGTATAATGGGATATTCAAATTCTCCCACTGTGGTAAGCCGTCTTGTGTAAATAAGGAAACATCTTTATAAAAGCATGTAATTTCACCGACAAAAAAATCGTGATCGCCGTATGTATTTTGATCAATTACTTTACATTCATAAGCAATATATGCATCTTTCAATATTGGGGCTTCAATTGTCTCGCCTTTTGTAAAAGATAGTTGCGCAAATTTGTCTAAGTTTCCACCTGAATTTGAACCAACAAATTGAATGATTTCCGCCTTTTCTGCAGGTACAAAATTAATCGCAAATTGCTTGCTGTTTTCGATTAAATGGTGCGTGTATCTCTCTTTAGCAACCGCTACTCCGTAAATCGGTGGCTCGTAAGAAATATATGTATGCCAGCCAGCAGCCATTACGTTTCGTTCTCCATTCCATTCAGCTGTCACAATTGCTACCATACCTGGATAGCTATGCATAACTGTATTACCTATCCTTTTTCGCAAATAAAAAACTCCTTTCTTCGTAAACTTCTTGTCATTGATTTTGTACTTGTCCATATATATGGAAGTAGAGGTGGTGTGATTTGATATCTATTATATCGTTATTTGCTGTCTTCTTAGCTATTTTTCTTTTCGGTATGACTTCGATGCGAACAGGACTTTATCATTTATCTGAAAACAAATTACAAGGGTGGTTGCTTGCTGTAACAGACAAGCCATGGAAAGGAATGTTGGTCGGGGCTGGAATAACTGCGATCATTCAAAGTAGTTCGGCTGTTATGGTTATTACAATTGGCTTAGTAGCCGCCGGGTATTTATCATTCTATCAATCGATTGGGGTTATGCTTGGAACAAATATTGGGACAACTATTACAGCTGAACTTATTACTTTTAATATAGATTCGTATATCGTCCCGCTCTTAATAGTTGGGGTACTTTTAATGATATCTAAGAAGAAAGTAATATTTAGTATCGGTACTACCCTTTTTGGGTTAGGCTGTCTTTTTGTTGCAATGAATGGCTTTGAAAAACTAGCTTTTCCACTGTCGGTAATTCCAGCGGTCCAATCATTTATTTTAGAGGCAAACGAAACGGTACTCTTTGGAGCGTTTATCGGGACAGTTCTTACCGCTATTATTCAATCTAGTACTGCTACTATTGGTATTAGTATGAGCTTTCTTACGAATGACATTCTAACCATCCAAACAGGGATTGCCATCATGTTAGGAGCAAACATCGGTACATGTGTAACTGCTATTTTAGCCTGTATCGGCTCCATTAAAGAAGCAAAACTAGTTGCTTTTGCACACGTTTGGTTGAATGTTATTGGAGTGTTAGCGTTTCTTCCCCTTATAAATGGGATGAGTGATATCGTAATGAACCTTGCTTCAAGCCCCGAGGTACAGTTAGCTCATGCAAGTTTAATTTTCAACGTGTTATGTTCTGTAATTGCTTTACCACTTGTAAAGCCGTTCGCAAAGTTTGTCACAAAGCTTCATACGTGAAAAACTCGCTTTGATGAAAGCGAGTTTTTTACATGAAGCGCTTCGTCACGAGAACTCCTGACTAGCGAATGTTTCTAATAATCACTATTAGATTCTAATCCTTTTACAATCGCAATCCCTGCACTAGCTCCAATACGAGTAGCTCCTGCTTCTACCATAGCTCTTGCACCTTCTGTGTCACGAACACCACCGGAAGCCTTAACACCAATTTCTGGTCCAACAGTCTTTCTCATTAGTGCAATATCTTCAATAGTTGCACCACCAGTAGAGAAACCAGTTGACGTTTTTACATAATCAGTTCCAGCTGCAACAGCTAGTTTACAAGCTCTTTCTTTTTCCTCGTCATTTAAAAGGGAGGTTTCAATAATTACTTTCGTTAACGCTTTTCCTTTCGCAGCGTCTACAACTGCGCGAATATCACGTTCAACTAATTCGTCATCGCCATCTTTTAGTGCACCAATATTAATTACCATATCTACTTCCGTTGCACCGTTTTCAATTGCATTCGCTGTTTCAAAAGCTTTTACTTCTGGAGTAGTTGCACCGAGAGGAAAGCCGATAACCGTACAAACTTTTACGCTTTCACTATCCTTTAATAAATCCGCACAAGTTTTTACCCAAGTAGGATTTACGCAAACGGAAGCAAAATTATACTCTTTTGCCTCTTGGCATAGTTTCTCTACCTGTTCTTTCGTTGCATCCGCTTTCAATAATGTATGGTCGATCATATTTGCTAATTCTTGATTCATTTTATGTACTCCTTCCAATTTAAAAGGTCTGACCTCTAACATGATATCATTTATATCAATATTTGTATACTACACAATTATTATTACCCGAAAGAATGAAAAATTTTAATTTAATATTACATATTTACAATCCGTTACGAAAATAATACAATATTGCTAAATATTTCCTAAATATTTTGAATTATTCGCAAAGGGGGATTTAATGAAAAACACAATTTTATTTTTATTCTTTTTTATTTGTTTAGTAGCTGGTGCTTATTTATATTTTATTAACCAACCTAGTAACCAGGAGCTATTGTACAAAGAGCTTGAGAGTAAAGACGGGGTACAAACGATGCTTATTATTAAAAATGGGGAAATTATTGAAGATCACGCTTTTAGAAACTTGCCTTTAGAGCCTCATTCAAATGATTCATTTTATCAAATTAACTCCATAACAAAAAGTATCGTTTCTATTTTAATCGGTATCGCCATTGAAGAAGGATTTATTGAAAGTGTAGAGCAAAGTATTGAGGAATATATACCAGAAATAAGGGATTACGAAAACTACGATCATTTAAAAAAGATAACGATTCATGATGTCCTAACGATGAGAACAGGACTTCAGTGGGAAGTAATTAATGAAAGTACATACAGATCATTCAGCGATCGAATCCCCTACGTATTAAATCAACCTGTCGAAACGGACCCTGGCACCCGTTTTAGTTATAATTCTGGTACTTCTTATCTCTTATCGGTCATTATTGGTAAATCAACTGGGAAGGACGCACTTACTTATGCAGAAGAAAAGCTGTTTAAACCATTGAATATTACGAAATATAGGTGGGGGGAGAATGACAAGGAAGGTAATCCAAATGGAGGCAGAGGAATGTATTTACAACCTTATGATCTAGCAAAGATAGGAACATTGATGCTACATGAGGGAGTATGGGAAGGGAAGCAAATAGTTCCTAGTAATTGGGTGAAAGAAAGTACTAGAACTCAATTGGAATTAATAACTGGAATTTCAGAAGGCTATGGTTACAAATGGTACACCGCTTCTCATAACAACATCTCATATTACTTAGCAAACGGTGCTTACGGTCAACGATTATATGTCATTCCAGAACTAAAAATTGTTGCAGTTTTTACAGCTTCAATAGATGACAGTAAAGATCCTATTTATGAAAAAGCCGTAAAAAGATACATAATTGACGGTCTTGGCTCCGGGAATTATTACGAATAGAAAGAACAAAAGCGCAGGCGCTTCGTTCAGGCCCGTACAAACTGGACTGTTACGGTTGTGATAAAGGAAACACGGCGACGGAGGAGCCGATGTTGACTTATCGTACTTCGGATAAGGGAAGTTTGATAGGGCCTAAGCGCCGGAGCTGGATGTAGCAACACAAAGTTAGTAGTTATCCACAACTTTCCACTTTTATAATTTCCTGGTGTATGAAATAATATTTTCGGACACAAAAAAGTCCCATGACTATGCTACGATTGAAGTACTTAACCAAGTTTACTCAATCACCCACCCATCCAAAGGAGGTCATAGTCAATGAGACTACTTAATGGTAAACAAGGATTAAGAAGAAGTCAATTCGCAAAAGAACTTAGAGGTGCTGATTTAGAGAAAGTATTGATTGTTTCTATCGATGTTTCAAAGGTTTTACAGAAGTCCATGATTCTAAATTATTTTGGAGAAGTCATCCAAACCCCATTTTCCTTTATGGTTAGTCAGGGTGGATTTAGGTATCTTTTTGATAAGATAGAGACTGCTCAAAAGTTTTGTCAAGCAGAAAAGGTTTTTGTAGGTATAGAAGCGACGGGTCATTATTATGAAGATATTGTTCGAATCTTAACAGATGCAGGATATTCTGTTCACATTATTAATCCTGCTTCTACGCACGAAGAACGAAAACAACATCTTACTTATACGAAAACTGATGACATAGATTTGTATTTAATTGCCGAGGCTTTAATTGGTAATAAAGCGACTAATGCTAAACTGCCTACAGGGCATTATAAACAACTCCAACATCTTACACGTGCTAGAAGAAATGAAGTTAACAAACGTTCTCGTATCAAGGTTGAAATTCGTGCTATTCATGATCATATCTGGCGTGAATACCAGGGATATAGCGTTTTAGTGGATGGTAAAGTGAAAACAAAAAACATCTTTAGTGATTTTTGGGGGAAAGCAAGTTTACATCTACTAGTTAACTTTCCGCACGCTTCTCAACTACTAGAATTAGGAGAACTTGGCTTACGCAAATTATCCAAGGAGTACAACTTAAAGTTGCGTAATACCACTATTGAAAAACTACTTTTCGCTGCGAGTGAAAGTGTTTCGAAACCCATCGAAGAACTTTCTAGCGAGCTCTTTATCTTAAAACAAAAGCTTAAGGACTATCAATGGCATACTGAGAACATTAAAGCCTATGAACAAGAAATTGAGCGAATTTTCATTGATACAGACGGCTTGCTTCTCCTAACTGTTCCAGGTATTGGGCTTGTTACAGCTGCCGAAGTTTATTGTGAAATGGGCGATCTTTCGCACTACACCAGTGCTAGTCAACTTATTAAAAAGGCAGGAACAAATCCAACTATTAAGCAATCTGGACCTGAAAAGGGTTATTACGGACAAATTTCTAAACAAGGGAACGCAAACCTAAGAAGAGCCGTTTTCAATGCAGGGAAAACTCTATCCACTCATAATGAGGCTCTAAGACCTTTTTATAAACGCTTAAAAGAAAACGGAAAAAAGACGAGACAAGCCTACATCGCTATGGGAAACAAATTCCTTAAAATTGCATTTGCAATGCTTAAAAATCAGCAACCATTTCAGTGGAATAACCCCACTTATAATTACAAAGAAGAAGTAATTAAAAAGCTCACACTACCAATAGCTGCTTAAAAACAAATATAAATAGGCGTCATTCTTTTGGTTCGAGTGGAGATCGCATCCAGTTTCCTGAGGCTCTGACCTCGACGTTTAGCTTTATCCCACTCGTCCTGTAAATGCGAATCAGTACGTTAAAATAAACTTTGTACTCTATGCCAGAATGCATCAATGCAGACCAAGAAGCGAGTGTATACCCATTTCTGAATCAAGAAAATGACGTCTGTTTCATACTAACTTGGTTAATCGCTACTTGAAAAAAAGTAAATTTCGGTAGGTGTGTTTGAGTTACGCAAAAACTTAAAAAAAGTATTTGACATTGTACGCTAAACGATGAAAAAAGCTCCTAATTGTTTAGGAGCTTAATTTTACATCTTCTATTCTTTCATTAATAGAAGTAAGGTCATCTTCTAAAACACGTAAAAATTGACCTTCATTATATGGGTAACCAGCCTTTGTGATTTTCACTCTAACTAGTTTACCAACCATTTCTTCACTTGCCTCAAAGACAACCTTTAAATAGTTATCTGTATAACCAACATATAAATTGCTATTCGGCTCTTCTTTAAATTTCTCTTCCGGAATTACTTCTAATACTTCATTTTCAAAAATAGAAGCGTATTCCTTTGCTAATTGATCAGATAGAGAAATTAAACGATGAACTCGTTCATTTTTCACTTCTTCGTCAATCTGGTCTTCCATTCTAGCCGCTGGTGTTCCTGTACGTTTAGAATATGGGAAAACGTGAAGCTCAGAAAACTTATGTTCTTTAATAAAGTTATATGTTTCCATAAATTCTTCTTCTGTTTCACCCGGGAATCCAACAATTACGTCAGATGTAACAGCTAGGCCAGGTAGTGCTTCTTTTAGACGTGTTAATCTTTCCGCAAAAAATTCCATTGAATATTTTCTTCTCATTCGCTTTAATACAGTATCGGAACCTGATTGAAGCGGAATATGGAGATGACGAACGACCATTTTTGAATTCCTTAAAACTTCTATTACTTCATCTGTAATTTGGCTTGCTTCAATGGAAGAAATACGGATTCGTTTTAAGCCTTTTACTTGCTCTTCTAAATCGCGAAGAAGCATGGCTAAGTTATAATCTTTTAAGTCTTCTCCGTATCCTCCAGTATGAATACCAGTTAAAACGATTTCCTTATAACCTGCATCCACTAATTGTTGTGCTTGTTTTACAACTTCTTTTGGATCACGAGAACGCATTAACCCACGAGCCCATGGAATAATACAAAATGTACAGAAATTGTTACATCCTTCTTGAATTTTAAGGGATGCACGTGTACGGTCTGTAAATGCCGGTACATCTAACTCCTCATAAACACGAGATTTCATAATGTTACCAACACCATTAATCGGTTGGCGCTCTTGTTTGTATTGTTCAATGTACTCTAACATTTTCACACGGTCTTGTGTTCCAACAACAATATCAACACCTGGGATTGCCATAATTTCTGCCGGAGATGTTTGTGCATAACAGCCTGTTACACAAATAACCGCATCCGGATTTTTACGAATGGCACGTCTAATAACTTGACGACTTTTTTTATCTCCCGTATTTGTAACGGTACATGTATTAATAACGTAAACATCTGCAGTTTGTTCATATTCTACACGGTCGTATCCTTCCGCTTTAAATAGCTGCCAAATTGCTTCTGTTTCATAATGGTTTACTTTACAACCTAATGTATGAAATGCGACAGTCGACATTTCCCGCTCACCTCACAGTAATTCAAATTGATACGAAATAGCAGCAAGTCCGTAAAGAGGTGCTGTTTCCGTACGTAGTATGCGTGGACCTAACGCACAGCTTATAAATCCATGCTCTTTTAATTTATCAACTTCTTTTTCCGTTAAGCCACCTTCTGGCCCAACAACAAGAAGAATGGATTCGTTCGGTTTTATCTTTTGTAAAGTTGTCGCAAAAGCAGATTTTTCTCCAACCTTCGCATCCTCTTCATAGGCTACTATTTTATAGTCCCATTCTTTACTTTTCTCCATTAGCTGTTGAAAAGTGAGAGGAGTCTCTACTTTAGGAATAAAGGAACGATGTGATTGCTCTGCAGCCTCTTTGGATATTTTGTTCCAGCGGTCTACTTTTTTTGGACCTTTTTTTTCATCCCACTTAACGATTGAACGAGCAGCAATAAAAGGGATAAAATGATGAGCACCTAATTCTGTCCCTTTTTGGATAACCAATTCTAATTTATCCCCTTTAGGCAACCCGTTCGCAATTGCCACACGAACAGGTAATTCGCTTGTGGTCTCCAACCATTTTACAACATCTACCTGGACTGTATCACTGGTAATTTCGACTATTTTTGCGTGAGCAGTTTTCCCGGATTCTGAACATGAGCATAAAAGTTCATCTCCAGTTTTCATCCGTAAAACACGAGTAATATGATGAACGTCATCTCCCACTATTACAATGTTATTATCATTTATTTGGTCGTTGCTAATAAAATAACGTTGCATCATGTTCCCTCACTTATCTTTTTTTCGCAATAAAAGCAACCCAGTCTTCCATCATCATCGTTTCTTGTATTGTAAAACCGACTTTTTCTAAATTTTCCTTTACTTCTTGCTTTTTTGTATGAATAATTCCAGATGAAATAAATGTACCACCTGGTGTTAACAGATTGTATACATCATCTGTGAATCGTAAAATAACTTCGGCCAATATGTTTGCTACTACTACATCTACCGGTCCTTTTACACCATTTAATAAATTACCTTGACGTACTGTAACGGTATTTTGAGCTTTATTTAACTTAATATTAAGTTTAGCTGCATCTACAGCCACTTCATCTAAGTCTAATGCGAGCACTTCTTTTGCGTCTAACATTGCTGCAGCGATAGACAATACACCAGAACCGGTACCTACATCGACTACCTTTTCATTCCCTTTGATTGTATCTTCTAACGCTTGAATACAAAGAACAGTTGTCGGGTGAGTACCTGTACCAAAGGCCATTCCTGGATCTAATTCAATAATTTTTTCATCAGTGCTAACAGGTTCGTACGTTTCCCACGTAGGAACAATAGTAAATTTTTCTGAAATTTTTACGGGGTTATAATATTTTTTCCATGCAGTAGCCCATTCTTCTTCATTGACCTCACTAATTGAGATGTTGTTTAGCCCTAAGTCAATATCAAAAAGTAGTAAATTGTTAATAGACTCTTTAATAGCATCTACTGTTTCACCTAAGAAACTGTTCACTGGCAAATAGGCTTTAATAATAACACCTTCTGTTGGAAAATCATCAGGATTGAGTTGATAGATTTCTCCATACATATCTTCACGTTCTTTCGTTAATTCAAATGGGTCCTCAATCACCACACCACTCGCACCAGATTCATGCAAAATGTTCGAAATCGGTTCAACTGCTTCATTTGTTGTATGGATACTAATTTCCGACCATTTCATACTACCAACTCCAATCCTTCGTTATTCTCCTTTAAAAGCCCGCTTCATTTTAGCAAAAAAGCTATCAGCTTGTTCATCAGGGGTTTGACCGCTAATTTCTGCAAATTCACGTAATAATTGTTTTTGTTTTTCCGTTAGATTTGTCGGTGTTACGACGCGGATGCGGATATGTTGATCTCCTTGTCCGTAACCTCTAACATTTTGAATTCCTTTTCCACGTAAACGGAAGTTTGTACCTGTTTGCGTGCCTGCAGGAATTTTTAATTTTACTTTTCCATGTAGAGTTGGAACTTCCACTTCATCGCCTAGTGCAGCCTGCGCATAAGTTATCGGCATTTCACAATATACATCGTCGCCATCTCTTTCAAAAAATTCATGTTCACGTACTTGGAAAACGATATATAAGTCACCTGGAGGTCCACCGTTTATTCCAGCTTCCCCTTTACCTGCAACACGTAATTGTTGTCCATCATCGATACCAGCTGGTACTTTCACAGAAATTTTGTTGCGCTTCTTCACGCGGCCATTACCGCCACAAGAAGTACATTTATTAGGAATTGACTTACCTGTTCCTTGACAGCTAGAACATGTTCTTCTATTTACAATGCGACCAAATGGTGTATTTTGTTCGACACTTTCTTGCCCAGTTCCACGACAGTGTGAACAAGTCTCAACCTTCGTACCTGGTTTAGCACCTGTACCATTACATGTATCACAGCTTTCTTCTACAGGTATTTCAATATCAGTATTCTTTCCAAATGCCGCTTCTTCAAACGAAATAGTCATCGTATATTGCAAATCAGATCCTTGGCGAGGCGCGTTTGGATCACGTCGACGACGACCACCACCTCCAAAGAAAGTGTCAAAAATATCTTCAAAGCCAAAGCCACCAAAATCAGCTCCGCCGCCTCCGAACCCTTGATTTGGATCCGCATGACCAAACTGATCATAATGAGCTTTTCTTTGATCGTCACTTAACACTTCATAAGCTTCTTTCACTTCTTTGAATTTCTCTGCAGCATCTGCATCTGGATTAATATCTGGATGGTATTTCTTTGAAAGCTTTCTGTATGCCTTTTTTATCTCCTCTTTAGAGGCGCTTTTACTCACACCGAGCACTTCATAGTAATCGCGTTTACTCATTAATACCCACTCCCGATTATTCACATAAAGGTTATTGTATCTCACCTGTATTATGTTTTGCAATAAAAATAGTTGACTGATATGACATAAGGGTGAGAATGTGACTTTTATTTAAATGTTCTTTATATTAAGGTTTCCCTCCAACATGAAAAAGAAAGTCAAAGCTCCCGCTTTGACTTTCTATATAGTTGTAGCTTACTTCTTGTCGTCGTTCACTTCTTCAAATTCTGCATCGACAACATTGTCATCTGCATTTCCACCTGCTTGAGCACCTGCATCAGCACCTTGTGCTTGCTGTGCAGCTTGTTGTGCTTGCTCGTAAAGCTTCATAGAAAGTTGTTGCACGATTTCTTGAAGAGCATCTTTCTTTGTACGAATCTCAGCTAAATCGTTCTTTTCGATTGCAGCTTTTAATTCTTCTTTAGCATCTTCAGCTTTTTTCACTTCTGCTTCGTCTACTTTACCTTCAAGGTCTTTTAACGTTTTTTCAGTAGTGAATACTAATTGATCCGCTTCGTTACGAAGTTCAACTTCTTCTTTACGCTGTTTGTCAGCTTCAGCATTCTCTTCTGCTTCTTTCACCATACGTTCTACTTCTTCGTCAGAAAGTCCTGTACTAGACTTAATCGTAATAGCTTGCTCTTTATTTGTACCTAAATCTTTTGCACGTACGTTTACGATACCATTTTTATCAATATCAAAAGTAACTTCGATTTGAGGTACTCCACGTGGAGCTGGTGGAATATCCGTTAGTTGGAAACGACCTAACGTTTTATTATCAGCTGCCATTTGACGCTCCCCTTGAAGAACATGGATATCTACAGCTGTTTGGCTGTCAGCAGCAGTTGAGAACACTTGAGATTTACTTGTTGGAATCGTAGTATTTCTTTCAATAAGTTTTGTAAATACGCCGCCCATTGTTTCAATACCTAAAGATAGTGGTGTTACGTCTAATAATACAACGTCTTTCACATCACCAGTTAAAACTCCACCTTGAACAGCAGCACCAAGTGCAACCACTTCGTCAGGGTTTACACCTTTATGTGGATCTTTTCCTGTTTCCTTTTTAATTGCATCTTGTACAGCTGGGATACGAGTAGATCCACCAACAAGAATTACTTTATCAAGCTCAGAAGCACTAATTCCAGCATCTGATAATGCCTGGCGAACTGGCTTCATCGTACGTTCTACTAAATGAGCAGTTAACTCATCAAATTTTGCACGTGTTAATGTTAATTCTAAATGTAATGGTCCCGCTTCACCAGCAGTTATGAATGGTAAAGAAATTTGAGTGCTAGACACACCAGATAAGTCTTTCTTCGCTTTTTCAGCAGCGTCTTTTAAACGTTGTAACGCCATTTTATCTTTAGAAAGATCAATACCATTTTCTTTTTTGAATTCAGCTACTAAGTGGTCAATTACTACTTGGTCAAAATCATCTCCACCTAGACGGTTATCACCAGCTGTTGAACGAACTTCGAATACTCCGTCTCCTAATTCAAGGATGGATACGTCGAAAGTTCCTCCACCAAGGTCATAAACTAGAATTGTTTGGTCCTCTTCCATTTTGTCTAGGCCGTATGCTAACGCTGCAGCAGTTGGCTCATTAATAATACGTTCTACTTCTAAACCAGCGATTCTACCAGCATCTTTTGTAGCTTGACGCTCAGCATCATTAAAGTAAGCAGGAACTGTAACTACCGCTTTCGTTACAGGCTCTCCTAAATACTCTTCTGCATAGCTTTTTAAATGTTGAAGAATAATAGCAGAAAGTTCTTGAGGTGTAAATTGTTTACCTTCAACCTCTTCTTTATGATCTGTACCCATATGACGTTTAATAGACATAATTGTGTTAGGGTTTGTAATTGCTTGACGTTTTGCAACTTCCCCAACTTGTCTTTCACCATTTTTAAATGCGATAACAGATGGCGTTGTTCGATTTCCCTCAGGGTTAGGAATAACTTTTGGTTCGCCACCTTCAAGGACAGCAACACAAGAGTTTGTAGTTCCTAAGTCTATACCAATAATTTTGCTCATCTTGATTTCCTCCTATAGCTCTTATCTTTATGTAAATGAAGTTTATTGAGAAACTTTAACCATTGCAGGTCGAATAACACGATCTTTTAGAATATATCCTTTTTGGAATACTTCAACAACCGTATTTGACTCATGCTCTTCATCTTCTACAGTCATTACTGCTTGATGAACGTTCGGATCAAATTGCTTTCCTACCGCCTCAATAGCTTCCACACCTTCTGTTTTCAATGCTTCTACTAGTTGGCGATGAACCATTTCTACCCCTTGAAGGATTGATTTAACTTTTTCATCATCAGTGTTGACTTGTAATGCTCTTTCAAAATTATCTAGCGCAGGTAATATGTCAGTTACTAAATTTTGCGCACGATATTTTTGAGCAGCTTCTTGGTCAAGTCTTACTCTTCTTCTAAAGTTATCAAAGTCTGCTTGAAGTCGGAGAATACGATTCTCACTATCTTCTAATTTATTTTCCAGCTCAGCAATACGTTCCTTTGCACTTGCTAGTTCAGCATCTTCATTAGAGTTTAGAGCTTCTTCTTCGCTTACAACTTGCTCTTGCTCTTCCGTAAGCTCATTTGTTTCTTCAACAATTTCTACTGTATTATCTTTTTCTATTGTCAATGGTTTCACCTCCCTTAAAAGAAATAATAATTTTACCATTCTTCTCTATATTTTGTAAAATAATTGAATAAAACAGACGTGGATAAGTAAGGGTGTTTCCCTTACCTACCCCTATTCAATATTTCCAACGCTAACCTTTTTGATACAAGGAAGAGACTGCATTCGTCAAATCGGAACTTACTAGTTTCAATAGACTAACTACTCGTGCATACTCCATTCTAGTTGGTCCGAGTATTGCAATCGTTCCTAATTGTTCCGGACCAATTGAGTATGTAGCAGTAATGAGACTACAATTTTCTAGCCCTTCCATGTTAGTTTCACTTCCGATTTTTATATTAAGGCCAGCTTCTTTCGCACGGATGAGTTGATATAAGTCTTTCCCTTGCTCAATTAACAGCATTAGTGATTTGACTTTATTAATATCATTAAATTCAGGTAATGAAAGCATATTTGTTTTACCACTAGTAAAGATGTTTTGTGTATCATTAATTTGCAATGTAGAATTTAACGATTCCATTACTAGCTCATAGTTACTTATATGTGAGCGTAGTATAGTTGCTACTTCTTTATACAGTTTGTTCGTTAATTCTACTAGCGGAGCCCCTACTAGACGATCGTTTAATATGTTTACCATTTTTTCAATATCTGATGGTGAAACATTCGTCGGAAACGTTATCGTTCTATTTTCGACATGACCTGTATCTGTTACGAAAATTGCTACAGCTTTATCATTGCTGATAGGAACGATTTGAAGTCTCTTTAGCTTATTTTCATGAACAGCCGGACCTAATACAATGGATGTGTATTGGGTTAAATCAGACAAAATTTGCGCTGATTTTTGGATAACTTTTTCTAACTCATAAATTTGTTCTCGAAATAATGATTTTACTTCTGATACTTCGCGTACCGATAGTCGGTCTGGAGATAACAAATGATCGACATAGTAACGATATCCTCTTTCAGAAGGAACACGACCTGAAGAAGTGTGAGGTTTCTCAATAAAGCCTAATTCTTCTAAGTCTGCCATCTCATTTCGGATCGTTGCAGAACTAAACGTTATTTCTTCTTTTTTCGACAACGTTCTGGAGCCAACCGGTTGTGCAGAACGGATAAAGTCGTCAATAATTACTTGTAATACTAACAACTGGCGTTCCGTTAACACGTTTCATCACCTCTGTTAGCACTCCTAAACATCGAGTGCTAATTCTATAATTAAATTACCAAAATGCCATTACTCTGTCAATGGATATGCAATATGATTTATTGTTAAATTTGAATGGTTCTGCCCTGAAAATAGGTTGGAGTTATGATTTAATCCGTTCCTCTTCGCTACGAGTCACTCACGGTTCTAAACTGTAAGAGTCTTCACTCTAATTTCATATTACATGGTGCAAGCTTTACTATCGCGGAGGTCTTCCCTTAATTTACCCCAATAAATGATTGGAACACTTCGTTTCCGAGAAATTTACCCTTTTTCGTAAGAGAAAGTTGGTCGCCGTTCCACTGCAATAAGCCTTTTTCTATATGCTCTTGAATTTCTTTTGAAAAAACATCATCGAGTGCCTTACCGAATTTTTCCTTAAAATGACCTTTGGATACCCCTTCTGTTTTTCTTAAGCCGAGGAACATTTCTTCTTCCATTTGTTCTTGAACTGTTACATTATGTTCTTCTTTATAAGGAAAACCTGTTTCATCAATTGATTTCATGTAATGTGTTAGCGGACCAACATTAGCTCTTCGGACTCCTTGAACATAGCTATGCGCACCGGCACCAATGCCGTAATATTGTTCGTTCGCCCAATAGGTGATATTGTGCCTGCTCTCCAGTCCTACTTTAGCAAAATTACTTATTTCATATTGATGATAGTTATGCTTGGCCATTTCTTCCAATAATACTTCATACATACGTGCTTCCTCTTCTTGTGATGGTAGCGGAAGTTTACCTTTATTCATTAAATTATAAAAGACTGTTTTTGGCTCAATAATTAATGAGTATGCAGAATAATGCTCCATTTCCAGCGCAAGAGCGGTTTTTAGCGTTTCTTCAAAATCTTCTACTGTTTGATCTGGTAAGCTATAAATAAGGTCAATACTAATATTTTCAAACCCTACTTCCCTTGCATTTGTGATCGATTGAAAAACATCTTTTGCTCGATGAGAACGTCCAATTCTTTTTAACAACTCATCGTTAAAACTTTGTACTCCGAAGCTTAGGCGATTAACGTGGAAATCTTTTAACACCTTTAGTTTATCGTTAGTTAAGTCTCCAGGGTTAGCTTCAAATGTAAATTCCACCGTATCTTTTTGAAATGGTAGATGCTCATGAATGGATGTTAAAAATACTTCGAGCTGACTAGCAGATAAGGAAGTTGGCGTTCCTCCCCCTACAAAAATAGTATCGAGGTTTTCTGTAGGGAATCTTTCCACCGTTTTTTTCATTTCTACATCCATTTGTTGCAAGTATTCGTCCACCGGCTGGTTTTTTAAAAACACTTTATTAAAGTCACAATAGTGACAAATATGCTCACAAAAGGGTATATGCAAATAGGCAGCTTTTATCACTTATCTCACACTTTCTTGTTTAGATTATATATAGAAAAAACCGCAGTTGAATTCTGCGGTGTTTTTCCGTTTTACTTTTTGCTGTTGCTATCGTCCATTTTAAGTACTGCCATAAATGCTTCTTGTGGCACTTCTACGGAACCAACAGATTTCATTCGTTTTTTACCTTCTTTTTGTTTCTCTAATAATTTACGTTTACGAGAGATATCTCCACCGTAACATTTCGCTAATACGTTTTTACGCATTGCTTTAATAGTAGAACGAGCAACAATTTTTTGTCCGATGGCCGCCTGTATCGGCACTTCGAATTGCTGTCTTGGAATAAGATCTTTTAGTTTTTCAACAATTACTTTTCCACGTTCGTAAGCGGCATCGCGGTGAACGATAAAGGAAAGTGCATCTACATATTCAGCGTTTAATAAAATATCCATCTTCACAAGCTTAGACGGTTTGTAACCAATTAATTCGTAATCAAAAGATGCATACCCTTTTGTATTAGATTTTAATTGATCGAAGAAGTCATATACGATTTCTGCTAACGGAATTTCGTATATAATGCTTACACGTTTTTCATCTAAATATTGCATATCAATAAAGTTTCCGCGTTTATCTTGGCATAGTTCCATAACCGCTCCTACATAATCATTCGGAACCATAATAGTAGCTTTTACGTAAGGTTCTTCTACACGGTCAATAGATTGTGGATCTGGCATGTTAGATGGGTTATCGACTCTTAATTCTTCACCATCTGTTAAGAAAACGTTGTAAATAACAGATGGTGCTGTCGTAATAAGATCAATATTAAATTCACGTTCAATTCTTTCCTGAATAATTTCCATGTGTAATAAACCTAAAAACCCACAACGGAATCCAAACCCTAATGCTTGAGAAGTTTCTGGCTCATATTGTAACGCAGAGTCATTTAGTTCTAATTTTTCTAAAGCATCACGTAGATCGTTAAACTTAGCAGAGTCAATTGGATATAGTCCACAGAATACCATTGGATTTAATTTACGATAACCTGGTAACGGTTCTGTTGCACCGTTTTTCGCACTCGTTATCGTATCCCCAACACGAGTGTCTCCAACATTTTTAATAGACGCTGTTAAAAAACCTACATCTCCAACTGTTAGCTCATCGAGTTGTAACGGTTTTGGGGTAAATACACCGACTTCATTAACTTCAAACTCTTTTCCTGTTGCCATCATTTTTATTTTGTCTCCTACTTTAACAGTACCTTCGACAACACGAATATAGGCAACTACACCTCGGTAAGGGTCAAATAACGAGTCAAAAATCAAAGCTTTTAAAGGTGCTTCTGGGTCACCTTCTGGAGCTGGTATTTTTTGAACAGCTTGTTCTAAAATGTCTTCAATCCCGATACCAGCTTTCGCACTTGCTAAAACAGCTTCAGATGCATCTAAACCGATAACATCTTCAATTTCTTGACGAACACGCTCAGGCTCTGCGCTCGGAAGGTCTATTTTGTTAATAACCGGCATAATTTCAAGATTGTTATCTAGTGCTAAATATACATTCGCTAACGTTTGGGCTTCGATACCTTGTGCTGCATCAACTACTAATATAGCCCCTTCACAAGCAGCTAAGCTTCGCGATACTTCATAAGTAAAATCGACGTGTCCCGGTGTATCAATAAGGTGGAAAATATATGTTTCTCCATCCTTTGCTTTATATCTAAGCTGAACAGCATTTAACTTAATCGTAATGCCTCGCTCACGCTCTAAGTCCATAGAATCAAGTAATTGGGCTTTCATTTCACGCTGCGTTAAGGCAGATGTTTTTTCTAGTATTCGGTCAGCTAAGGTAGATTTTCCATGGTCAATATGAGCAATAATGGAAAAATTTCTTATTTTCGACTGACGTTCTAATCTTTCTTCTCTATTCATCACGTTCACTCCTACATAATCGGCAACATACAGTACAATTGATTATATCAATATTAATTTTTAGAATCAATGAAATTTATAGGCTCCCGTCAACTGGATACATTTACCTATTTCGTTTGAAGGTGCTGGCGCGCTCCGCTTTCGTTTTATTTGCGATAACTACGTTTTATTTGCGATAACTACGTTTTATTTGCGATAACTACGTTTTATTTGCGATAACTACGTTTTATTGATGATGTATAAAAGTATGTGTAAGTCCTTTTGCTAGACAAATAAAAAAGGACAAAGTACTCTCTGAGTTATCACCACAATAACCTTTGAGAGGAGTACTTTATCCATGTCTCATTTTAACACAGATAAATTAGATTTAGCCACTATCTTAAAAATCTCCATGCAGGATCTCCTAAAGGAGAAAATAGAAACTATCTTGCGTGAGGAAATCAAGAGTGTACTAGAGAACGAACCTGTCGGAGAAGGAAATTCGCGTAACGGATACTATCCGAGGACTCTCGACACCATGTATGGCCGCGTTGAAGATTTGGCTGTTCCCCGTGATCGTAA
This sequence comes from Sutcliffiella cohnii, assembly GCF_002250055.1. Classification (NCBI taxonomy): domain Bacteria; kingdom Bacillati; phylum Bacillota; class Bacilli; order Caryophanales; family Bacillaceae; genus Sutcliffiella; species Sutcliffiella cohnii. The sequence goes on from NZ_CP018866.1 coordinate 3,136,853, forward strand.
GGGAGAGTTCACAACTAATATGTTTGAGCCTTATCAGAGGCGAATGGTTGCAGTAGATGAGCTCGTTGTTCAACTTTATCAACACGGGGTTGGAGTCCGTCAGGTAGGGAGCATCTTGAAAAACTTGCTTGGGGAACAATATTCCCCTGGCACCATATCGAATATCACATCTGCCGTGATGGAGGATGTGATTGAATGGCAGAACCGCCCTTTAAAGGAGCGCTATTGTGCTTTATTTCTTGATGCTTTATTTGTAAAGATTCGTAGAGATACAGTAGCCAAAGAAGCTGTCTATATTGTTCTAGGAATTACTCCGGAAGGCCACAGGGAAATCCTTGGTTTTTATGTAGGAGGAATAGAATCTTCAAATGGTTGGAAGGAAATCCTCCAGGACCTGCGCAACAGAGGAGTACAGGAAGTACTGCTAGGCGTTTTTGACGGACTGACTGGTCTCGAAGAGGCATTTCGTTCCATCTTTCCAAAAGCTGATGTTCAACGTTGTGTAATACACAAGGTCCGTTCCACTATGAATAAAGCACGTAAGAAGGATCAAGCTGAGCTAAGTACTGATTTTAAAAAAGTCTATACATCAAGCACATACGAAGAAGCTGAGAAAGCGTTCGGAGAGCTCAGGGAGAAATGGAAAAAGCGCTACAGTCGAGAAATAGCTTCTTGGGAAGAAGACCTTCCAGTACTCTTAACCTTTTTACGCTACCCTGAGGATGTCCAAAAGTACATCTACACTACAAATCTTATTGAGCGTACCATTAAGGAAATCCGCAAGAGGTTAAAAACCATGAATAGCCTGCCTAACATTGAAGCAGCTGAAAAGATTACGTACCTGACCTCTATCGACTATAACGAGCGCTGGTCAAGAAGAAAACTAAGTGGATTCGGCCTAGCTCATGATCAAATATTAAAAATGTTTGAGGAGCGGTATCCCAAAGCCTAAAAGTGGAGGATTCAGGCAGCCGCGGCTGCCTGAATCCTCCACTAACAAAGACATATAACTCATTGAGTACAAATGCTTACACATAATTATTGACAGTACCGTTTTATTTGCGATAACTACGTTTTATTTGCGATAACTACGTTTTATTTGCGATAACTACGTTTTATTTGCGATAACTACGTTTTATTTGCGATAACAAAAAAGTTCCTACGCAAAGCGTGGAACTTTTTTACAATTATAACTCTTTTACTTTTTCAACCGAATCTTGAATCACTTTCCCTACTGCATTCGTAACTCCGTCAGCAAGTTTTTTCCCCATCGAGGAATAAAAGTTATGTGATTTAATTTGCTCTAACTTTTGTTGCTTTGCCTCTATATCTTGTTTCGTTCCTTCTGCACCTAACAGCGTTCGCTTTTCACCATCTTCTTTTTCAAAAATGTGAAAAGGTTGTCCACCCGAAGTATCGCCTTCAACACCTTGCATTTTTTTCATTCCTTCATTCGCTTGACCTATTCCTAAAAGCACTCCAAGAAATAACACAAGCGCGATAAATGTACACTTTAGCATAAATCTTTTCATCATACTTGTTCGCACCTCACAAATTAGAATGTAGGAGAGATCATTTTATTGTCCTTCTCCTTGTGGTGTTCCATCTACTTTTTCAGCCTGCCAGTAGAACTCGCTGAACACATCCGCAAATGCTTCTACTGTCCGATACATTTCTTCAAATGTATTTTCTACTCCGCCGATTTCAATAAGAATGGAATTTTCAGATAAGTCTTGGTTGTAGACACCATTTACGCTACCTTTAGGAACAAAAGATCCTCTACTAACTCCTGGATATTTTTCCTCGAATAACTCGTGCAATTCAGCAACTAATCTTTCATTCTTTTCATAGTTAGGGTTGTTCTTCCCAATTACAAACATAACTCTTGCATATTTTTCACCATTCAGATCAATAGTTGTAATATCTTTCCCTTGAGAATCTCTATGAATATCAATGAAATATTGTAAATCACGATTAGAGGCCATTGCTTCTTTTACTACTGGCCTAGACGCATTATAAGCTTGTCCAAAGACCCAGCCTCGTTTATTTAAGTCTTCCATAATATCTTTTGTTTCAAACTGTGCTCCGACACCACGTGTTTCGAGCTCGGTTTTTAATCTTTCACCTAACCTTGTTACATTTACTTGTGAATGATAGGCACGATCAGCTTCTGTAACACCTTCTAAATACGGTAAAAATGATTCTGTATTATGCGTGTTATAAATATAAACAACCTTACGATCACCAGTATTATTAGCTGGAGGAGTAGTGTTCCCCTCACCTGTTGAATCTTCTTCTTCAAGATTTATAATAGCAGCCTCTCGTTCAGCCATCATTACATCACGAGGAGGAGGTGACTCAAATGGTAAATTTGTATAATTTGTTCCTTGACCAGCGATTAGTATTTCTCCATCATATTGCCTAAAACCAGGAATTTCCCCTCGAATTAAACTACGTGGATCGTCTAAATTTAAACTTGTCGTTAATTGAAAAAGCGCTGATACATAATTTGGCTTTTTCACACCTTCAGAAATTCCTTGGGTAAAATAAGCATTTTCGTATCCAAAAATAAATAATAGTGACTCTCCAGAAAATCGTTTTGAAAACTCATTTATAGCCGAGAACGTTACTCGGTACTCTGGTTTTAAGGAGGTTAATAATCCGGATACCGCGAAAATTAACATAAAGCCTGCGATGATTGCTACGATTGTTTTTTTAATGCTTGTCCCATTTATTGTTACGACGACGCTTGAGGAGCGGTAGCCCTTCATGAAAAATACTCACCCTTTCCTTCACGATTACTAGATGTGTATGTCGGAAGGAAAGGGTTTAGAACAAGCTTGTCCTATTTATATTTAAGTTTTTAAACTTGTTTATTTTTTACATCCCTCAAAGTAATAATTAATGCGTATAAGCTCCTACATTATCTTGATCTACTTGACTATGTAGTGCTGCATTTAAGCCGCCAGCAATAACGTTCCCCATATCTTCTATAAAATCATCCACTTCTTTAGGTGTTACCATTAAATTATGACCAAGGGGCTGAAGCACTTCATGTATTAACCTTCTTTTTTCCTCTTCTTCTAGCGTACCAACCATTCCTAAAAAGCTTTGGCGATGTTCCTCTGATGGCAGATCTTCGTCAGTTAACACTTTTTTCTCACCAAACGTCATTCCGGCAGGGGCTAGAGCACGAGATGGTCGGTCTCCTTCTTTCATTTCTCTACCAAAATGCTTCAAAATAAAATCTATCGTATCACTTGTAATGGAAACTGCATCTACAACCGTTGGGATACCTATAGCGATAACAGGAATTCCTAACGTTTCTTTACTCAATTCTTTCCGTTTATTTCCTACTCCTGATCCCGGATGAATACCAGTATCTGAAATTTGTATCGTAGAGTTCACTCGTTCTACTGACCTTGCAGCTAATGCGTCAATCGCTATAACGAAATCTGGCTTTGACTTTTCTACTACTCCAAAAATGATGTCACTCGTTTCAATTCCAGTTAATCCCATAACACCAGGCACGATGGAACTTACCGGACGAAATCCTTCTTGTACATTCTCTGGTTGAAGCGCAAATAGATGTCTCGTAATTAGTAAGTTTTCACATACTATCGGCCCTAGCGCATCAGGTGTTACATTCCAGTTCCCTAATCCTACAACTAAACAGCTTGCATCTTTCGGAATTCCTAATTGTTCTAAAAATCGGGAAAACTCTTTTGCGAAAACTGTTTCTACTCTATCTTGCAGTTCTGTATCCTTTTGCCGGATTCCTTGAACCTCGAATGTTAAATAATTTCCTGGCTTTTTCCCAGTAATCTCTGCTCCTTGTTCGGTAATTGTTACGGTCGTAATTTTTACTCCATCTTCTTCGCGATCTTTTATTACAACACCTTCAAGTGCCGAAACAGGCTCCTTCGCATCTTGATTATGTTTATCTAATGCCATCTGGCTAGCTTCCACTGCTAGGTCGGTTCGTATGTTGTATTGGCTTAAATCTAGTTCCACTGTCAAAAGTCCTCCTATCATCTCTTACCAAAATTTACTTTTATCTTTACCTAACTTACATTTATTCATGCAAAGAAGTTTAATCGTCAAGTTTTTTTAGTAGACTTATTCGGTCAGCAATACTTACTCCAGATCTTATAAAAGGACGAGGTCGGTACTTTTTCCACCTTTATCCATCAGGGGGACGAGGTCGGCACTTTTTTCCATCTATATCCATTAAGGGGCGAGGTCGGCACTTTTTTCCATCTGTATCCATTAAGGGACGAGGTCGGTACTTTTTCCACCTTTATCAATTAGGGGGCGAGGTCGGCACTTTTTTTCCATCTGTATCCATTAGGGGACGAGGTCGGCACTTTTTTCCATCTGTATCCATTAGGGGACGAGGTCGGCACTTTTTTCCATCTATATCCACATCAGGGGACGAGGTCGGCACTTTTTTCCATCTATATCCACATCAGGGGGCGAGGTCGGCACTTTTTTCCATCTATATCCACATCAGGGGACGAGGTCGGCACTTTTTCTCGAAAAAGTCGTTTTTAGTACGATAAAAATCGAAGCTAATTCGCCTTTCAAGAAAAATACCTTGACTAACTATTGCATAATCTCTTTGATTTTGATAGAATATCACTTGTTCTTATTGTAAAAATATCGAGTTCATATAATTCTCGATTTGTTTGAAAATGTATGGAGGTGAACTACATGCCAAATATTAAATCTGCAATTAAACGTGTAAAAACTAGCGATCAACGTCGTGCACATAATGCAACTGTTAAATCTGCAATGCGTACAGCAGTTAAGAAAGTAGAAGCTTTCGTTGCTAATAACGATGTGGAAGGTGCAAAAACTGCATACTTAGAAGCTGCAAGCCGTTTAGACAAAGCTGCTCAAAAAGGTCTTATCCACAAAAATGCTGCTGACCGTCAAAAAGCTCGCTTAGCGAAAGCTGTTAACGGTGTAACTGCATAATGATAAAAAGCGATCCACTTGGGTCGTTTTTTTATTTTCACAAGAGAAAGCGCTTTCCTATATTCTTAAAACAGTGGAAAAACGAAATGTTTTTCCACTGTTTTGTTTGTACACATTAAGAAAGTAGATTCAATATACGTGGTTTAATGTGTTTTATTCTATAGCAACTACTATTAGTGAAAAATTTGTTATAAAACTAATGAACTTTTTAAAAACCTTATAATGTTAACGAACAAAAAAGTCCTAAAAGTCAGTTTCTACTGACTTTTAGGACAACTCATTTATTTCAGGTTCGCCAATTTTAATAATAACAACTCAATTGCTAACCGTTTGTCGATGTTCCCGCTTTTCATGGAATAATCCGCTTCCGCTAAATTATCAATTAAGTTCATTAGTTCCGGCCTGCTAAAACGGCGTCCGTGTTGAGCTGCCAATTTTACTCTATATGGGTGGACCTTTACGATACTTGCGATTTTTTGTTGGCTATAACCTTGCTCTGTCAGATCTTTCACTTGGTACACTAAACGAAATTGATTTGTTAACAATGCATGTATTTTAATTGGTTCCTCGTTGTTACGATACAATTCAAATAATATTTCAAGGGCGCGATCTATTTTTCTTTGAACAATACTTTCAATTAGTTCAAAAACATTATGTTCCATTGTCTTTGCCGCTAATTTTTGTACCACTTCTGTTGTAATATTACCAGAGCCAATATACATGGCCATCTTGTTTATTTCTTGGGCAAGGACGGCTAAGTGTACTCCAGCAATTTTTAATAATTCTTCCGCAGCATCTTCCTCTATTCCAGTCCCGTATTCTTTAGCTTTTTGAGTTATCCATTGCTTTAAATCTCGTTCATTTAATGTATTAGCTTCTAATACGTCTGAAGTCTTTTTTAATGTTTTTACAATCTTTTTCCGCTCATCTAGCTTTTCATACGATGCTAATATAACAAATACCGTATATGGAGCTGGTGATTCAATATAGGATAAAAAGCGATCTATATTATGTTCTACTTTACTTTTATTTTTTTCAGCCGTTAAAAAGAACGGATTAGTTATAATTACAACCCTTTTCTCCCCCATAAACGGCAATGTTTCTGCATCCTCGATAGCCAAATCGATCGAAGTTTCTTCCATATCATAAGAAGATAAATTAAAATCATGCTCATGTTCTTCTAATACATTTTCAATAATAGCGTTTTTCATTTCTTGTAATAAATATTGTTCGGAACCGTATAATAAATAAATGTTGGCGAATTTTTTGGCTTTTAGCTTTTTTATTTGTTCTAATAACATATGTATACTCCCGTCATTCAATCATTTCTGTCATTATCGTAACGAGAAATTTTCGAATTGACAAGTGTTTTAAAAACAGTTCTTTAAATGAATGCAAAAGAGGATTAGTTCTCCTTCCAAAAGTCAAACTAATCCTCCATTTTATATAAACGTTAACAAATAAGCCCCAGGATTCTTACCTGTTAACGATATAACTGAACCGGCCGGTGTGTACTAATTATGATGTCCGATTCTTTCTGAACTATTTGTGACAACTCTTGTCAGTGGTGGAAAACTAAAATTTTCAACATGTAGATTTTTTAGGATGAATCGCTTATACTAATGATGGTAGGGAGGGATACTTATGAACGAATTTGAAAAAAGCGTCCAAACAAAACGTAACGACGTTGTTGATTCTGGTATTGGCTTTGTCGTATCCTTCGGCTTTTTCGCAACACTCTTTATAATGGCAACAGTGATTCACTTTTTAGCATCTTAATTACGGCATTACATAATACCGTACTTGTTTCATCACAGCCAGTTGTGAAAAAGTAAGGGTACCGTATAAAAGAGACTGCAGAGACAGCAGTCTCTTTTTTCATGTAGATTAGGCGCCAAACGATTTTATTATGGATACAATATATTATGGTAATACAGTTGAAAATGTTCCACTTCTTGTTGTGAATTTATAGAAAATAGCTCCATTTTCATCTGTACGGAAAATTCGCACTTTCTCGTCGTGTAACCTTTGTAATACTTCAACGTCAGGGTGACCGTACCGATTGTTTCTTCCAACTGAAATTATACCAATATTAGGGTTTACCGCTTGTAAAAACGGTTCTGTCGTTGAAGTAGCGCTTCCGTGATGAGCTATTAATAATACATCCGCACTAAGTGATGGATAAAGGTTTAATAGCTTCTCCTCCGCTTCTTTTTCCATATCACCTGTAAAAAGCCATGTTAGACCGCCTAGTTCCGTTAAAATGGCAATAGAATCATTATTTTTATTTTCATACATTACATCTGGCATTAATATACGGAAAACATATTTACCTACCTTCCAACTCTCACCACTTCGTACATATCGAATTGGTACGTTTTGTCTCATTGCATCTTCAATAAATTGTTCTTCTAATTCATCTCGGCCAAATGTAAATGGAACAACGGTTTCTTTTACATTGAGACTATCCCATAGAACTTCGGCATTTCCGAAATGATCGTAATGACCGTGTGTAATGATGAGTTTATCTAGAGTACGAACGCCTTCTGCTTTTAATAACGGCAAAAGAATCTGTTGCCCACTATGAAATTCATTTCTCCTTTTTCTCCACTCTTCCTTTTCAAAAGGAATTTCACCGCCAGTGTCAATTAGAAATGCACCTTGACCATACGGTAGTTTTACAACGATTGCTGTACCTTGACCTATATCTATAACAATTACCTTCCCGTATGAAGTAAAATACCCACTGTTTAATTGTCCAAAACAAAGGACACATAATAAACTAAAAATAATTATTATTCTTTTTCGGTTACCAGTTTCGATGTAATAAAAAAGCGCAATAATAATCGCATAAAAAATACATACCATGAGCAACTGTGGTTTTCCAAAAGATAAATGTCCAAACGGAACATCGGCCAGATAGATGGCTAAATCGTTCATTACTGTTAAAGGCCATTGCATAAAAGGGAAAATAGCGGAGAGGTAGCCACCGCCTAATATACAAAGGATAAATATAATAAAACTTAGCGGAAGGATAAAAAGCGAATAAAAAGGCACATAAATTGTATTTAATAAAAAGCTCCATAAGGATATTTCGTAAAAGTGATAAATAATGATTGGAAATGACGCTAATTGTGCGATGAAGGAAACGAGTAAGACACGAACAAAGGAGCTTTTTACTGCTTGAATTATTTTAGTCGAAAGGAGTAAAGCCAAACTTACGGAAAAAGAAAGTTGGAATCCAACATGAAACAAAAAATAAGGGTTGATTATTAGCAATACGATACAAGCCAGTCCGATTGCATCAACTGCTAACAGTCGTTTTTTTTGAAGCATGAAAATTAGGACAAATCCCGTCATACAGCTTGCCCTAATAACAGATGGAGCTGCTCCGGCAATAATTACGTAAAAAGGTAAGAACAATAATAACAATTTCAACGCACGCTCTCGAGTTATTCCGACCCGAACACATATATAAAAAAGAAAACCCGTTAGTACTCCTACGTGTAAACCAGAAATTGCTAACAAATGAACAATCCCTAACTTTTGATAGGCGGTTAATGTATTTTCTTCAATAAATTTTCTTTCCCCAAATAACAATGCAATGATAAAGCTACTGGCTGGTGTAGGTATTTCTTCTTGAATGAGTGTCATTCCGCTTTGTCTAAATTGTTGGAGTTTTGTAAAAATAGTCTCTGATTCCTTACAAGAAGTAGGAAGAGCATTTAATTCGTATACCCAATGTATCTTTTGGTGATATAAATATTGGTTATAGTTAAATGCATAGAGGTTAGTTGGATAGGAAGGTTTCTTTAATCGACCAGACCAAATACATTTGGCTCCTGGAAAAAGTTCTTTTGCTTGCTGTGTTTCGGTTTTCGAAGACATAAAATATTGGACAACTAATTTTTCACCACTAGTCTTAATTGTAAAACTGACTTTATCACCATCTATATCGATAATGGATATTATCTCACCTACGATGTGTTCACCATCAGCTTCTGTAAACTTTGTAACATTATTAGCATCGAAGATAAAAATATAAATACATCCGAACAGAAAAAAACTAATCGTAAGAAAAACGGTTCGTCGCTGTTGCAAACAAAAAAAGAAAAGGTACAACAATAAAAGGGCAAGCAACCACCAAGAGAAGTAGGTAGCTGCTATACCTAAACAGAAGGAAATAGCAATATGTAATAAATCACCTTTCCTCAATTTCTCATTACACCTTTCGTTCAAAAAGCTTGTCTATTTTTTCACTGTAATTCAATAATTCTTCCTTTGTTGTACCTGTTGCTTCCAATTTTATTAACAGTTCATCAAAGAGTTCACGTTTTGCAGAAAAATCCGGATCTACCGCATCCTCGGCCATGACGACTTTTTCTGTTCTTACATTTGCTTGTTTAAAGAGTTCTTCTGCGTAAGGGTGATTTTTATAATCTTGAGCATAGTATACAACTTTAATGCCAGCTTGAATGAGAGACTTGCAGCAGTGTAAACAAGGGAAATGAGTAACATATATTTCTGCACCTTCTGTAGGAACACCGAATTTAGCACATTGCAAAAGGGCATTTACTTCTGCATGAATAGTTCGTACACAATGATTATCAATTACATAGCACCCTTCGTCTATGCAGTGTACTCCTCCAGCGATCGAACCGTTATATCCTCCAGCAATGATACGTTTATCTCGAACGATTGTTGCTCCAACCGCAAGTCTTGTACAAGTACTTCGAAGAGCTAGCAAATGGCTTTGCGCCATAAAATATTGATTCCACGAAATTCTAGCCACTTTTTATCCTCCTCTATTTTTTTATAATTTAAGTGTACAAGCAGAATGGTGAATAGGCAATTTAATTTCCTACAATAATTTCATCTCGAATGCTTGCTAACGATTTGTCACCGATTCCCGACACATTGACTAATTCATCTACCGACTTGAAAAATCCATGCTCCTCTCGATAGCGAACGATCGCTTTTGCTTTTGAAGGACCGATCCCAGTTAGTTTCGTAAGCTCTTCTTCTGATGCACTATTAATGTTAATTTTCCCCTCTGATTCACCGGAAGAACTATTTATCGGCTGAGTAGTAACCGCTACATCCATCATTTCCTCCCCGTGCTTAGGTACGTAAATGACCATTTCATCTGTTACTAGAGCCGCTAGATTAACATGGTGGCTATTAGCTTCTTCCGTAAATCCTCCCGCTTTCATAATCGCATCCATCACTCGTTCTCCTGTAGTTAATTGATAAACACCCGGTATGTTAACCTCGCCTTTTACATCTACAATTACGAGTATATTGTTTTCTTCGCTTTTCTCCTCAGTTATCGGATCTACATGTTCACCTTCATAATCCTCTACTTCATCTTGAATTTCAATCCAATCATCCTCATTCGATAAAAATAGTGGTTGAAGAAAGTAAAACAGGCAACAGCCAATTAGAATACCTATCCCAATTAAAAACTTATTTTTATGAACTTCAAATGTTTCTTTCATGGAAGTTTTCATCCTTTCTATTCATATTTCATACAAAGTACACATATAGTTTAGGAGAGAAATCACGGTTAAAAGGAGGGAACAATAATGAAAATAGGATTTATTGGCACAGGAAATATGGGGACCATCCTTATTGACGCATTTGTTGAATCACATGCAGTACCTCCTGAAAATATAACGATTACGAATCGTACTATAAAAAAAGCACTAACAATACAAGAAAGATATAATGACGTTAACGTTAAACATTCAGGTGAAGAAGTTGCAAAAGAAAGTGATGTTATCTTTATTTGCGTAAAACCATTAGAGATTCGTCCCCTTTTAACAAAACTTCTTCCGAATTTAAATAAGGAGCAATGCATCGTCTCCATTACAAGCCCCGTGTCTGTTGAACAATTAGAAAGTGTAGTACCGTGCCAAATCGCAAGAATCATTCCGAGTATTACGAATCAAGCACTCGCTGGTGTTTCGTTATTTACGTATGGACAATCGATGGGAAAAGATTATAAAGACTACTTATGGCGATTATTTTCCCAACTTTCTACACCGATTGAAATTGAGAACAATGTAACAAGAGTTGCTTCCGATATCGTAAGTTGTGGACCAGCATTTTTCAGCTATTTGCTACAAAGATTTATTGACGCTGCAGTAAGCGAAACGGAAATTTCACATGAGCAAGCAACTTCCCTCGCTAGTGAGATGATGATCGGTATGGGTAAATTGTTAGAAAAGCAAATTTTTACTCTTCCAACCCTACAAGAGAAAGTTTGTGTAAAGGGTGGTGTAACTGGAGAAGGAATAAAAGTACTAGAAGGAGAACTAGGTGAAATATTTCATCATTTATTCCATAAGACACACGATAAATATTACGAAGATATTAGTGAAGTGGATGACCAATTTAAATAATACGATATTTCCATACAAAAATCCTTTATCATGTACCATTTTTTATTAAGTTTTTGTTTAGGTAAATTTGTTACAGTAAAAAGAGCAAAAAGAGTAGTCCACATTACTCTTCTTGCTCTTTTATTTTTTACACACGAAATATAATCTTTCAGAAGTATCACTTACCGGTAAAAATGGTTCATCTCCATAAAGTGAAACGATTGAAAACCCAATTTCCTGTAGCCATGCTTGAAATTGCTCGATTGGATAAGTGCGTTGTTTATGTAATTCATCAATTCTTTCATATTGATCCGTATCTTCATCCAAAACAAAAAAAGTAAGCTCATGCTCGATACTATTCTTATATTCACCTTTAAATGAGTTCCAAATATAGGATACTTCATCTTCAACTAGAGTGAACGTGGAACTAGCAAACACTTCATTTATTTTGTAAGCTGAGTGGACATCAAACAAGAAGATTCCACCTTCTTTTAGCTGATCATAAACAGAAGAAAACGTTTGAATCACTTCTTGTTCCGATTGTAAGTAATTTATAGAATCTAAAAAGATAACGATACAATCTTGTCGCTCAAACCCTTGAAGTTCCGCCATGTTTTGTTGAAAAAAGGGAATGGGTATTTGTGCTTCGAATGCTTTCTCATTTGCAATTGCAAGCATATCTTCCGACAAGTCTACCCCAGTTACATCCCACCCCTTTTTCGCAAATCGAACCGAGAGCTCTCCTGTACCACAAGCAACATCTAAAATGGAGAATGATTCCTCGTTCAGGAAATATTGTTCTTTTATTTTTCCTACAAGCGTTACCCATTGATCATATGGTACATCTTCCATAAGCTTGTCGTAAATAAAAGCAAATTGTTCGTAAGCCATTATTATATTCCGCTAATTTGTAGATCAACACGCGGAGCATCGCCCCAAAGTCGTTCTAAGTTATAATACATACGCTCTTCACGATGGAAAACATGAGCAATAACATCGCCTAGATCAATTAAAATCCAGCGCGCTTCGTCAAACCCTTCCATTCTTCGTACAGACACTCCTTGTTCTTCCGCTTTTTCTTTAATTTCTCTCGCAATCGCTTGTACTTGTTTATCTGAATTACCATGGCAAATAAAAAAGTAATCCGACACTAATGAAATTCCTTGCATGTTTAGCGCAACTAAATCTTCCGCTCTTTTATCATCTGCAGCCTTCGCTGTAATTTGTAATAAGTTTTCGTTCATCCTTTGTTTCCTCCCTTTATTTTTAAAAGTAAGTCATTATATGCATCCACTGTTTTGGGGTAAATTCGTTGATTTCGTTTTAAAAGAAATTGAATAGTATTGCGTAATGATTGAACGACCGCTATATCTAAATTTTCTTTCGCAGATTGCCTCACTTCTTCTACACCTGGAAAATCACGTCCCGGTTCAATATAATCTGCCAAAAAAATAACTTTATCTAGCAAGGTCATATTTATTCTTCCCGAAGTATGATACTTAATTGCATCAAGAATTTCAGAGTCCTTTACGCCAACTTCTTTTTCTACGAGAAACGCACCAACTGGAGCATGCCACAATTCTTCATTATGCTCTACTAAGTCTGACGCCATATGTTGTGTGATAATAATATGACGCATTTCTTCAACCGGGCGAAATTTTGCATAATCATGAAAAATCGCAGCGATTTCTGCTTTTTGCGTATCTGCTCCAAACCGATTTGCTAACTGAATTGCTGTTTCCATCACACCGACTGTATGTATATATCTTTTTTCCGTTAGTGCTTCTTTTACAATTTGTAATGCTTTAGTTCTTTCCATAGAGCCGATTCTCCTCAATGATATGCTCCACCTCTTGTGGAACAAAATATTGAATTGGTTTTCCTTCCTTTACTCTCTCTCTCACATTAGTGGAAGAAACATCAAAAAGTGGTGTTTCTACCTCTAAAACAGGGTACGGCGTTTCTAATTGGTAACCTGGTCGTTTTACCCCAACAAATTGTACTTTGTTAATTAGCTCATCAATTTTATACCAGTGGGGTAAATATTCTACCATGTCTGCCCCAATGATGAAGTTAAATTGTTTATCTGGATGTTTTTTTAACAATAAAACAATCGTGTCATAGGAATAGGACGGACCTTCTCTATCTAACTCAATTGTCTCTAGTCGAAAGTGTTGATTATGGTTTATGGCAGTCTCAATCATTTGTATTCTTAGTTCTGTACTCGTAATCGAATCTCGTTGTTTGTGAGGAGGGATACGGTTAGGCATGAACCAAATTTCATCTAACGATAGTCGATGCTTCACTTCATTAGCAATAATTAAATGACCAATATGGGGAGGATCAAATGTTCCTCCGAAAATGCCAATCTTCAATCCCTTACCTCCTTTCATTAATTAGGTAATTGAAGTTGCTTATTTTCTCTCGATTGTTTATATAAAATAATCGTGTTTCCAATTACTTGTACTAACTCTGCTCTAGTTCCATCTACAAGTTCTTCCGCAACTGTATGTTTATCATCTTCACAGTTTTGCAGGACGCTCACTTTTAATAATTCACGTGCTTCTAGAGCCTCAGAGATTTGCTTTACCATATTTTCATTCACTCCACCTTTACCTACTTGAAAAATCGGATCAAGATGATGTGCTTTTGAGCGTAAAAAACGTTTTTGTTTACCTGTTAACATGATGTAGTTCCTCCTAATTGTTGTTCAACTAACTTTGTCATTCTTTCCGTATCCGGATAAATACCAGTCCATAATTGGAAGGCCACAGCCCCTTGGTTTACGAACATTGGTACTCCATTTTGCGTGATTGCTCCTAATTCAGAAGCCTTACTCAATAATGTAGTTTGTAGTGGATTATAGATTATATCACTAACAATTGCACCTTTTTTTAGTCCATCCAAACTTATCGGCATCTCGTTTACATGCGGATGCATTCCGACAGACGTTGTGTTTACGATAATATCATAATCCTCTATATTATTTATTGTATCAAACGAGAAAACGTCACTTTTAAATGCTTCATATTCCTCTAATAAATCTGCCGCTTTTTTAGTAGAACGATTAACAATATCTACTTTTGCTGTTTTTTCTAAAAGAAGCGAATATACAATCGCACGTGATGCCCCTCCAGCTCCAATTACGAGTATTTTTTTATCATCTAGCTGCGTTACATTTTTTAACCCGTTAACAAAGCCAACCCCGTCCGTATTGTATCCGATAAATGTTCCATTATCATTAACGACTGTATTAATAGCTCCTATTTTTTGCGCACCTTCATCAATTTCGTCCACTAAAGAAAGCATCCCTACTTTATGCGGGATCGTTATATTAAATCCTCTTACGCCAAGAGCACGAAATCCTTTCACCGCGTCCTCTAAATTTTCAACTTCTACATGAAACGCGTCATAATAGCCTTTTATATGATGTTGAGCTAATGCGTCATTATGAATGAGCGGTGATAGTGAATGGGCAATAGGACATCCGATTACCCCATATAAATTACTCATTAATTTCCCCCACTTTACTTAAATTAATGATTTGCGAATCATGATACCTACACCTTTAGGAACGTGCGCTACAACTTTTGCTCCAGGTTCATTAATCGTAACCCACCCTAAACCAGAAAACACGATGTCTGTTTTCGCTTCTTTAATCGTGAATTCTTGTTTTGTAAACTCTGGAAAGCTTTCTACATCTTCTTGTCGAGGAGGTTGTAATAAATCCCCTACATGTTCCTTGTATAAAGAATCTGCATTCTCTAATTTTGTTCGATGAATATACAGGTCGTTAGAAACGTACGTAGTGATAGAACGTCGTCCACCAGTAACGTAATCAAATCTTGCTAATCCACCGAAAAATAACGTTTGCCCTTCATTTAACTGAAATACTTTAGGCTTTATTTCTTTTTTCGGTGATATCATTTTTAAATCACGCTTGTCTACAAAATGAGCCATTTGGTGATGATTAATGATTCCTGGTGTATCGTAAAGTGAAGCACCATTATCAAGTGGAATATCAATTAAATCTAAAGTTGTACCTGGAAATTGAGATGTTGTAATAACATCTTTTTCTCCTGAGAAGTCACGAATAATTCGATTAATAAATGTCGACTTACCAACATTCGTACACCCTACAACATACACGTCTTTACCTTCTCGATATGTTTCGATTTTCTCAGCTACTTCTTGTACACCCGTTCCTTTATTAGCACTAATTAAAAATACGTCTTCTGGTTTTAAGCCTAGCTGACTCGCCTCTTGCTTCATCCAATGTACTACTTTTTGTTGTTTCACCGACTTAGGTAGTAAATCTACTTTATTACCTACTAATAACACTTTATTGTTTCCAACGAAACGATGTAATCCAGGCAACCAGCTGCCGTTAAAATCGAAAATATCTACAATTTTCACAACAAGTGCATCAGTATTTCCTATTGAATTTAATATTTTTAAAAAGTCATCGTCTGTTAACGAAACAACTTGAATTTCATTATAATGCTTTAATCGAAAACATCTTTGACAAACAATTTCCTCTTTTTCTAATGAGGACGGCGGAGCATAACCTAATCCTGTTTTATTCTCAGTTTGAATACTTACTCCACAACCGACACAAACAATTCTTTCTTCCATTCTTTATTTTTCCTCCCAATGAAGCATTCCTTTTTTTCGTAACCAATTTAAAATACGTCTTTCCATCATTCGGTTAAATTTTGTAAAAAAACCATCCGTTTGTGCAACAGGAACAACTAAAATTGTATGTAATCCTTGGCGATTGCCTCCTAGTACGTCAGTCATTAGTTGGTCACCAATAACTACAGCTTCTTCTGGTTTTACATTCATGTTATTCAGCGCTCGTCTAAATGCACGTCTCATCGGTTTTCTCGCTTCGTGAATAAATGGTATACCTAATGGTTCACAAAATGCTTGAACTCGTTTCATATTATTATTCGAAACAATGGTCACATCAATGCCTGCATCTTTCATCGATTGTAACCATATCATTAATTCTGGTGTAGCTAACGGGCGATCCCATTCTACTAACGTATTGTCTAAATCCGTAATGATAGCTTTAATTCCTTTATCTTTTAAATGTGTAGGTTTTATATCATATACAGTTTTTACATGTTCTGCTGGTAAAAAGTATTTTAACATCTAATTTTCCCCCTTTAAAGCTTCTCCTCAAACGCTACCGCTCAAAATTTATACTTTACCATCATATCCAATATTTCTCTACGTTCCAAGCTAAAATACGTGTCGAATGCTGTCTTTTCACGAAAAAAACAAAAGAAATATAGAATAAAAAGAAAAATTTTTCGACAAATTATAAAAGCATTCTACAATGTGGATAAACTTATCTACATTATCCATATTGATATGTAAAGGTTTTCCACCATTATAAACAATCTACTCACAACTTATCCACTTTTATCTGTGGATAACAGAACGGTTGTTCCACTTTTAAGAACGTGGTAGAGTAAAACTATCAAATTAATATTATATGTTGATCACGTTATAGATAGACTAAAACAATAGGAAAAATCGTTTATTTTTGACGGTGTTTCACTAATACTGTCTACCACATCGATTCCATCTTCTTAGCTGACAGTTCATCGCTTTTGATAGTATACAATATTAGCAGGAGGTGTACGAGGCTAAGTCCTCCCCAGTATGAGAAAACTCTCTGATGAGCTTTTATTAGAATCATATTTTAAAGCTACGGAATTAAAATTAAGTTCAGACTTTATTCGTTTAATTGAATTAGAAATACAACGTCGTCGTCTCAGCCATAAAATTAAAGCATCTTAAAGTCCTTTATGGACTTTTTTCTTTGTCAAAGAAAAGACTGATGACAATAAGATAGCCATCAGTCTATTGGATCTATCACTTCCAACTTGCAATAATTTGCCCTACTTTAACATCTGCTTTTTCTTTCAATGCATCATTCAATTCCACAGTGCCCTTTTCAAATAAAAGTATTACCGTTGAGCCGAAAGAAAAGTATGCCATATCCTCACCTTTTTGTAACACTTCACCTTTATGAGTCATCTCAATACTATTAACGAACATTGCCCCAACCTTTACGACAGCCACATGCTTGCCGTCACTTTCTAGTTCTGTTATCTTTCGAAAATTTTTAGAAAGAGGATCCTTTCCGTATAGTAGTCCTAAACGGTTAACTGGATAAGATTTCTTGCCTAACGTCCATTGATTTGTAACACGACCGGCAATTGGGCTATGAATACGATGGTAATGGCTTGGACTTAAGTAAAGAATGACGTATGTACCACCCATATACTTCGTTGCGATACTTTCATCAGACAGCATATCCTTTATCGAATAGTGCTTCCCTTTTACAATCATTTCTAGGTTCTCTGTAATGGGGCCAGACTTCTCTACAACTGCATCTACTGGACTAACGATTGTGTTTGATGCTTCATCTATTTTCCTAGCTCCAGGTTTTAATGTACGAATAAATAGTTGCTGTAATGTCGGAAAAGATGATAGTTCGCCATGCATTTCTTCTTGGTTAATGTTATACACTTTTGCAAAGGAAGGAACGATTAACTTGCTTAACTTTGATTGTGCAAAAGACTTTATGATATAAGATGATAACCGATGGTTCGTTAATTCAATAAAAAAACGATAAAAAAACGAGCGCAATATTTTTCCTCCTAGTATAGGCTATTGATT
The DNA here is from genome assembly GCF_002250055.1 of Sutcliffiella cohnii. Lineage (NCBI taxonomy): Bacteria > Bacillati > Bacillota > Bacilli > Caryophanales > Bacillaceae > Sutcliffiella > Sutcliffiella cohnii. Next base: position 3,154,912 of record NZ_CP018866.1, read on the forward strand.
ATGTATAATTCATATTGTAATTTGTTCCGACTGATATTATACCATCTTCTATAGAGTACTACTATTGTTTTTAAGAAGAGTTCTTTCTTTGGGGAACAATAAAGTAGAAATCTATACCATTCTATTAAAGAAAAATTTGTATTTGTGCCCTTTAAGGTCAACTAACAAAAAAAGCCCTAAAAGTCAGTTTGTACTAACTTTTAGGACAGCCCCATTATTTATCTGTAAGTCTTAAAAACTCTTCTACGTCTTGAGCAGATAGTTGAACTGCTTTTTCCCAGAAGTCACGTTGAGTTAAGTCAACACCTAAATGTTTGGCAGCTAAATCTTCAACTGTCATGCTTGCTGTATCTTTTAATAGTGCAATATACTTCTCTTCATATGCTGTTCCTTCTTCTAACGCTTGCGCATATATTCCAAGGCTGAAAAGATAACCGAATGTGTAAGGGAAGTTATAGAATGGCACTTGTGTAATAAAGAAGTGCATTTTCGATGCCCAGAATGTTGGCTCGTATTCAGCCAATTGGTCATTAAAAGCTTCTTTTTGTGCTTCTACCATCAGCTCATCTAATCTTTCTGCTGATACTAATCCTTTTTTACGCTCTTCATAAAATCTTGTTTCGAATAAGAAGCGAGCATATATATTCATATAAAATGCTACACTACGCTGGATTTTATCTTCTAGCAATGCTAATTTTTCTTCCTCTGTTTTTGCATTTTTCACAGCCGCATCCGCAACAATCATTTCAGCAAAAGTAGAAGCCGTTTCTGCAACGTTACTTGCATATAAACTATTTAACACTGGTACTCCTGCCATTGCGTGTTGGTGGAATGCATGGCCAAGCTCATGTGCTAACGTTGATACATTGGACATTGTCCCAGAGTACGTCATAAAGATTCGTGATTGACCAGAATCTTTAAAACTAGTACAAAAGCCACCTGGTCTTTTTCCTGGTCGATCTTCCGCTTCTATCCAACGATCTTCAAATGCTTTTTGAGTAAACTTCGTTAATTCTGGACCGAATTTAGCAAATTGTTCTAAAATAAACTCTGCTCCTTCTTGGTAAGAAAGCTTCGTTTCATTTTGAGATAATGGTGCACCTACGTCGTAAAAGCTAAGCTTCTCTAAACCTAGAAGTTTCGCTTTTCTTTGTAAGTACTCGGAAAATACCTCTTTGTAATCAGTGATTACTTGCCACATTGTATTTAACGTTTCTTCTTTCATCCTGTTATTATCAAGTGGCTCTTTTAACACAGAATCCCAACCGCGTTTTTCGTATACCGATAATCGGAAACCTGCTAAATGGTTTAAGGATGAAGCAATCGTATCCGCTTCTTTTCGCCAAGCTTTTTGCCAGTTTTCAAAAACTGTTTTACGAACGTACCGATCACCGCTTGAAAATTTATTATGAGCTTGTCCAACAGAGAGCTCTTCTCCCTCAAAAGGAACTTTAATTCTTCCAACAATAGAATTGTATAAATTACCCCAAGCATGATACCCATCGACAGATAGCGAAGTAATTAATTTTTCTTCGGTTGCAGATAGCTTTTCGCTTGCTCTTCTTCTTCTTTCTGTTAAAAAATATTGTAATGGTGCTAATGATTTAGAGGAAAGGAGAGTATTCCATTCCTCATCAGCTAATTGAATAAACTGTTCGTCTAATTGACTTAATAAACCTTGTAGCTTCGCATAAGATGCCGCTACTTTTCCTTGTAGCTGCTGGGCTTTTTTATCTGTTACATTTGCTGCAAATAAACAGCTTACAAACGCGGACGATTGACCAATTTTCTTAAGGATACTTTCAAATTGATCGAGCACTTCTTCTAATTGTTCTATGTTAAAATTGGCTATAGTTGTTTCAAATTCGTTAAGGTCTGTATGTATACCCTCTAAGTATGTTTGGAATTCCTCTGATTCACTTCCACCTTTAAAAAATACTTCTAAATCCCAAGTATCTACATAAGTTGTTACCGCCATGTTATATCCCCCTTTTTTGTAGTTGTCTTTATTATAAAAGAAAATTAATTTTTGCACAATTCAAAACTATTAGTTTTACAAAATATTCGAGAGTCGAAGGAGTTAGAGAAAATGGAAAGCTTATGCGCGGGCATAAGCTTCTGGATAAAAACGTAAGTTCCTCATTTGCGTTTCATTTCGCTATATACATCCTCTACCTTAAAAACTTCTGGCGGCACCAGTAGCCTCCACCTAGTAGAAGTAAAATGAAAAGAATAACTACTAGTGCAAATAACCAGCCAGCTCCAAAACCAGGGCGACCACACGCAATTGGATATGGAGGTGGGCAACAAGGATTTACATAAGGATATCCGTACACTCTTTTCTCCTCCTCTAGCTTACGGTTTATACTACAACATATGCATTCACCTAAATTTGGACCGGGCATGCGCACAGATTAAAGAAAATTGTAGTAGAATTGTTGAGGATTTTCGGATTAATTAAAAAAACAACCGCCTATAGACGGTTGCTCCAATTACTATGTTTTTTTCTTTTCCTTTTCTGCTCGATAAAACTCATGGAACATTTTCATTAACGCACGTTTTTCAATACGTGAAACGTAGCTTCTAGATATTCCAAGTTCTTTAGCAATTTCACGTTGTGTTTTTTCTTCTTTTAAATCAAGACCAAAACGCCCAATAATTACTTCTTTCTCTCTTTCATCTAATACATCGATATATTCTTTTATTTTTTCTAATTCCATATTTAGTTGAATTGTATCAATAACATCCTCTGATTCTGATTTCAACACATCGATTAAGCTTATTTCATTCCCTTCTTTATCTTGACCGATCGGGTCATGAAGGGAAACGTCTTTTTTCGTTTTCTTCAAAGCTCTCAAATGCATTAGTATTTCGTTTTCGATACACCGAGCAGCGTAAGTAGCTAGTTTCGTTCCTTTACCAGTATGGTAGCTTTCAATTGCTTTAATTAGACCAATCGTTCCAATTGAAATTAAATCTTCAGCATCCTCACCTGTGTTTTCGAACTTTTTTACGATATGGGCGACTAGTCGTAAATTATGTTCGATTAGTGTATTTCTTGCTTCCTCATTGCCCTCTGCCATCAGCTTCAAATATTTTGCTTCATCTGCAGCGGATAATGGCTGTGGAAATGCGTTATTCTTCACATAGGAAACTAAGAAAACTAACTCTCGAAATAAGTATCCTATTGATGCTAATAAACTCGACACATTCTCACCTCCACCTTATTGTCATAGGCAAGAGCCTAGTATTAATTCTTATGTAGAGGTGGGCTTTTCTGTGCATGTACCTGTCAAAAATATTGTTGGTAAAATAATGAATATTAATGTATTTCACGCTCAACTAATGGTATAATTTTTAGAAAACTTAGCTTTTACAAATTGCATTTAATTGAACACAAAAAAGCCTCCCCTTTTAATAGGAGAGACTTAATAATGAATATATGGCATTTCTTTCAAGTTTGCCGGAAGTGTTCCTCTTCCAACTTTGATGACGCTGTACTCGTGAAACAATGATTCAAACCATTTGGCAACTTCTTCTAAAGATTTGTTTTTGTAATCCACTAACTGTGCAACGCGATAGTTATTCTTTCTATCTACCCCATCACGATCTACAACAATAAACCAGAAGCAAGAAAATGGTGAACTTTTTTTAGTAGTACTAGTCGTCGTCATAAGTATCAGTTCCTTAGTGACGGTGTGGTAGTTCGTTAGGAGTAATTTCTAATGGACTCGCTGACACCGCACTAGCACCAAACAATGCACAAGAAACAACTAAAAGAGTAATTAAGAATTTTTTCATTACAACCAACCTCCAATTTTTTTATTTTACAAAGATTCAATAAAATTAGTAAACTATTCTTATAAAGAATAATACAACATATTAATTATTGACGTATTTGCGATTATAGGCGATTTGGGCTAGAAAATACAAGCTTTCCTCTATTTTTCTTTAAATTACATAAAAATTATAACTGTAGGAATATTTTTAAGGGGGTATAAAGTTGGACTTTTCAATAATTGGGAGAGAGATAAAAATCCTAAGATCTGAACTTGGAATTTCCCAAGCGGAATTAAGTGACGGTATTTGCACACAGTCACAAATAAGTAAAATAGAAAAGGGAGAAGTGTACCCGCTAGCAAACACATTATATTTTATAGCTGAAAGGTTAGGTGTAGATGTTAATTATTTTTATGACCTAGCTACCAACCCTAGGTTATCGTATGTTAAAGAAGTAATTTCTCAAGTAAGAGATTTACTCGTTAAGTGTGATTACAAAGAAGTCTATAAAATCGTTGAAGCAGAAAAGAAAAACAGCTTATTTATTAATAATAGGAAATACAAACAATTCCTTTTATGGAGTGAAGGAATTTGTATTTTCCATTTGAAGAATGACAAAAATGCCTCTTTAAAATTGTTAAGAGAAGCACTTGAACTTACGAAAATGACTTCAAAATTGCTAGGTGAAAGAGAAGTTGAAATTTTAAATAGTATTGCAATTATTTATTCGGAAACTAGTTGCTATATGGATGCAATTAAGACATACGATGAAGCTTTGGTTCATTATATTAAAATTTCATACATTCATGATCCAACAATTAAAACAAAACTATTATATAATAAGGCAAAATCTTTAACTCGTTTAAAAAGATTAGAAGAATCCATATCCACCTGTAAAGAAGGTGTTAGATGGTGTATTAAACATAATAACATGTATTTATTAGGGGATATATATTATCATCTAGGCTATAATTATAGTTTAAGGGATGACAATCTACTCGCAATTGAACACTTTAAAAAATCAATTGATATTTTTATTTTACAAGAAGACCAAACCTTCGTTAAACATATTAAGGAGAAAATTGAAGAACTCAAAGTAAAGTTATAATACTATATTTGAGAGAGAAAGAACATACGAAACTATAAAATCATACTACTGTACTACTTCCATATACTTATACTCTTTTTATTTCTTACAAAATACGGATAAATAATATAAAATTTCGACTATATTTTAAATCGAAATAAAACACACGAGATTCTAATTTCTCGTGTGTTTTGTATTTCTTTATATTTCTTCTGTACTCAACTCTGAACCAATTACTAATAAAATACTTAACGTTATGACAAGTCCTATCACAGCGGAAAACATGTAGCATCCCTCTTTCCTTTTCCTTTATACTTATAGTATAAGTGTTTAAAGGGCAGTTGCACTTTGGAAGAATTGAACATTTCTTTAAAGAAATATGGCAATTTTGTGAGAAAAGGAAGGTCAGCATGAGAAAACTACATAAAATCATTTTATTATTATTGTTAATCACTTTATTAGCTGCTTGTTCTTTAAACAACAGCGAAGAAGCTCAAAGAATAGAAGTACCCGTTACGAGTGTGATAGATGGCGACACAATTAGAGTTTTAATTAATGGAAAAGAGGAACGAGTAAGATTTTTGTTAATTGACACACCTGAAATGAATCATTCTACGCCAGAAGAGCCTCAACCTTTCGCGGTGGAAGCAACTGAGTATGTTGAGAAGTTGTTAGAGGGCGGGACTGTTGAACTAGAGTTTGATATTAGTGAGCGGGACCGATACGGGCGCTTATTAGCTTACCTTTATGTGGAAGATAAAAATATTCAAGAAGAACTGCTACGAAATGGGTTGGCAAGAGTTGCCTACATATATGAGCCTAATACGAAGTATGTCGATCATTTTCAATCTATCCAGAAGGAAGCACAAAAACAAGAAATAGGGATTTGGAGTATTGAAAACTACGCTAGTGAAAATGGCTTTTATTTAGAATAACGAGTAGCTAAAAACGCAGAGGACTTTATCCTCTGCGTTTCTTATTAATCAGTTTCCAAATAACTGATGGAAGCATTACATGTAAAAACATTCCCGTTTCCCTCCGATTCCTTTAACTAAGTGGAATCTTCCTCCACTTTCATCCAATGTAAATACACTACTTTTATGATCATCACTATTCCCTCCCTTTCTACATTTCTCAGAAATTAGTATGGACGGTAATCCATTAGTTGTTTCACTTTCTCATCGTTCATTCTTTTTTGCACTTCTTCATAATGAAGTGTTTCTTCTACACTTTCTTTGTAACGTTTAATCGTTACTGTTATAAAAAGTAAATTTAATGTCATATGTTTTCACCACCTTGTTATTACAGATGAGTGTACAAAGGATGTTGAGCTTTCTGCTCTTCTATACTTTTGCTCACTTGTTCATAATGTAAATATTCTTCTACAGACGTTGTTTTTTTCGAAATTGTAACTGTCATGAATAATAGATTTAATGTCATTCTTTTTCATATCCTTTCGTTTTACAAATAAGTGTTCAGCAGTTGACGCACTTTCTGTTCCTCTAACCTTTTGTGAATTTGTTCATAATGTAAATATTCATCTACCGTTTGTGTTCTTTTTGAAATCGTTACGGTTAAAAATAAAAGATTTAATGTCATACTATTTCACCACCCTTCGTTTTTAGGCACAAAAAAGCCGCAAGTATCCCGTTGCGACTTTTAAAGCATATAAAAAGCCACAGACGGACATTCCACCTGCAGCTTAATGTATAAGTTAAGATTAGTGCAATACATTAATAAGTGAGCACAGCTCCGCTTGGTCGAACGTTTAAAGCATATTTAGTTTGTTTCATCATTGCATTGATTCTGATCATTTTATTCGACCTCCTTTATCTCACTTTTTTTATTACACAGGTAATTATATCCAACATTACCATCCTTGTAAACATAATTTTTAGAATTTTATTTCGACAAATTCAAAAGCGCAGGGCGTTCGATCAGCGGCGTACAAACTGGACCTTTCCTGTCGGAGATATAGGAAACACAGCGAACGAGAGAGAGCTGATGTTGACTTATCGACAGAAGGAAAGGGAAGTTTGCTAGCCGCTAACGCCCGGAGCTTAGACGATCAAAAGCGGATGCGGCTTGCTTAGGTCCAATCAAACTGGAGCTTTTCCGCAGGAGATAAAGGAAACACTTTGGGAGCCAAAGGGGAGATGATGTTGACTTGCGTAGGCAACTCGCCCTGGATGATAGGCTCTGGAGCTATAAGGTCAAATTCTTTTGCATAAACAAAAGCAAAAAAAATAAGACCATCCACTAATAGGAACGGTCTTAATCTTCTTGTTGTTCATTAATTAGTTTTTTTAACTTTCTCGTTTGAAATACAAAGAAGATTGCTAGAGCAAGGAAAAGAGATGTTGTACCCATCATTAAATAAATTTGAAGTGGCTCTTTGCCTGCATGTTGAAATGCTACACCAATATATAAAAATACACTCACAGTCATTAAAATCATTGCATATCTTTGATAATCTTTCATTCTAGTTTTTAGTTTTTGAATATCCACTAAAATCACCTCTGTATCTACTACTTTATCATAAATAGCTGTTATTCTCTGTTTGTAAATATTGTAAAAAAAAAGAGATGACCTCCATGGAAGTCACCTCTTTTCATCTTAAATATTGTATACTGCTGTATATTTTTCTTCTAAATACTCTACTAAATATTTCGCGTTAAGTTCTTCTCCTGTTACTTTTACGATTAATTCGTTTGGAGTATACAGTTTCCCATATTGATGGATGTTTTCACGTAGCCACTCACGAATTTCCGAGAAGTTTCCAGTTTCAATGTGAGTGTAAAATTCCGGCATTTCCTTTAATATCGTATTTAACATTTGAGCAGCATATAGGTTGCCTAAGGAATACGATGGGAAGTAGCCGAAACCACCAAATGACCAGTGAATATCTTGCAACACCCCAACTGTATCCGTATCCGGTGTTACATTTAAATAGTCCTTCATCTTTTCATTCCATACTTTTGGCAAGTCTTTCACTTCAATTTCTCCACCAATTAACGCCTTTTCAATCTCATAGCGAATCATTATGTGAAGATTATAGGTTAATTCATCCGCTTCGACACGAATAAAACTAGGCTCTACAAGGTTAACGGAACGGTAGAAATCTTCAAGTGATACATCTTGTAATTGTGTTGGAAAATGATCCTGTAAATCCCCATAAAAGTAAGTCCAAAACTCTTTACTACGAGCTACCATATTTTCTAAGAAACGAGATTGAGACTCATGAATACCGAAAGACGTTCCACGACGAATTACTTTTCCTTCAAACTCTTCATTTACCCCTTGCTCATACATTCCATGACCAGCTTCATGAATCGTTCCGAAGATTGCTGAGCGAACATTTTCCTCTAGATAACGAGTTGTAATACGAACGTCTCCAGTATTAACTGACTGCGCGAAAGGATGTACCGTCTCATCTAAACGACCGCCGTTCATATCAAAGCCTAATAACGGAAGGATATACTGGTTAAATTTCTTTTGTGCGTCAATATCATATTTTTGTGCAAAAATATCTTTACGCGGTTGAGAACTAGATTGCTGAATACGGTTTAATAGATTTACTGATTTTTCACGAAGCTCTTTAAATAATGGATCGAGTTTTTCGACTGTTAACCCCGGCTCGAACTCGTTTAATAACGCATTATACGGATGTCCTTCATACCCGTAATATTCAGCAAACTTCTTTTTGATTGTAACAATTTTTTCTAACACTGGTGCGAAGGAAGAAAAATTATTATTAGCTCGAGCTTCTTCCCAAACTTGGTTCGCATTGTTTACAAGAATGACATACTCTTGATATTCAGCTGTTGGAATTTTTTTGGATTTTTCGTATTGATTTTTTCTCTCCCTAATACAAGCCTTTGTTACATCATCCAACTGCTCGTATACGCCTTCCTCTGTTAATACTTGTAAGCAGTTACCCATTTCTTCTGAAATCGAAAGTTTAAAAGATTCGGTTGACAGTGTTCCGATCGCTTTAGAGAAGAACTTTCTCCCTTTTTTTGGAGCCACCGTTTTAGAATCCCAACCTAATAAGCCTAGCACATCACTATAATGGCATAGTTTTTCATCTAAAAGATTAAATGTTTCTAAAGCAGATTGAACTTTTGCATCTAGTGCAGGTGAAGTTGTCATCGTATTCCCCCAAATATGAAATTTATGAATATTATGTATCCTGAAAAATATTATATCACGGATTATTTCGGTAAACGAGGAATAACGTTTTGACATAAAAAATGAATTTTACATTTTTCACAACTTTTCCTTTAGCTAGCCGTCTAAACAGTGATAATTTTAAAAGAGAGGAGTGAACGTATTGATAGATAAACGAGAATCTGAAATAGAACAATGGTATCGCCAGTACCATCAAACGATCTATAAATACATAGTGGTACTTGTAAAAGATCCACAACAAGCTGAAGATTTAACACATGAAACGTTTGTCAAAGCGTATAAAAATTTCGATAGATTCCGTAGAGATTCTTCTCCCAAAACGTGGTTATTTCGAATTGCACATAACGTAACGGTCGATTATATAAGAAAAATGAAACCGATTCAATTATTTAAAGAAGTATTTCGGAATAAAGGAGAACAAGGCTTATCTGCGGAAGAGATTTTTATTATTAAGGAAAACTCTGAAGAACTTTTTGTAGCATTAAGTGAACTAAAAGACTCATATAAACAAGTGATCTTACTTAGAAAAGTAAAAGGTTTTTCGATTGAAGAAACGGCATTGATTTTAAATTGTTCCGAAAGCAAAGTAAAAGCAACGATGTTCCGAGCGCTGAAAGCATTAAAGGAAAAATTAAAAAAGGAGGTAACATTTTATGAATACGGATGAGAATGTTTTAGATCGAACCTTAAAAAGATTGGAGTATGATACAGAGTGGGACATCGACCGAGCGGAAGTTACTTTACAAAGATTAAAAAGTGATATAGCTGTTCAAAAACGAAAGGCTAACATATTTAAAAGGTTTTATGTTGCATCTATTCTCTCTTCTGTGGCCCTCATTGCATTTTTTATTGTATCTAATGTACAGACTATTAAAGATACTACTAGTTCGTTTTTAAATATGAGCGGTAGTTCAACTGCCCTTTATTACGAAGAAAACGACAGAATTATTTTAACGGATAAAGGATTAGAGCGTACTGTATTTCCAGTGGATGCGGAAAAACATATGGAACGTATTATTGGAGCTCCTGAATTATCCATGTACCTTACAGAAGATAAAACATTAACCGGTCAAGCAGTTTATATGTATGCTTTAGGTGGTAGCATAAGTATACACACGCAAAAAAATGAAAGAACCGTTGATGAAACTATGGAGCTATTACTTCCTCATAAAAAATTTCCAGCCACTTCCTATACATCGGAAGAAATTCAGATTGGTAATGAGAGAGGAGTATTGACACAATCCAACCAAGAATATGGTGGAGTACATTTACAAGTTGTAACAGAAAATTTTATTTATTATTTTTATATTTATAACGACCTTACTATCAAGACTTCTTCAGATGAGGAAATACAATTAATGAAGGACGATTTAATTCAACTCGCTTCTCTTCTCAACTATGAAAATGAGCATTTGAGCTGGAAATAAACAAGAAAACGAGCTAGAAAGAAACTAGCTCGTTTTTTTTATGCCTCTAACCCATTTTTCAAATCTGCAATTAAGTCTTCAACATCTTCAATTCCAACTGAGATACGAAGTAACCCATCTGTAATTCCGAGCTCTGCACGACGTTCAGCAGGGATAGATGCGTGTGTCATACGTGCTGGAACAGAAATTAAACTCTCAACCGCTCCTAAGCTTTCTGCTAGCGTGAAGTATTTTACGTTTGCTAATACTTGATCCGCTCTTTCTTCACTACCAACATCGAATGAAACCATTCCACCGAAACCGCCTGCTTGCTTTTTAGCAATATCGTGGTTTGGGTGATCTTCTAATCCTGGGTAATATACTTTTTGTACGAAAGGATGACTTTCTAGGAACTCGACGATACGACGAGTGTTCTTTTCTGTTGCTTCCATACGTAAACCAAGCGTTTTAATTCCACGCATTAGTAACCAAGAGTCTTGTGGTCCTAACACACCACCTGTAGAGTTTTGGACAAAATGCATGTCTTCCGCTAGTTTGTCGGAGTTAACTACAACAAGACCTGCCACTACATCACTATGTCCACCGATATATTTCGTTGCACTATGAAGTACAATATCTGCACCTTGTGAAATTGGTGTTTGCCAGTATGGTGTACTAAATGTATTGTCTACGATTGTTAAAAGGTTACGACGTTTAGCTATTAACGATGCTTGCTGAATGTCTGTAATTTTTAATAACGGATTTGTAGGTGTTTCAATATAAATAGCTTTCGTATTATCTTGAATAGCTGCTTCTAGCTCTTTTAAGTTACTAGTATCAACAAAAGTAGACTCAATCCCAAGTCTGTTTAATACTTTTGTCATTACACGGTAAGTTCCGCCGTACACATCATCCGTTAACACAACATGGTCACCACTATTGAATAACATCATTACTGCAGTGATAGCAGCCATTCCTGAACCGAACGCGAAACCAGCTTTTCCACCTTCTAAGTCTTTAATTAATTCTTCTAAAGCATAACGTGTAGGGTTACCTGTTCGAGAATATTCGTACCCTTTAAATACTCCTACTTTTTCTTGTTTGTACGTACTCACTTGGTAAATTGGTGTGTTTACCGCACCAGTATGAGGATCACCAACAATCCCTCCGTGAATAAGCTTTGTCTTTTTATGCATGTTTAAATTCCCCCTTCATAAATCTTCTTACTTAAATATCGTTCACTGCTATCTGCAAAAATAGTAACGATGTTCGTTCCTTGTTTTGCCACTTTTGCTTCTTCCAATGCTGCATGCAGCGCTGCGCCAGATGAACTACCTACTAATAGTCCTTCTTTTGTGGCCAGTTCTTTTACCCTTGCAAAGGCATCTACATCTAATACAGTATGGATCGAATCAAAGTACGCCGTATCCATATAGCCTGGTAGAAACTCCATTCCAATTCCTTCTGTTTTATGAGGTCCACTTTCGCCACCATTTAAAATCGAACCCTCTGGTTCTACAATAACAGTTTTCACTTCGCTCTTTTGCTGTTTCAAATATTTTGCAGTGCCCATGAACGTTCCACCTGTACCAGCTCCAGCTACGAACACATCAATTTGTCCATCTAGTTGTTCCCACATTTCTGGACCGAGTGTTTTAAAATATGTTTCTGGGTTTGCTGGATTTCCAAATTGTTGCGGACAATAGGAGTTTGGAATTTCATTTAATAGTGCCTGCGCTTTCGCAATTGCCCCTTTCATACCTTCACTAGTTGGTGTATGGACAATTTCAGCACCTAGCGCTTTCATTAATTCCTGTTTTTCGATACTGAATTTTTCAGGAACACAAACGATCACTTTATAGTTTGTACCAACTGCTGCTAACGCTAAGCCAATTCCCGTATTACCAGCAGTCGGCTCAATAATTGTTCCACCTTCTTTTAACTTTCCAGAACGAACTCCAGCCTCGATTAATTCTCTGCCTAGACGGTCTTTAATGCTACCACCTGGGTTATATAACTCTAACTTCGCAAAAAGTCGTACTCCTTCTGGTAATTCGAATTGCGTTAATTCTACGATAGGCGTATTACCAATAAGTTGATGGACATTTTTATATACTTTCAAGACCTTTTCCTCCAGATTGTTTACCCTTTTAATTCGGTTAACATATTTTCAATGAGCTGAGAAGAATGAAGAGCTGCCTTGCTTAAAAATTGTTCAAATGACACATTCGACTCTTTTCCTGCAATATCGGAAAGGGCACGAATGACGACAAATGGAGTTTGAAATGCATGGCATACTTGAGCGATTGCTGCGGCTTCCATTTCAGCTGCATATAGGTTCGGCATTTTTTCACGTACAGCCTCCACGCGAACAGGATCATTCATAAACGAATCTCCAGTTGCAATTAGCCCTTCAACTACTTGCATTCCAGAAACATGTTCTGCTGCTTTTTTCGCAACTTCCATTAGCTTTTCGTCTGCTACAAAAGCAGCTGGTAGACCTGGCACTTGACCGTATTCATAACCAAACACCGTTACATCTACATCATGGTGACGAACTTCTGTTGAAATAACTACATCTCCAACATTTAAAGAAGATAAAAAGCCACCTGCAGAACCAGTATTAATAACAACGTCTGGTTTAAAATTATTTAGCAGAATCGTTGTACTTAACGCTGCATTTACTTTTCCGATACCTGATTTTAATAATGTTACTTGAACACCATTTAATGTTCCGCTGTAAAATTCACAGCCTGCAATTGTTGTTTGCTCCATGTTTTCTATTTTGTCTCGTAAAATTGTTACCTCTTCTTCCATTGCTCCGATTATTGCTACGTTCATGTATAATTCCCTCGCTTTAAACGTTTAGTTTTTCGTCGCTTCCATCACCCAAACAAAATGATTAAACCTCGTAAACTGAACAGAAAATCCGTATTTTTCTACAATCTGCTTCAGTACGGGGATGGTTGTATAGTATTCCGTTTTTAAGTCTTCTGCTAGGTTTAGGAATTGATTTTTTTCTGCATGAGTAATTGTTACTTGATAAGCATTTTTATCTTCGAACATTGTATCAGCAAATACTATTTTACCATTTTTACTAAGCATGTTGCTATAAAGCTCGATCGCTTTCTCTTTTTCTTCGTCTGTTAAATGATGAAAAGCATAACTACTTACGATGGAATGAACTTCTTCGTCTATAGGTGGAAACTGTAAAAAATCTCCGTCCATTACTTTTACATGATTCGAAAGCTTCTCCTCCGCAATTTCTCTCATGGAAGGTGATGGTTCTATACCATAAACAGGTAAATGTTTATTTAATAAATGTTGCGTTAAATTTCCAGTACCTACACCAAATTCTAATACGTTACCTATCGCTTTATTTGCTACATCTTTTAATATATCCTCATATCCACGGAATACTTCCGTATATTCAACATCTTGACCAGAAACTGTTGCATCGTAATAGTTAGCCCAATCTTCAAAAAGCTCGATAAACTCTCTGCCCATTTTCATCACTCCGAATAATTTATATAATTCCTATAAGTATAGTATGAATTAAAATAATAACTGTTCTTAATCTACCATACATACACCATTTCATCAATAAAAATGTACTTGATTCCATTGTTTTCTTCTTATAGATTATTTGGTAGGATAGGCTAATAGGATTTGTTTTTGGAGGGACTAATAATGAATTTAGATTTTCAACTGTTAGAGGATAAAATTGAATTTTTTGAAGCTGCAAATATAAAAGAATTACAAAAAAAAATCGACGAACAAATTGAACATAACCGAGCGATACTTTTAGCTGTACATTCTGTCTCACACCAAATGCATGTAACAGAAGAAGGCAAAACATTTTATAGCGCAGTCGTTCATTTTAAATTAAAGAAAAACATTTAGTATTTTGGCAATCGGAGGAAAAGGGAAGTTTGAGCTTGACCTAGCCGCCGAAGCTAGACATCTCCCCGCGGGGACGCACAGGACGTGCTAGTGTCGACCGTGCGACAGACGAAAGCGGTACGGTCGACCAAGCAAGCGTCTGTAGCGAAGTGAAACGAACAAGCTTATATCTGCAATCCTACTTTAAGGATGGTTAGACATACAAAAAAGTGCACCCATTTATCCGGATGCACTTTTTTTCGTATCTTACATATCCTTATCAACCGTTTGCTCTAGCTTAACAGGCTTCCAACCTTCATTTGTGACCCATTGTAAATACACTCTGTAATGCTCATTAGAAGCTTTCACCGTTACTCGAGCAATTGCAGCATGCTCATTTCCACCGTTTCCTAAAAACCATAACGTATAATCATTTTCCTGTACACCTAATGCACGATTAATCGCAAGAATTTTCTCCGACCAATCTACATGATTTGGATCATAAACCGAAGCATGTGGCTCTTGCTGGTTAGTACCAACTGGTGCCCAATTACCAGTTAACGTTCGAATAATAGTTTCATCATCCGATACTTCCTCTTCCATTGTAACTGGTTCTTCTTCTTCATTACTTTCCTCAGTAGCTGGTGGCTCTTCTGATTCGTTCGCTTGTTCTTCAGGCTCTTCTTCCGTTACACCTGTTTCCTCTTCTTCAGGCTCCTTATTCTCTTGTGAATCTCCTACAACAGGGTTCTCATCGTTGTTCGTTGTTGCTGGTGCAGTTGAACTACTTCCGAAAAAAAGTTTTACGGAAAAGAAAATGATTAATAAAAACACAATCGCAATTAAAATATTATAAATTTTATTAGATTTCTTTTTTCTAGCTGTACGACTATATCTTGGTCCGCTTACGTAAGACAATAGTTTCTCCTCCGTTTTTCTTTATCTTTTTTTATTATTGTAACAGGGCTCTCCCCTCTTTTAAAGTTTCATTGTGCTTATCCTTTTCAAAAATATTTTCTACCATTTGATAAAAAGCATTTGCCATCGCCTTCCTACTGTTCTCCGTTTCTAAATCTACTACAACTAGTGCATATTTAGGTTTCTCAAACGGAAAGTAACCTGCAAACCACCGGTTAACTAAAGGAACTCCGTTACTATTTCGTAGACCGGTTTCCGCTGTTCCACTTTTTCCAGCTACAGCGTATGGTAACTTATGAAAACTATGACCAGTTCCTTTTTCGTTTTGAACAACTTCTCTCAATAAATGTTGCAATTTAATAGTTGTATATTTAGAGACTCCTTCCACCTTTAAAGAATGGGATGGAAATTCATAAAGTGGCGAACCGGTACGGTAATGAATTCCCTTCACTACCTTTACCTCCATTGCTTTTCCTCCTCTAGCAATTGTGGCCATCATATTAGCAATCGCTAACGGTGTTACGCGCACTTCCTTCTGTCCTATTGAAGTTTGCGCGATTTCTTTTTGGCTGCGCTGACCATCACCCCATATAATTCCTGTTTCCTCTTGTGGAATTTGTTTAAAGTCCCTTAAATGAAAGACATTACCTTTCCAGCCGCTTGGCTCAATTAGACCAAGTCTACTAGCATATGTTTCGATAATACCAGGCATTTTCTGTTCTAATTCATAACCTAATGATGCAAAAGTATAATTACAGCTTTGCGCAAAACTCTCTTCAAAGGATAACGCGCCCTGCCGCTCTCCTCTTTCACCGTATAAATTTAAATTACAGTCAAATGGACGATTAGCCTTCACTAAATTTTTTTCAATAGCGGCTGCGGCAATGACTGTTTTGAATACAGAGCCAGGGAATTGACGTTCCAACATATAGTTTTTTGTCCCATTGTCTCCGAACGGGTCATTCCAATTAATATCCGGCTTTGAAACCATTGCAAGAACTTCATTTGTATCGATATCTAACAGTACGATTCCACCTTTTTTTATCCCTGCCTTTTCTACTATCTCTTCGGCAATTTGTTGCACTTCTCGATCAATAGACGTTTGAATTGTTAATGGGTAATACGGATTAGCTGGTGCACTATACCTCACATCTAATCCAAAAAGAGGACCACCGTTTCGATCAACGTGGTACAACAGTTTTGTTGAACCTTCTGGTAATAAAAATTCATCAAAGGCTAACTCTAATCCGGTGACACCAATAGGAGTTTTTTTGGAAAAATAATCCACTTTTATTTTATCTTCGTACCGATTCATAAATTCTCGTTCGTTTTCACTTGTTAAGCCAATTAAATGTTCCGCTTTTTTATCATCAATTCGAAATGAACGAACCATCGAAATGATTCCTGGAAACTGTAAGTCTGTTATCTCTTGCATCTGCTTTTCTGTTAATTGAATTGCCTGACCGTTTCGCTCTAGCAATACTGGAGTAGTAATACTCTCCACTACCCGCTCTAATGTATATGATGGAACATGTAAAATAGACGCAAGTTCTTCCTTCGGCCAATCTAATTTTTTTAAGAAGGGGAACAATATTACTGTTGGATAAAAATCGTGGGTAAGAGCTTTTCCATGTCGGTCTACGAAATGACCTCTACCTTCCTCGACAACTAAACTTTGCGTACGCTGTTCTACGCTTTTTTCTATTAAATTAATTCGTTTCGTTGAAAAAGATTCTGTACTTATCAGTTGAATTTGCATTAATCTACCAGTAAGGATTACAAATAATATAATTAAGAAAACACTTAAAGTTTGGATTCGGCCTTTCATCTTTTGATGCATAAAAAACACCTCATCTTCATTTTGGACGAGGTGTTTCTTTTTTAATCTTATATTATTTTATGTTAACGATTTTAACGTTCATTTCTCCACCTGGAGTTTGAATCGTCACTTCATCGCCAACTTTTTTACCCATTAAAGAACTGCCCATTGGAGATTCATTTGAAATTTTACCTTCAAAAGGATCAGCTTCTGCACTACCAACAATCGTATATGATTCTTCCTCTTCATCTGGAAGCTCTTTAAATACAACCGTTTTACCTAGAGTTACAACATCGCTATTTGCATCTTCTTGAATAATCTTTGCGTTACGAACCATTTGCTCTAATAAAGTGATACGTCCTTCCACAAACGCTTGCTCTTCTTTTGCAGAATCGTACTCAGAGTTCTCGGAAAGGTCACCGAAGCTACGTGCTATTTTAATACGCTCTACTACTTCTTTACGGCGTACCGTCTTTAATTCCTCTAATTCTTTTTCTAATTTTTCTTTCCCCGCTAATGTCATTGGATAAATTTTTTCTTGTGCCATTTATATTCACTCCTTCTAGTATTCACTTTCCCTTTTTGGTAAGAGGTTGTTGTATCTTCCATATTCAAAAAAGTGGGTCTTCTATGTATATGTGGAAAAAGATGTACCCATAAAATGGAATACATCAAACATTCATTTCCACTATTGGAAAAATCTCTAACTTCCCATATATTATTACATAATCGCCTTTTGTTCAAGAATTGTTTGAATTTTTGTTACCATTAAATCAATTGCTACATGATTTTGTCCACCTTCAGGAAGGATAATATCTGCATAACGTTTCGTAGGTTCAATAAATTGATTATGCATTGGACGTACCACATTCACATATTGATCAATGACCGAGTCGATAGTACGACCACGTTCTTTAATATCTCGTAAAAGGCGACGGATAATACGAATATCTGCGTCGGTATCAACAAATAACTTAATATCCATTAAGTTTCTTAATCTTTCGTCCTCTAATACGAGAATTCCTTCTAAAATGATAACTTCTTTCGGATCCACTTCAATTACTTTATTTGAACGAGTGTGTAACGTATAATCATAAACTGGTTTATTAACAGTTTTATGCTCTAGTAATTGTTTTATATGCTCGATTAATAAATCATTGTCAAAAGCAAGTGGATGGTCATAGTTTGTTTTTAACCGTTCTTCAAAAGGTAATTCTGATTGATCTTTGTAATAATAATCTTGTTCAATAATTAATATAGATTGGTTTTGGAAATGTTCATAAATTGATTTTGTAACACTTGTTTTCCCCGAGCCAGACCCACCGGCTACACCAATAACAATTGGTTTTTTACCCATTAGCAGTTATTGCTCCTTTCGCATCATGTTGTATGGGTATATTGGCTGTTCCACTTTAAATTTCACGATTTGAAGCGGGTGACGAGCTGCATCTAACTCATTACCGTCCTCATCCCAAATTTTTTCTACTTTTTGTGTGAAGTTTTCAATTTCCGGTCCAAAAAATTCTACTTCATCACCAGGTTTAAAGTAATTACGTTGTTGTAACGTAACCATTTTCGTTTCTTGATCATAATCAAGCACTAAACCGACAAAATCAAACGTCGTCTTTTTGCTATGATTACCAAACATTTGCTCTTTATACCCAGGAACTCCTTCAAAAAATGCTGTCGCAGTGTCACGATTCGCACATTTATCAAGCTCTTTTAGCCATTCTTGTTGAATGACAAAATTTTCTGGGTCGGCACAATATGCATCAATTACTTTTCGATAAACACTTACAACTGTGGCGATATAATGAATCGATTTCATTCTACCTTCAATTTTTAAACTATCAATGCCTAGTTCAATCATTTTCGGAATAGACTCGATAAGTTTTAAATCTTTCGGACTCATCGCAAAAGGTGCATCCTCTTCGGTATATAATGGATTTTCAGTACCGTTATCAATTGTATAAAGATCATAATCCCAACGACATGATTGACAGCAACCACCACGGTTAGAGTCACGAGCAGTCATATGATTACTTAGTACACAACGTCCTGAGTATGCAATACACATTGCACCGTGAATAAAAGTCTCAATTTCAATGTCTACTTTTTCTTTCATTTCACGAATTTCTTCTGCACTTGTTTCACGTGCTAGTACGACACGCTCTAATCCTTCTTCTTTCCAGAACTGAACCGCTTTCCAGTTTGAGAGGGATTGTTGTGTACTTAAATGAACTTCAATACTCGGTGCAACACGACGACATGTTTCAATAATTAGTGGGTCGGCTACAATAATTCCGTGTACTCCTGCTTTTTCAATACCACGTAAATAATCTTCTAAACCATCAATGTTTTCATTATGGGCAAAAATATTAGTTGTTACATATATTTTTGCACCATATTTACTAGCAAATTGAACACCTTCTGCCATTTCTTCAAATGTGAAGTTATCAGCATTTGAACGGAGGCCATATTCTTGTCCACCAATGAAAACTGCATCAGCACCGTAACGAACGGCGATTTTTAATTTTTCTAAATTACCAGCTGGTGCTAGTAACTCAGGTTTTTTCACAATTACACGTTTTCCGTCAACTATTTTTGATATTTTATCATTAATAATCGTTGTCATTTCTGTAACCCTCCCTTGTTTTTAGTAAACTGTTTCTTTAAAGAAGAATCCTGTATCTAACGGGCGGTGTGGCTGTTGCTTTTCTTCTATTTGTTGTAATAAATCTTCTTTTACATCTTCATATTGATCACGATCATCAACACATAAATCAATGGCTTGGCGATAGCTTCTCGTAACATCGACAATGTATTCACGTGTTTGTAAAATACCATCTATTTTAAAGCTGTCAACCCCAGCGTCAATCATTTCTTCCAACTCATCAATAATACACATATCATTAGGACTCATAATATGTGTTCCATTTTCATCTTCAAAGATTGGATATTTATTTCCACGCTCTTTATCATGAAGTATCATGTTTTTACCAAGCTTACGATTTTCTATTTCCATCGCTTTTCCTTGATATTCAAAGTAGTTTCCTAATAAGGAACGTTTAGATTGGAACATGCAAACCATTCCATGAACTTGTACTTCAATTTCAACTTCTGCATTTTCTTTCGTTTCTACGATACTCTCCATATTGATTTCACGAGCTAGCACCGCACGTTTCGCACCTTTACGACCCCAATAGTTACATGTGTAGTAGTTTGTACCAGTAGTTTCCGTACTCCAATGTAACGTTAAGTTTGGTGTAGATTCTTTTGCTGCCATTAATACAGCTGGGTCTCCGAACATAACTGCATCGGCGTTTACACTAGCTAAAAATGTTAAATATTCTCCGAGCTCGTCCACTTTTTCGTTATGGAAAAGAGCATTCATTGCAACATACACTTTTTTTCCGTTCGCATGTGCTAGTTCTATTGCTTCTTTTATTTCATCACGGTTAAATTCCCCGGCAAGACGTAGCCCATAACGCTCTTCTCCAATGATAAAAGCGTCTGCGCCTGCATCAATTAATTCTTTCATATGTGCAACATCTATTGGTGTTACTAATAATTCAGGTTTTTTCATTTCATTTCACCTCTTCTTTTACTAATAGCAATACCATCACCAACTGGTAAAATAGTCGTAATATAATCTGGATGATTCATTAACCACTGATTAAAATGGTCAATTTTTTTTACTAAACTTTTTTTTCTACGTGGCTGAAGGTTGCTATAATCTGTAGCAACTAAACCTTTATAGAGGACATTGTCTGTAATGATGACGCCGTCAGGTTTTAAAAGCTTTTCATACATTTTGAAAAATCGTTCATATTGTCCTTTTGCTGCATCAACAAAAAGAAAATCATAAGGTGCAGCGTTCGTTACATCAGAGTGCTCCTCTAATGCATCTCCTAATACTAAATGGATTCGGTCTTGCAAGGTTGCTTCCTTCACAAATTGAACGGCTAAATTATAACGTTCTTCATCCCTCTCCACAGTAACAATTGTTACATCTGGAATCGCTTCTGCCATTCTTATCGCTGAATATCCAATCGCCGTTCCTATTTCAAGGATTTTTTTTGGTTGGTGAAGCCTTAACAGTTGAAGTAATGTTTCCATTCCGACAATATCCATTATTGGTACCGTTTTTTCTTCTGCTAAATGTTCCATTTTCGTAATTAATTCATTCCGAGGAGCAATAAGGGATTGTAAGTACGAAACAACTTCTTGTTTTTGTATATCCACGTTCCGGCTCCTTTCCCAATTTTTATCATAGAAAAGAGAGTTCTACTCTTATAAGGAGAACTCTGTTGTTAGGCGATTTAACCATCTATAGTGGTACTAATAATGCCTCATTTTTTCTTGTAAAACTTATTGTTAACACTTTTTAAGATGTAAATTTATAGTAGACTAACGCATAATAAATAATAGTGTATTTCTGTCCATACGACAACTTGATATATTTTATCATAAAAAGAGAGGGAATGCGAATACAATTCACACCCCCTCCATTATCCATTATTCACCAGAACCTGTTATATGAGTTGCACGATCCCGATTATGTTCTTCTAATGTTCGGTTAAACAACACTTTTCCATCTGGTGTTGCTAAAAAGTAAAAATAATCTGTTTCTGCAGGGCGTAATGCTGCAATAATAGAAGTTTCACCTGCATTTGCAATTGGTCCGGGTGTTAAACCTGGGTATTTATACGTGTTGTAAGGTGATTCTACCTCTAAATGAACGAATAACGTTCGGTCTAAATGCTCCCCTAAAGCATAAGCGATAGTTGGGTCTGTTTGTAAAGGCATGCCTGTTTCAAGTCGATTATAAAAAACACTAGAAATATTTTCACGGTCGGTTTGAGCGGTTGCTTCTTCTTCAATTAAACTTGCCATCGTTAATACTTCATGAATAGTCATTTCTTTTTCTTCCATCTCTGCAGAATACTGTATGATGACTTCTTGCGTTTTTATCAACATTGTTTCGACAATTGTTTCTATTGACGGATTTTCCTCATAGAAAGGATATGTTGCAGGGAATAGGTATCCTTCTAACGGGTACATAACATCTTCTGTTAATATCTCCTCTGTTAATAACACAGGAAAGCGTGCCATCATCTTTTCAACAAACGCAGGATCATTTACTGTTTCTAAAAATTCTTCTTCGTTAACGTTTGCTCGATTCGAAAGAATAGTTGCAATTTCGGTTAATTGACGACCTTCTGGAATCGTTACTTGGAACACTACTTCTTGCATTATTTTCCCTTGTTTCAATTCTTCCATAATATCGTCTAATGTCATGGCAGGGCTTAGTGCATACTCACCAGCCTGAAAGCCTGATTCATTTTTGAATTTAACATAGTAGCGGAATATTTTCGCATTGTGAACTATTCCATTTTCTTCTAATATATTTCCAATTGCCGTTACGGAAGAACCTATCGGAATTTCGACAACTGTCGTTTCTTCTGCATTTTCATCTACTGGTTGTAAAGAATTTTTAACAAAACTATACCCACCAGCAACTATCGCAGTTAAACTTAGCATAAGTATTATAAAGACGATAAACACGATGCGACGAACTAATTTCGCTTCATGATGCTTTTCTAACAGTTTTTCTTTTATATCAGTTTCTTTCTCTTTTCTCTGTTCTGCCAAAAAAACCCCTCCTCTCGCTCAAATATATATTATACAACAAGTCTCTCTATTTTTTGACAAAAAACTTCGACAAATATATCATTATCTTTTTCTTTATTGCAGTGGAGTATGTTGAATAGAATTGGTAATTGATTGAAATTTTGAAGAGTGTGTGGCGAATAGGAGTATATTGGTTTCTGCTAATTGTAAAATGTGATAATTCATCTTGGACAGGTATTTTTAATTGTGGGTGGAAAATTACTGTTTAATTACGATAACTTCACTCTCTATTTGGATAATGTATCATAACAAAAAAAAGCACCATATTCGGTGCTTTTTCCGTTTATTCTCCGCCTTCGTCTTCTTCTAAAAACGTGTTTAACATTTCTTCAATCATGTCCCACTCTTCATCTGTTTCGATTGGGTCTAGGTTTCCACCTTCGTCCCCTTCTCCAGGAATGAAGCTTGATGCGTGGATTTCTATATCATCAGCATCATCTTCTTCTGCTCCAACAGGGTAATACAATACATATGATTTGCCGAATTCTTCCGATTCAAACGTAAATAAGATCTCACAAAGTTGTTCGTTTCCTTGTTCATCTACTACTGTAATTTGATTTTGACCATGTTCCATTTCATTCACCTCATATTGATGTTTTGCTGTCTAAATAACCTTGTAAGATCATGACAGCAGCTAACTTATCAATTACTTTCTTTCGTTTTTGTCTACTAACATCTGCGGAAATTAACATCTTTTCAGCGGCCATCGTTGTTAAACGCTCGTCCCATAGTACGACAGGGAGACCAGTTTTAGCAGTTAATTTATCTGCATATTGCTGGCTTGCCTCCCCACGAGGGCCAATTGTACCGTTCATATTTTTCGGTAAACCAACAACGACGAGTTCTACACCATATTGTGCAATAATTTGCTTTAGGCGTTTAAATCCTAAATTATTGGTTGCCTCATCAATCTTTATCGTTTCCAAACCTTGTGCAGTCCATCCTAATTCATCACTAATGGCAACTCCTACCGTTTTGGAACCAACATCTAATCCTAATATGCGCATGTATTACTCCTTACGATGATGTTCTAAATAGGACTTAACTAGTTCCTCAATTAATTCATCACGTTCTAATTTGCGAATTAATGATCTTGCATCTTTATGTCTTGGGATATATGCAGGGTCACCAGATAAAAGATATCCGACAATTTGGTTAATCGGATTATACCCTTTTTCTTGTAATGCTTCATAAACAGTGAATAATACTTCTTCCACATTTGTTTCCATTGAGTCATCCTGAAAATTAAATTTCATCGTTTTATCAAAGGAGCTCATGTCATGCACCTCACTTTAAGATTTCTTTTGAAATCTGGCTTGTCAATAGTTACCTCTATTGTACACCATTTACCATCAATGTTAAACGGATTTTACCCATTCTTCGACATATTGTAATGCTTCGTCCACTTTACTTGCATCTTTTCCGCCTGCTTGAGCCATATCTGGACGGCCACCACCGCCACCACCACAGCGAGTAGCAACTTCTTTCACTAGCTTTCCAGCGTGGTGTCCTTTTTCAATCAGGTCTTTCGTCACACCTGCCGTAATATTCACTTTGTCACCTTGAACGCTAGCTAAAACAATTACTGCAGAACCAATCTTGACTTTTAATTCATCAACCATGGAACGTAAGTTGTTCATATCAGTAGCAGGAACTTTTGCAGCGAGCATAGAAACCCCATTAACTTCTTTAACATTATTGAGCACATTTTGCGCTTCAATATTGCTTAGTTTCGTTGATAGAGATTCTTTTTCTCTTTGTAGTTCTTTAATTTCTAGCATTAAAGCGTCAATACGACTTGGAGCATCTTGCGGCTTCGTTTTTAACTTTGCAGACACGTCTTTTAATAATTGAACTTGGTCATTTAATAAACGGTATGCAGCTTCACCTGTTACAGCTTCCATTCTACGCGTTCCAGCACCAATTCCAGATTCAGATACGATTTTAAATAGTCCGATTACGGATGTGTTTGGAACATGACAACCACCACAGAGCTCTAAACTGTATTCTCCAACTTGTACAACACGTACAACATCGCCGTATTTTTCACCGAATAAAGCCATAGCTCCCATTTCTTTCGCTTCTTTAAGAGATTTATAATCAATGTTCACATCGATATTTGCCCAAATTTTCTCGTTTACGAGTGATTCAATCTTTTCTATTTCCTCTTGTGTTACTTGGCCGAAGTGTGAAAAGTCGAAACGTAAACGATCAGAAGTTACTAGTGAACCTGCTTGGTTAACGTGACCACCAAGCACATCTTTTAACGCTTGGTGTAAAAGGTGAGTTGCCGTATGGTTTTTAATGATTTGTTCACGGTTTCCACGGTCTACCTCTGTAGAAACAGTAACACCACTCTTGATAGTTCCATCTAAAACTACTACTGTGTGTAAGTTTTGACCATTAGGAGCTTTTTTAACGTCCTTCACTTTTGCTTTACCGGTGTCGCTAATGATCAGTCCTGTATCAGCAATCTGTCCTCCACTTTCAGCGTAGAACGGAGTCTCTTTAAGTATAAATTGTACTTCTTCGCCCTCAGTTGCTGCTTCCATTACTTCGCCATTTTTCACTATTACAGACAATACTGTCTCATTCGCTAACGTATCATAGCCAACAAAACTACTCTCTTCTTTAATCTCACCTAATGCTCCACCTTGCACTTGCATAGAATCAACATCTTGACGAGCTGCACGTGCACGTTCACGCTGAAGCTCCATTTCTTTTTCGAACCCTTCGTGATCAACAGTCATTCCATTTTCTTCAGCAAATTCCTCTGTTAGCTCAATTGGGAATCCGTAAGTGTCATAAAGACGGAATGCATCCACTCCGGAAATAACATCTTTTCCTTCTTCTTTTGCCTTTTGTAAAATAGTTGAAAGAATTGCAAGCCCATCATTTAATGTTTCATGAAAACGCTCTTCCTCCGTACGAATCACTCGTTGGATAAACTCTTGTTTTCCCTTTACTTCCGGATAGAAGCTTTCCATAATTTCTGCAACGACAGGTACAAGTTCAAACATGAAAGGACGATTAATATTTAATTTTTTTGCATATCTAACAGCTCTTCTTAAAAGTCGACGTAAAACGTATCCGCGTCCTTCATTGGAAGGTAACGCCCCATCACCAACGGCAAACGTTACTGTCCGTACGTGGTCAGCAACTACTTTAAAAGCAACATCTAATTCTGCTTCCTGACGATATTTTTGTCCAGAAATTTGCTCTGTTGCATTAATAATTGGGATAAATAAGTCTGTGTCAAAGTTTGTTGGTACGTCTTGAATAACAGATACCATACGCTCTAATCCCATACCTGTATCAATGTTTTTCTTTGGTAATGGTGTATATGTACCATCAGGGTTATGATTGAATTCAGAAAATACTAAGTTCCATACTTCTAAATATCTTTCATTTTCCCCACCTGGATAAAGCTCTGGATCATTAAGGTCATTTCCATATGCTTCGCCACGGTCATAAAAAATTTCTGTATTCGGTCCGCTTGGTCCTTCTCCGATATCCCAGAAGTTCCCTTCTAGTCGAATAATACGCTCAGCTGGAACACCGATTTTTTCGTGCCAATAACGATAAGCTTCATCGTCTTCTGGATGAATGGTAACAGATAATTTTTCTTGGTCAAACCCAATCCATTTATCACTCGTTAAGAACTCCCAAGCCCACTCAATTGCTTCCTCTTTGAAATAATCGCCGATGGAGAAGTTTCCTAGCATTTCGAAAAATGTATGATGACGTGCAGTTTTCCCGACGTTTTCAATATCGTTCGTACGAATGGACTTTTGTGCATTACAAATACGTGGGTTTTGTGGAATAACACGTCCGTCAAAATATTTTTTCAATGTTGCTACACCACTATTAATCCAAAGTAAGGACGGGTCTTCGTGAGGTACTAATGAAGCACTCGGTTCTACAGCATGTCCTTTTTCTTGGAAAAAGTCTAAATACATTTGTCTAACTTGAGCTGAAGTTAATTTTTTCATTTTCCTTAACCTCCTAGAAATATTAGCTTTACAGAATGGAACTCGCATAAAGCATTCGGCAAAATCTTTTTTACAAACAAAAAACTCCCGTCCCCAAAACAGGGACGAGAGTATCTCTCGCGGTACCACCCTGATTATGATAGAATCATTTTCTACCATCTCTCAGATGCATTAACGGCGCACGCCGGCAGGTTTTACGCTGCACTCCAGATTAGCGTTCGGTTACTCTTCATCTTAGAATTCTTTCAGCCTAGGAATTCTTCTCTTTTAAGATGGGCTGTAACGTACTCGATCTTTCATAGTGTTTCATCTTATGTAAGCTTTTGACTTGATTATATTTTAACGAACATCCCTTTGTCAATGTTCAGTCAACAACCCACCACTTAACGACCTTGCGGGCTGTTTGAAGTGGGGGCTTGCGTCTGTAAGAGTTTGACAGTGTTTCTGCCCTTGCAGAGAACAACTACGCTTATTCCTACCCAGTAGTGCGAACGAGCTATGCTCTCCTACCTTAGCGTGGCGGAACATAAGGACGGTTGACTTCGCCCCTACCGCAAGAGTTATACTCCTGTGGTAACTACACCAATATGTTCAATTCCTTTTCGGTGTAGATTCATTGCACCAATACGGTCATCATTTGATTGATATTGGCAATTTTTACATGAAAAAGTGTGTAACTTTTTATTGCGATTTGCTTTTTCAATGTGTCCACATTTAGGGCAAGTTTGAGAAGAATATTTGGGGTCTACTGCTATTACTGTTTGACCATTTAATTCCGCCTTGTATTTAAGCATTTGACGGAACTGATAGAATGCCCAAGATACAAAAACATAGCGGTTTTTCACACGCACTTTTTCTGTTGCAGAACGAACACCTGTTAAGTCTTCTAAAACAAACATCGTACCTCTAGGGTATAGATCAACGAGTGCCTTTGTAATTCGATGGTTTACATCCGTTACATAACGGTTTTCTCTTGAACCGATTTGTTTTAGTTTCTTACGAGCAGATGGTGTCTGTCGCATTTGTAACTGTTTGCGGGTAGCTTTAAATACACCACGCTTATGCTTAACAACATTTCCGTTGTAAAAAGTGGTTTTACCTTGACTATCATAAGTAGTCGCAAGAAAGTTAATACCTAAATCAACACCAACGATATTGTTTACATTTACATAATCTAGCTTTTGATACTCTTTAGTCATCGGAATATGTAAGAACCACTTCTTGTACTTATTAACTAATTTAGCAGTACCGAATTTCCAAGTGCCATTGAAGTATTTCTTCATAGCCTTTCGCTCATAATTTAGCTTTAAACGACCATCCAGTGTATTCACACTAAATTGATTTTGGGTTAGTGAGTAATCACGATTCCACACAAGGTCATATTCTGGAAGTTTAAATCCAATCAAAGACCATTCATGTCCATTCGATTTTGCTGTCTTGTAGCGGGCGATTACAGTTTTCATCACAGATTGAGCCATTTGGCTTTTTAGTCCAAATTGATTTCGTAAATCAAAATAATATAAGTCGTTAAGTTTTACTTGATTTAGATTTTTCGTTTCGAATATGTGTTTCGATAACCAGTTACAAGCCTTACGATAAGCATTAGTTGTTATTTTTAGACTATCAGCTTGACTATCAGAAACATAGATTTGTATTTTTGCAGTAATGGTAGACATTATTTTCACCACCTTTCACTAACTAAATTATACTAAAAACTTTAGTGGAAGGTACATAACGAAAAAAGAGAAAGGAGGGCAAGGCTGATGTTTCAGATACTTATTATGGTACAAAACCTTACGATTTACTGTACCATACCGTATCTGACGGCAATTCCACCCCACTTATCGTTGGACTACGCCCTTCACACGGCCCTTCACACGATTGAAGTGGGGGTATCCTTGCCAATTTAGATGAAATGCTTACTAATATGCATAATAGTTACCTTTAAAACAGCAAATATAGGGACGGCTACAATTAAGCCTATAATACCACCAATTTCTCCGCCTAGTAATAATGCGAAAATAATAATAACAGGATGTATGTGTAAGCTTTTTCCTACTATTAACGGCGATAAAATGTTTCCTTCTGTAAATTGTAATGCAAAAATTATTATTGCAACAATGATTACCATCTTTACTGATATCGTTGCCGCAATAATAACTGCAGGTAAGGCACCAATAAACGGTCCGAAATACGGGATGATATTTGTAACCCCTATAATAATACCTAGTACTAATGGATATTCCATTCCTGCTAGCCATAAGCTTATAGTTGCCAAAAGCCCAATTACTAAACAAACTAATAATTGACCACGTATATAATTTCCGAGTGATATATCAACATCTTTTAAAAAGGCAATGCCACCTTTTCTCCATTTCCTTGGAGTGAGATACCATGCGGTTCGCTTTACTAAGTCATAATCCTTTAATAAATAAAAAACTACAAAAGGTATCACTATTATTACGAATATAGAATTTAGTAATCCTTTTATGCCATTAATAATTTTCGCCGTATAATCAGCAATTATTGCCTCAAAATCGGTAACTAGAAGTTCAATCCGCTCGTGAATACCATCTGGCCATCGTGAAGTACTAGAATGTATCCTTTCTATCCATCCACGGTATGTATTTGCAACTTCAGGGAAATTATCGGCAAGTTCCTTAAGCTGAGAAATAATTAAAGGTGTGCCTTTATATATTGCGAGTCCTATTCCGCCAAAAAATAAAAAATAGATAATTAATATAGCGTATGGACGGGGTAACCCTGCGTCGTGGGTTCTTTCAACAAACGGATGTAGTAAATAAGCAATAAAAGCACTGATGATAAACGGAATAAAAACTGCAACTATAACTTTTAAGATTGGTTGCCATAGTGGGCTAAGTTTCATTAAAACAAATAGGATAATAAAAACGAGTAACGTGATAGCTAGTCGATATATCCATTTCCATTGTTTAGTCAAAGATAACTCCCCCCTGTTCTTATTGTTAATCGGATTGCTAAATTTATACAGAACGAGGGGAAAGAAGAATTAAAGGCTTAAAAATAGAAGGTTGGGACATAACTATTTTTTATCAAAGTAAAAAACGAACAAAAAAAGTAGAGCGGAAATAACCCGCTCCGGAAATATACTTCGCTAGTTTGGCGATTGTTCGTTTTTCATCATGATTATTTTAGTTTTGTCTCAGCCTATTCTACCTATAAATTCACAAAACTAGCTGAAACTGTTTCAATAATTTTGGTCAAATCGTCATCCGTTAAGTTTAGAGGTGGTGCTAGGGCAATTACGTTATTGTAACCTGCTACAGTGGCACCATTTTTTCCGATTAACACTCCCTTTTCTTTGCAGCGAGTTACAACTTTATTGACTCTTTCAACATCTAACGGCGTTTTTGTTTGTTTATCGGAAACTAGCTCAATACCAATGAGCAATCCTTTTCCTCTAATATCTCCAACAAAAGGATGATCGCTTAGACGTTGCTTTAGCTCCGATAATAGTTGTTTCCCTTTTTGTGCGGAACGTTCAACTAAATTTTCTCGTTCGAAAATCTCTAAATTTTTTAATGCAACGGCGCAAGAGGCTGGACTTCCACCAAACGTATTAACGTGACGAAAATAGTCATATTCCTCCGAACCTTTAAACGCTTCATAAATTTCCTTTTTAACAGCTGTAGCAGCAAGCGGCATATAACCACTCGTAATTCCTTTTGCCATTGTAATTATATCTGGCCTTACACCATAGTTCATATATCCGAACGGCTTCCCTGTTCGACCAAAGCCACAAATTACTTCATCTA
Source organism: Sutcliffiella cohnii (assembly GCF_002250055.1). Lineage (NCBI taxonomy): Bacteria > Bacillati > Bacillota > Bacilli > Caryophanales > Bacillaceae > Sutcliffiella > Sutcliffiella cohnii. The sequence goes on from NZ_CP018866.1 coordinate 3,185,475, forward strand.
CAATTAATAGTGCACCGTGCTTTTCACACGTTCTTTTTACTTGTTGTAAATAATTTTCTGGAGGAGTTAAAATACCCCCACCCGTTATGATTGGTTCCATTATCATTGCTGCAATCGTTTCACTAAGCTCCCAAGTCATTGCATCGTCAATTGCTTGCACAGACTTTAAGAGCTCCCCATTTCCTTCCTCCACTCGATATGTATCTGGAGGTGGGACATGAAGAAAACCCGTTGCTAACGGTTCGTATTTATATTTCCTTTGCGCTTGGCCAGTGGCTGCCATCGCACCGAGAGTGTTTCCGTGATAGGAGCGATATCGTGATACAATTTTATATCGATTATTCTCTCCCTTTTGCAAATGATATTGTCTAGCGATTTTAAACGCCGTCTCATTTGCCTCAGAACCACTATTACTGAAGAAAAATACGTATTCATTCCCTAACCATTCATTTAATTTTTCTGCTAACTTAATCGCGGGGATGTGACTCTGCGTTAAAGGATAATAGGCTAACTCCTTTAATTGACTGTATGCTGCTTCTGCTAACTCTGTTCTGCCGTACCCCGCATTCACGCACCATAAGCCTGACATTGCATCTAAATATCTTTTTCCATCAATATCTGTTACCCATGCACCAGACGCTTCCTTCATTACCACTGTGCTATTTGGTTGGAATGGCTTCATAGAATGCCAAACATTTTTCGTGTCACTTGCAAGTAAATCTTCCCTTGTTTTTACCACCGTAATCTCCCTCCAACACATCTTATTCCAAATGTCTTATATTAATAGAAAACCGTTCATCTTGCGTAATAGCTTTTTATTTCTTGAAGCATTTTTAAAAATTGCTCTTCGTCATGAAAATCTTTCGTACTCCAATTGGATTCTACCCAGCTAATTAACTCTTCCGGAGAATTAAAGTATTCTCCACTAGTATCAGCTTTACGAACTGTAAAACGCCAATTATCCTCATCAATTGTCACTTCACAAGGGTACGCACTTTCTTTACAACGTAACTCGTATTCCATTCAGATAGCCCCTTTCCAAAGGTTGTTATGAAATCTTATTCGTGTAAAAATAAAACTATGTACGGTATGCTTACATTATTTTTATAGTGTTTAAGGAGTTGAAGGGAGATTACCACTTTTATTCTTCCCAAACAGAGGAACAAAACTACAGTCCGTAAAATAGGATAATCGTGCTTTTACCAAAAAAAGAAAAAGCCGTCCAATTAGGACGGCTTCTCATATATTAAGAAAACACACGTTTCATTTGCTTCCTCATTCTTTTCATATTACGAGTTGAAGTCATATCTCCAACAAATCCTTTAACTTGCTCATTTTTCCCAAGTTGAGTTGCAGCTGCACCTAACCCAATTAGTAACAATGAAGTCATAGCTCTGTTCATGCGACTCACTCCTTTTAATTTTACATACTGATACGGCGATCGTCCTCATGAAACAAATCATCCAGTGAACTTAGCGTACCATCTTCTTCCACTTGATGAGTATGCACAATTCCTTTTGAAACAGAAAGCTCAATAAAACAGCCCCAACAATAATATTGATTCACACCAATTTTGCCGACGTCTTTACTTTTACAATTAGGACAAACAAGTTCCACTTTATTAGACACCTCTCGTGTTTATGATGTTACGGTAACAACGACGGCATCTTTTCCAATTATGAGGTCTGAAGGATAATGAATTATTTTCTTACCTTCTGTTATATCTGCAAAAAAACCGTCCGTTACTTCATACCCTACGATTGTGCCCTGCTTTTCATCAAAATATACGTCATCTAATAAACCAAGCTTATCGCCTTCTTCAGAAAGGAACATTTTCCCTTTAACACCATGGAAATGGTCGAAAAAAACTTGGCCTCTTGCTTCTTTCTGTACCGACATGAGGTTGTTGCCACATATCATAACCCCTGTATCTCCAAATGAAGAAATGTGTTCGAACGGAAGAAATTTATTTCGCTTCCATAAACCTTTTCCACTTATTAGTAGTCCTTTAATTTGTCCAGGTTCTTCGATGCAAAAGTCAACGACTCGACCTACTGTTACAGCTGTTTCTGAATCAAACGCGTGCATCCCAATTGTTCTAGAAAATGTTCGCAAAAGGAACCACCTCTTTTCGAACATTTATATCTTTTGCAAGCCTGCTATCATAAATACTGCAAAACCATTTCCATGTAAAAGATTAACTTTAAGTAATAGTTTAGGATCTGACTTTTATCGGTATGTTAAAGGTTTAAAAATACTGACTTGTCCAAAGTCAGTTTTGAATTATTTTTATTTTTCCATGAAATCGTATGGAGATATACCTTCCATCCCAATTAATGCATCTTTTGCAAATGGCACTTCTTTTAATAGTTCATCATCTTCATCCTCTAATTGAGCATGTGTTGCATCACTCTTTAGTCTTTCCGTTAAGGAAGTTTGGCGAAGTTGATCGTCTGTTCGATTCACTCCAATTTGCAACGCTTCTTCTTCTCCACAAAGAATTAAAAATCGTTTACTACGTGTCACAGCAGTGTAAAGTAAATTACGACGAAGCATTCGGTAATAACTCTTTACAACAGGGAGGACGACAATAGGAAATTCGCTTCCTTGTGATTTATGAATAGAGCAACAATATGCATGAGTTATCTGTCCCAAGTCTTGTTTCGTATACGTTACTTCGTTTCCGTCAAAAGAAACGATCACCATATCTTGTTTTTCGGTGTTTTCTTTAGCATAAAAAATGGAAACAATCTCTCCCATATCGCCATTAAAAACATTACTATCTGGTTGATTAACTAGTTGTAATACTTTATCACCTGTCCGATAAACTACATTACCAAACGCTATTTCACGTCGTTGCTCTGACTTCGGATTAAACAATTCTTGAAGAGTCTCGTTTAATTTATCGATTCCAGCGTTACCTCGGTACATCGGTGCTAACACTTGAATATCACGTGCCGTATATCCTTTTTTCATCGCGTTGGCACACACTTTCTTGACAACATCTAATATATGTCCAGATTGACACTTTATAAAAGAACGGTCTACTTTAGGTGTCGAGATATCTCGTGGGATCATCCCGTTTTTCATATCATGTGCAAGGTCAATAATGGAAGATCCATCTTCTTGACGATATATGTCAGTTAACGCAACAGTTGGAATTGCCTTTGAAGCTAACAAATCTTTTAAAACTTGTCCGGGACCAACTGAAGGTAACTGATCTTCGTCACCAACTAAGATAACTTGAATATCGTTCGGTAAAGATTTAAAAAGCTGATGAGCAAGCCAAATATCTACCATCGATACTTCATCAACGATTAATAATTTTCCGGGAACTGGATTTTCTTCATCAAATTGAAATCCTTCGGAGCCATTCCATCCGAGAAGGCGATGAATAGTTAAGGAAGGTAATCCTGTTGCTTCACTCATCCGTTTAGAAGCACGTCCTGTTGGTGCTACTAAAAGAATCGGAAAAGGATCATCTTTATTATAATCCTTTGGGTCGAGCGAGCAACCATGTAAATCAGCATATAGCTCTACTATACCCTTTATAACAGTTGTTTTACCGGTACCTGGTCCACCAGTCAATAGCATCATTGGGGACAATAACGCTTTTTGTATTGCTTGTTTCTGCGAAGGAGCATATTGAACTTTTAATCTTTCTTCTAACCGACCAAGTGATTTTAAAAATTCCGATTCAGGAAATTGCTCTTCATACTGAGTTTGCTCCAATATCCGCTTAATATTTTTTACTAACCCTTTTTCAGAGAAATATAACGAAGGTAGATAAATACGTTCATCTTCCCCCATTATTTTCCCCTCTTCTATCGCATGCAATATTTCCCGAGAAATGTCGTCTAATGTTACTTTTTCTGATTTGGAACTATTTAGTAACGAAAAAACACTTTTCATTAACTGTTCCTTCGTTACGAAACAATGTCCTTCTTGAAGTGAAACTTGTTCAAGCGTATACATACAACCAGCTCTAATACGACTTGGATCTGTGCCAGTAATACCTATTTGTTTTCCTAGCTCATCCGCACGACTAAAACCAATTCCTTCCACATCCTCTACTAATTGATATGGATTCGTTTGAATAATTTGGAGTGTTTCATCTTTATATGTTTGATAAATTTTCATTGTAAGTTGCGGTCCAAATCCAAGCTGTGAAAGGGCAATCATTACTCTTTCTAGGCCTTGATGTTCCATTAATGTTTTATACACATCTTTCGCCTTTTCAGTAGACAACTTAGGAACTTCAGCTAAAATAGAAGGGTTTTCCAATATTTTTGAGATTGCATTTTCACCTATAGCATTCACTATATTTTCTGCAGTCTTTTTCCCAATGCCGGTAAATATGTCACTAGATAAATATTGGATAACCCCCTGTTTTGTTTGCGGTAATTCTTTACGAAAATGCTCAACATGAAACTGTAATCCAAAACGAGGGTGATCTTTTAATGCACCAAAAAAAGTATACGTTTCATCTTCATGAATTTTTGGGAAATATCCAGTTACAATTGCTTCTTTTTCCTCATAAGGAACATTCGTCTCGCTCACCTTTATTCTAACAACCGAATACAGATTATCCTCGTTATGAAAGATTGTAACGAGATGTGTTCCTTTCATATAAAGTTCATTTTCTTGAAACAAATCAAGGGAGTTTTGGTGCATGTTCTATCCCTCCGTCTTACTAGTTTTCTAAAATAATTTTTTTCGCATGTGCCGCCAAAATATGGTCATGTTGCACTTCTATTGCTTTATCTAACATTTCTAATGATTTTTCTTTGTTTTCTGTATACGCGTATGCAACTCCTAAGTTATAAAAAGCATCTGCGTGTTGATCGTCATGCTTAACAACCTCTTCTAGTTGTTCAATTGCTTCTTCTAATAGCCCTTGTTGAGCAAGGCATAATCCGTATTGAAAACGTGCTTCCATATCGGTTGGTTTTAATTCTACCGCTCGCTGAAAATAAGGAAGTGCCAATTTTGGTTGATCAAACTTTAGTAAAGTCATCCCCAACATAAACAACGTATCTCCGTCGTTTTGTAAACCGTTTTTCATAGCTGCTTCAAACATTTCCTTCGCATGTTGCCAATCTTCAAGCTCAAAGTAGTTGTTGCCTAAAGCATAGTAAGCAGCGGCCATTTTCTCATCTAACTGTAGTGCTTTTTTGTAAAAATTCATCGCTTTTTCTTTTTCGCCAACTGCATTTAAAACATTTCCAAAGTTCACGTAAGCAACTGCATTAGTCGGATTGTTTTCAATTTCTTCCGTAAATGCTTTAATCGCTAATTCATATTTTCCATCTTGTAAGTATTGAATGCCAATTGCATTATTGTCCTTCATGATAGCACCTCTATGTAAATTCCATTTTTCATTATTATTTTTTTCCATTATAGCATAAAGAAAGAGGATGACACTTAGGAATTTCCCGTCATCCCCTCTATTTTCATAGCGTCCGTTACTGTTTCGAAATCAAAGGACGTTTATCCACTCTTAGTTCTACTTACAATCATTTATCCTACATACCAAAGCTTTTCGCCATTTTTGTAAACTTCATCAATAGTAGCTCCACCAAGGCACTCATCGCCATTGTAAAACACAACAGCTTGTCCTGGAGTAATCGCACGAATTGGCTCGTCAAAAATTACTTCTACTTTGTCGTCATCTAGCTTTCTTACTGTCACACCGTTGTCTTGTTGACGATAACGGAATTTCGCCGTACATTTTATATCGTCTGTCGGTTTAACATCTGAAACCCAGCTTATATTTGTGGCAGTAATGCGATCAGAAAACAGCAGCTCATTATCGAAGCCTTGTCCTACATATAAGACATTTTTTTCTAAGTCTTTTCCTATTACAAACCAAGGGTCACCACTACCACCAATTCCTAAACCGTGACGTTGACCGATTGTGTAATACATTAATCCGTCATGTTTCCCTTTTACTTCACCATCGAGCGTTAACATGTTTCCAGGTTGCGCTGGAAGATAGCCACTTAAAAATTCTTTGAAGTTTCTTTCTCCAATAAAGCAAATTCCTGTACTGTCCTTTTTCGATGCAGTAGCTAAACCTGCTTCATGAGCAATTTCACGCACTCTTTTCTTTTCCATGTTGCCGATTGGGAACATAACTTTACTTAATTGTTCTTGTGTTAATTGGTTTAAGAAATATGTTTGGTCTTTGTTTTCGTCTAAACCACGTAACATTTTATATTCACCATCACGGTACTCTACTTGCGCGTAATGGCCTGTTGCTAAATAGTCCGCACCAAGGTCTAATGCATGCTCTAAAAATGCTTTGAACTTTATTTCTTTATTACACATTACATCTGGGTTCGGTGTTCTACCTGCTTTATATTCGTCTAGGAAATATTGAAAGACTTTATCCCAATATTGTTTTTCAAAATTAACAGCGTAGTAGGGAATGCCAATTTGGTTACAAACGCGGATTACATCATTATAATCTTCTGTTGCAGTACAAACTCCAAACTCATCGGTGTCATCCCAATTTTTCATAAAAATTCCGATTACATCATAACCTTGTTGTTTAAGTAGGTATGCGGCTACAGAGGAATCTACTCCTCCTGACATTCCTATTACAACTCGGATATCACTATTTGCTCTTTCTTCCAATGTTTCCACCTACTTTCTTGTTGTAAGTCTTTTTACTATTTTTGCGGTTTCTCTTGCAGCTTTTTGTATTTGCTCCATATCGTTTCCGTAACCGAAACTAAATCGAATGGAGGATGCTATTTTTTCTGAATCACTACCGAACATTGCCACTAATACGTGGGAAGGATCGATGGACCCTGCCGTACATGCGGAACCGCTGGAAACTGAAATGCCCGCTAAGTCTAAGTTCACTAACATTGACTCAACATTTGTTCCCGGAAAATGTACATTTAACACGTGTGGTAGGGAGTGACTTTCACTGCCATTTATAGTAAAAGGAACTTCTTCTTCATTCCAAATTCGTGTCATTTCTTGCTTAAAGCTTTCAAATTGCTTTTGCTTCCCTTCACTTTCTTCCATAGACAGCTGTATTGCTTTTGCTAAACCGACAATGCCTGGTACATTTTCCGTTCCAGCCCGACGTTTTCGTTCTTGCTCGCCTCCGAACGTTTGTGGTAAAAAGCTTATACCAGTTCTAGCATATAAAAAGCCAACACCTTTAGGGCCATTTATTTTATGCCCGGACATAGATAGAAAATCAATTTTTAGATCTTGCACATTTATATTAACTAAACCGAAAGCTTGGACAGCATCGGTATGAAAATAAGCAGGATGGTCTTTTAACAGCTCTCCTATTTCATGAATAGGCTGAATCGAACCAACCTCATTATTTCCGTACATGATCGTCACTAAAATTGTTTCGTTAGTAAGAGCCTTTTTTAAATCAGTTAAAGAAATTACACCTTTATCATTGACGGGTAAATACGTAACGGTAAAGCCTTCCCGTTCCAGTTGTTCGCACGCGTGTAAAACAGCATGATGCTCAACAGTTGTTGTAATGATATGTTTACCTCGTGTTGCATTTGCTCTAGCGGCACCGATAATTGCTAAATTGTCCGCTTCCGTTCCACCGCTAGTAAAAACAATCTCATTTTCCTGGGCACCTATACTTCTCGCTGCAATACTTCTCGCCTCATCCACTAGATGACGGCTTTTTCTACCGAATGAATGAATGCTTGATGGGTTACCAAACGTGTCATTCATTACCTCCACCATACTTTCAACAACTAATGGATGCATAGGCGATGTTGCTGCATGATCTAAATAAATAGGTTCCATATGTGAAACCTCCTTTCCTACGTACTTTTATATTCATTATGAGCTTTAAATGTAGAACATATAAGCTTCTTGATCTCCGCCATCATGATTTGCTAAGTCTTCTAACGTTGTGCTGTCTAATACATCTTTAACAGCATCCCGAATACGAATCCATAGTTCACGCTTTGCAGGCTCTTCATCCTCTAATACTTCTACCGGACTAATAGGTCCTTCTAGTACACGAATTATATCTCCTGCTGTTATATTAGATGGCTCGTCCGCTAAAATATATCCGCCGTATGCACCACGAATACTTTTTACTAAACCAGCATTTCGTAATGGTGCTATTAATTGTTCTAAATAATGCTCCGATAAATCATGAGTTTGCGCAATCGATTTTAGAGATAATGGTCCTTCACCAAAGTTTTTCGCTAGTTCAATCATAATCGTTAAGCCGTATCTTCCTTTTGTTGAGATTTTCACAAAGCCACACCCCTTAAATTCACTTATATATATTCAATAACATCCGTTACTTATATGAAATCTCCGTTATTATAGCACAATTATAGGAACATTACATTTCTAATAAAACAGTAATATATGATACATTGAATGTAGGACAAATATCAATTATTTTACCCAAGCACTGCTGACTTATTGAATATAGAAAAACAGAAATGGAAAATACCATTTAATTAGCAATTAAAATAATAATATTAACCGCAAGAAGGTGAAATAGATGAATAATAAACCGTTAGCGTTTCGCATGCGACCTCGATCTATCGAGGAGATTGTTGGACAAGAGCATCTCGTACAAGAAGGGAAAATTATTAATAGAATGGTAAAAGCTAAGCACTTATCTTCTATGATTCTATATGGACCACCTGGAATTGGGAAAACCTCCATCGCAACGGCCATTGCTGGGAGTACAAATTATAAGTACCGTACGTTAAATGCCGTTGTACATAACAAAAAAGATATGGAAATTGTCGTAGAAGAAGCAAAAATGTCTGGTAAAGTCATTTTAATATTAGATGAGGTTCACAGACTGGACAAAGGAAAACAAGACTTTTTACTACCTCATTTAGAGAGTGGATTACTTACGATGATTGGAGCAACGACTAGTAATCCGTACCATGCGATAAACCCTGCCATACGAAGCAGATGTCAAATTTTCGAACTAAAACCACTTGAACCAGAACAAATACTAACTGTCCTACACTATGCTCTCCAAGATAAGGAACGAGGGTTAGGAAACTATAATGTAAAAGTAACAGACGAAGCAATGAATCATTTTGCATTCTCTTGCGGTGGTGATGTTCGCTCTGCTTTAAATGGTTTAGAACTAGCCGTCTTATCTACAGAACCTGACGAAGACGGAGTTATCCATTTAACGCTCGAAAGTGCAGAAGAATGTTTACAAAAGAAAAGTTTCTACCATGATAAAGATGGTGACGGACATTACGATGTATTATCTGCCTTCCAAAAGTCGATACGAGGTAGTGATGTGAACGCTGCTCTTCACTATTTAGCTCGATTAATTGAAGCAGGAGATCTTGTTAGTATTGCTAGAAGGTTACTTATTATCGCTTATGAAGATATTAGTTTAGCGAGTCCTCAAGCAGGAGCCCGGACGCTTTCCGCAATAGAGGCAGCAGAAAGAGTCGGTTTCCCCGAAGCAAGAATTCCTTTAGCTAATGCGGTTGTAGAGTTATGCCTCTCTCCTAAATCTAATTCTGCTTATAAAGCGTTAGATGCAGCACTTGCCGATGTTCGAAGTGGTAACGTTGGCGATATACCACTACATTTAAAAGATGCTCACTATAAAGGGGCTAAAGATCTAGGTAGAGGAATTGATTATTTATATCCTCACGATTACGATGCTGGTTGGGTCAATCAACAATATTTACCCGATAAATTAAAAAGTAAAGAATATTTCGTGCCGAAGCAAAATGGGCAAGAGAAAAATTATTATGCGGTTTATCATAAATTGAAAGAATTAAAAAATAAAAAGTATTGATAATTATTTCTAAATCTTTTACAATAAATGAAATATTTTGTTCGATGAGGAAGAGAGTACTTTTACTTGAAAAGCTTATAGCGAGTTAGGGATGGTGGAAGCCTAACAGCTCTTGTAAAAGGAAGCGCACTTCTGAGAAGCTATCTTGAAGTTTAGTATGGATAGCCGGGGATTTTACCTCGTTAACAAATAAAGCTGGTTCGTATGAACAATGAGAGTGGTACCGCGGGTGAATCTCGTCTCTATATATTTAGAGGCGGGATTTTTTTGTTGTCCTTTAAATTTACTTCGAACATGAACGAGCAACAACAGTTGAGTAAAATCAAAAAAGAATGAAAAAGATGGAGGTTATAAAAGATGTATAAAAAGTTAGTAGCAGAACAAATTTATCCGCACATTCAACAATACGTAACCCTTGATGAAGTGGAAAGTTTAATAGAAAAGCCAAAGTATGTAGATAAAGGCGATATTGCTTTTCCTTCGTTTACACTTGCGAAGCATTTGAAAAAAGCTCCGAACGTAATTGCGAAAACATTAGCCGAAAAATTGAACCATCCTTTATTTGAAAAAATAGTAGCTGACGGTCCATACGTTAACTTTTTTTTACATAAACAAGAGGTAAGTAAAACTGTGTTAACGACTGTATTAAAAGAAGGCAAAAATTACGGCAAAGTGCCTCTAAGTCAAGGGGAAAACATTACGATTGATTTATCATCACCTAATATTGCGAAACCATTTTCGATGGGTCATTTACGATCGACTGTTATCGGAAATGCGATTGCGAACATTTCCGAAAAATGTGGATATACACCAATTCGAATTAACCATTTAGGTGATTGGGGTACACAGTTCGGTAAACTAATTGTAGCTTATAAAAAGTGGGGAAATGAACAGGCAGTTAAAGAAAACCCGATTACAGAGTTACTAAAATTATATGTTCAATTTCATTCAGAAGCAGAAAAAGACACTTCTTTAGAAGATGAAGGACGCTTATGGTTTAAAAAGCTTGAGGACTATGATGAGGAAGCTACTCATCTTTGGGAATGGTTCCGTAATGAATCGCTAAAGGAATTCAACAAAATTTACGAGCTTCTCCAAATTAAATTTGATTCTTATAACGGTGAAGCTTTTTACAATGACAAAATGGAAGAGACAATTCATTTATTGCAAGAGAAAAATCTACTAGAAAGTTCTGATGGAGCAGAAGTAGTTTCGTTAGAAGAATATTCCCTTCCTCCGTGTTTAATTAAAAAGTCAGACGGCGCAACCCTTTATGCGACGAGAGACTTAACGGCTGCGCTTTATCGTCAACAACATTACGGCTTCCAAAAAGCTGTTTATGTTGTAGGTCATGAACAAAGTCTACATTTTCAACAAATATTTAACGTGTTAAAAAAGCTTGGGTTCCATTGGGCTAATGAAATGGTACATGTTCCGTTTGGATTTATATTAAAAGACGGTAAAAAAATGTCCACTCGTAAAGGGAAAATTGTTTTACTAGAGGAAGTTATTAACGATGCTATTGAACTTGCAGCTAAAAGCATTGAAGCCAAAAACCCTTCCCTTCCCGAAAAAGAAGAAGTCGCAAAAATAGTCGGCGTTGGAGCTATCATTTTTCATGATTTAAAAAATGAACGAATGAACAATATTGAATTTTCGTTAGAGGAAATGTTAAAGTTCGAAGGCTCAACAGGACCTTATGTTCAATATACTCATGCACGTGCTTGCTCGATATTAAGAAAAGGATCATCATTTAAAGAAGCGGCGGCTCTTACTGGCTTACAAGATGAACATAGCTGGAATGTTGTGAAACTATTAATAGAGTTCCCTTCTGTCATAGAAAAAAGTTTCATAAACTATGAACCTTCCCAAGTTGCTAAATATGTGATAGACCTTGCTCGTGAATTTAATAAATATTATAGTCATGTGAAAGTATTAACGGAAGATGAACAAATCGCAAGTCGTCTAGCACTTGTTCAAGCGGTAACAATTGTTCTAGAGGAAGGTTTACGACTACTAGGAATCCAAGCTCCGAAAGAAATGTAAATTTCCGTATATTCTCCCTTCAATTTGGAAATACTATTGAAAAAATTGTCCGTTTTTGGGAGGGAGTTTCATAAAATGAAAGTACGTCAAGACGCATGGTCTCATGAAGAAGATTTGTTATTAGCAGAAACAGTATTACGATATATACGTGACGGTGGTACACAATTAGGTGCCTTTGAAGAAGTAGGAGATAAATTAAACAGAACATCTGCTGCTTGTGGTTTTCGTTGGAATGCAGAAGTTCGTAAAAAATATGAACACGCTGTTGCAGTTGCCAAAAAACAACGAAAAGAAAAGAAGCGTGCGTTAGATAAAATGAAAAAATCTCAGCAATCAACTGACGCCAATTCTATGGAAGTGGAATTAATTCCTGCAGTTAATAATGCTATAAAGAGGCCGAAAAAAGAAGAACCGCTTTTAACGATTGAATTGTCAGAAGAAGTGGCTCCAGTTAAATATAGCGCCGTTACTAACCAACTAACTTTAGACGACTGTATACAATTTTTACAAACCTATCAAAAAGAGTCTTCGTATCAAGATACGATGCAATTAGAAAATGAAAGATTAAAGAGAGAAAATCAAGCATTACAACAAAAAAATATGGAGTTACAGCAACAGCTAGAAAAACTAGAAAAACAGCAAGATGTCATACAAGAAGATTATCAAATGTTAGTAAAAATAATGGAACGAGCTAGAAAACTAACAGTATTAGAAGACGAAGTAATGTAAATACAAAAGCGGAGGCGGCTCGCTCAGGTCCAATCAAACTGGAGCTTTTCCGCAGGAGATAAAGGAAACACTGCGAGCGATAGCGAGTCGATGTTGACTTATCGTACGGAGGAAAAGTGAAGTTTGAGCCGGACCTAGCCACCGGAGCTAGACGGATCAAAAGCGGGGGCGCATCGCTCTAACCCGTACAAAACATTATTCTGAAAAAAATTGGGAGGTTGCTAAAAATGCAACCTCCCTTCTTCTTTTTATTGCTCGCCTACACGATGAATTTTCACGTCTGAAAGTAATTCAGTTACAACATGTCCTGCCATAATAAGTCCTGCAACGGACGGAACAAATGCGTTCGAGGACGGTGGCATTTTTGCTTTACGAATTGGTGCATCCTTCTTTCCAACTGTTTCATTTATATCTTCACGGGTAACAATTGGCTTCTCATCGGAAAACACTACTTTAATTCCTTTTTTAATTCCTTCTTTTCGAAGACGCACACGAATAACCTTAGCAATTGGATCTGTATGCGTTTTTGAAATATCTGCAACTTGGAAACGAGTAGGATCCATCTTATTGGCAGCTCCCATACTAGAAATAATCGGGATCTTTCGTTTCAAACACTCTTTCATTAAATGAATTTTGTACGAAATAGTGTCTGATGCATCAATAACAAAATCAGGTTTATAGTTAAAAAAGTCTTCATACGTTTCCTCTGTGTAGAACATTTTTAACGAAATAACTTCACATTCTGGGTTTATATCTGCAATACGCGCCTTCATTAAATCAGCTTTCGGCTGTCCAACTGTTGACAATAAAGCAATAACTTGACGATTGACATTTGTAATATCGACATCGTCCTTATCTACTAATATTAAACGGCCAACACCGGAACGTGCTAGTGCTTCAGCAGAGAATGACCCAACTCCGCCGATACCTAAAACAGCAACTGTACTGTTTTTTAATATTTCTACTCCTTCTTTACCTATTGCTAATTCATTACGAGAAAACTGATGTAACATAAAATATCCTCAACTCCAAATTTCATATCTATGTTTGAATTGTTCCCGAAAATGAATATAACATACTTTTTATTAAATGTAAGTATGCCGATAGGATTTTTTTAGTTCTTTTCATCATAAAATTTCATATGTGGTTTAGCTTCCTTATATTCATTTCCTTTTACAAGTAGCTTTGCTCGAAAAACTTGTTCATAAAAAGTAATCGATGTATTTAAATTAGAGACAGAAAATAATAAATGATTAATTTTCATCTTGCTCACTCCAATTTATTAGTAATGTTATGAAAATAAAAAAACACATGATTCTATCTCCAAATCATGTGTTAGTAGTCGTATGTATGCAAGTCCCAATAGTGCCGTCGTCGATGCCTTCGTTTTGAACCCGCTACAAGCAGGTGGGTGCTCTGTTTCAAGCATTTGTACGTCCTACTCGTAGGTAGGCATGTACGCAGCTTTTGAAAACTCCGAGCTCCCGTATAATCTATTGTTCGGTCAAAACAATAGGTTATACGACGAACACATCAGGACTTGAATAACTTGTTGTTTGTATCATATCATACAGAAAAAACGTCTGCAAGGTACGTTCGTATGGGAAATTTTACTCTTTTTCTACATTTAACGACAGCGATAGTTCCGTTAATTGACTAGTAGCTACTGGACTTGGCGCTTCCGTTAATAGACAGCTTGCGCTTGCTGTTTTAGGGAACGCAATCGTATCACGTAAGTTCGTGCTACCAGCGAGTAACATTACTAGTCTGTCTAAACCTAGAGCAATTCCACCATGTGGAGGTGTACCGTATTCAAATGCTTCTAGTAGGAAGCCAAACTGTTCTTGTGCCTCTTCTTGGCTAAAACCTAATACGTTAAACATTTGTTCTTGAATTTCACGCTCGTAAATACGAAGTGATCCTCCACCTAGCTCATATCCGTTTAATACTAAGTCATACGCTTGTGCGCGAACTTTGCCTGGGTCAGTATTAAGCAGTTCTAAATCTTCCCTAACTGGCATTGTAAATGGATGATGTGCTGCAAAGTAGCGACCAGCTTCTTCATCGTATTCTAATAACGGCCAATCAGTTACCCAAAGGAAGTTAAATTTAGACTCATCAATCAGCCCTAGCTCTTTCCCTAACTTTAATCGTAGTGCTCCTAACGCATCGGCGACTACTGTTATTTTATCAGCAACGAAAAGTAGTAAATCCCCTACATTCGCCTGTAACGTTTGTTTAAAGCTTGATTGCTCTTCTTCGTTAAAGAATTTTGCAATTGGACCTTTCAATCCATCTTCTTCTACTTTCATCCAAGCTAATCCTTTTGCACCGTAACGACTAACAAACTCTGTTAAAGCGTCAATATCTTTTCTAGAATATTTAGCACCGCCACCAACTACATTAATAGCTTTTACTTGACCACCATTGGCAACCGCAGCACTAAATACTTTGAACCCACTATTTTTCACTTGTTCAGAAAGGTCGATAAGCTCCATTTCAAAGCGAGTATCTGGTTTGTCGGAACCGTAGCGACTCATTGCTTCGTCATATGTCATACGTGGAAGCGGTGTTTCAATATCGACTCCTTTTGTTTCTTTCATTACTTTTATCATCATGCTTTCCATCATGCCAATGATTTCTTCTTGTGATAAGAAAGAAGTTTCAATATCGACTTGAGTAAATTCAGGCTGGCGATCAGCGCGTAAATCTTCGTCGCGGAAGCAACGAGCGATTTGGTAATATCTCTCTACTCCAGATACCATTAGTAGCTGCTTAAAAATTTGTGGAGATTGCGGCAATGCGTAAAATTCACCTGGATGCACACGGCTCGGCACTAAATAGTCTCGAGCTCCTTCTGGTGTACTTTTCGTTAAAATAGGTGTTTCAACTTCCATAAACGCTTCTTCGTTTAAAAATTCACGAATAGACTTTGTTACTTCATGACGCATTTTTAATGTATTAAACATTACTGGACGTCGTAAATCTAAATAGCGATATTTTAATCGAACATCTTCATTAACATCACTTTTATCATCGATAACAAAAGGTGGATTTTTGGCTGCATTTAAAACTTGAACCTCATCAGCTGCAACTTCTACTTTGCCTGTTTTTAAATTAGGGTTAATTGTTCCCTCTTGACGAGCTAACACTGTTCCCTTGATATAAAGTACGTATTCGTTACGGACAGATTCCGCTATCGTTAATGCTTCTTTAGAAACATCCGGGTTAAATACAATTTGAACGATACCAGTACGGTCGCGAAGGTCAATGAAAATTAGCCCACCTAAATCACGTCGCTTTTGAACCCAACCTTTTAATTCCACTTGCTGTCCAATCGATGTTTCTGGAACTTCGCCGCAATAAAATGTTCTTCCTTGCATTTTTATCTCTCCCCACTTTTCTTTTCCGATATATATGTGACAAGCTCACTGAAGGATACTTCTTCTTGTTCACCTGTTTCCATCGTTTTTACTGAAACTACACCTTTATTTAATTCATCATCGCCGAAAACAACTGTGTAACTTGCTTGAAGACGATCTGCTGCTTTAAATTGCGCTTTTAGCTTTTTATCTTGATAGTCTTTTTCCGCTACAATACCAGCTTTTCTTAAATCGTAGAGCACTTTTACACTAGCTTCTTTCGCTTCTTCTCCTAACGCCACAACGTAGCAATCAATCTTATCTTCAAATGGAAATGAAACATTTTCTGCTTCCATCGCTGAGAGTAATCGTTCAATACTTAATGCGAAACCGATACCAGGTGTTTCAGGTCCACCAATTTCTTGAACGAGTCCGTTATAGCGTCCACCACCACATAATGTTGTAATAGAACCGAAGCCTTCAGAAGTACTCATGATTTCAAAAGCTGTGTGGTAGTAGTAATCTAAGCCTCGTACTAAGTTCGCATCAATTTCGTATTGAATACCTAAATCAGATAAAAACTTTACTACTTTATCAAAATATTGTTTTGATTCGTCGTTTAAATATTCTAAGATGGATGGAGCAGTACCCATTAACTCGTGGTCTCTATCTTTTTTACAATCTAAAATACGTAAAGGATTTTTTTCTAATCGAGACTGACAGTCCCCACAAAACTCAGTAATTCTTGGTTTAAAGTGATTTACTAACGCTTGACGGTGTGCATCACGGCTTTCTTTATCACCTAAGCTATTGATCACTACCTTTAAATTTTTCAGCCCTAAGCTTTTATATAAATCAACTGCTAGTGCGATAACCTCCGCATCAATACTTGGATCATTACTTCCTAATGCCTCTACACCAAACTGAACGAATTGGCGAAAACGGCCTGCTTGTGGGCGTTCATAACGAAACATTGGACCGATATAAAAAAGTTTCGTAGGTTGTTGCGGATTGCCATATAATTTGTTTTCTACGAAAGAACGAACAGCAGAAGCAGTACCTTCTGGACGTAGTGTAATACTTCTTCCACCACGATCTTCAAAAGAATACATTTCCTTTTGAACAATATCAGTCGTATCCCCTACACCTCTTAAAAACAATTCCGTATGCTCAAACATTGGCGTTCTAATTTCTTTATAGTTATATAATTTACAAATTTCTTTTGCTTTTTCTTCGATGTATTGCCATTTTTCTACTGTACCAGGTAAAATGTCTTGCGTTCCCCTAGGTATTTGAATTGACATTAATAGCCCTCCTAAAGTTTTTTCTCCGTAAAGTCAAGGAATGAAAATATATGTAAATATACAAAAAACCCCCATCCCTTGTTATAAAAACAAGGGACGAGAGTTAAATTCCCGTGGTGCCACCCTAATTGAAGCTTTTAAAAAAAGCCTCCACTTAAGCAGTTAACGCCTGCAACGTTCATTTCCTACTAAAACGTACGTCTTTTCAGAAAGAATCCTACGGGGTGTTCTTTCATAAAGTCATGTTGGAGAAATGCTTTCAGCCTACGACATTTCCTCTCTTTCCAAATGGATCTTTATTACTCTTCCCCATCAAACGGACAATATTTTCTTATAATAATTAAAGTTTGATATTTGCTAGTATATACACCGCAAATCGGAAATGTCAATAGTATTACATCCGATTAATCTGTTTTTTTAATGCTTTCACATCTCTAACCGTAATTCCAAACTCTGACGCAAGCTCTACATATGTAGAATCTTTCTCTTTTTCTAAAAAGTTGTGAAAGCTTACCCCGAATATGTTATTTCCATTTATACTTTGGTTATGTTTTTCACTAAATTTCATGGTGTAACGCTCCTTTTCCTCGACTAAGTGCTATAACTTTTATTATGGCCAAACAACCTATTTTTCTTTCAAAAAAAGAAGGAAATCTCCTTTCATTGTCGAATTACATTTAACTGATGCTTTACAAACAGATTAGGAGGAAAACAGCTTTGTATAGAAAGTTAAAAGTAATCATCGCCTTAGCCATCATTTTAACGTCCTTTTTATATCCGCTTTCCAGTAACAAAGTAGAAGCGAGCCAGGCCGTTAGAGTCGCTACAGATGTATTAAATGTTCGAGAGCAGCCGTCGACTAGTTCTGCGATCGTGACAAAGGTAAAACGTGGAGAAACATACCCACTCGTCACGAAGCAAAAAGAATGGTACAAAATTAAAGTCGGAAATAAAGAAGGATGGGTTGCCTCTTATCTTGTTGTTGAAACAAATTCTGTTTCTTCAAATGCTAATAATGGGGTAAAAATATTAGCTGATTCACTACGTGTTCGTTCAGGCCCTGGAACAAACTTTTCCATAGTTGCTTTTGTTCATAAAAGCAGCACCGTAACGTACATAGAAGAAAATGAGAATTGGGTAAAGATTCGCGTTGATGGAAAAGATGGTTGGGTTTCTAAGCAATATGCATCTATTTCGAAAACGTCAACGACTCCTTCCACCTCCAATTCAAGTAATAGTTTTGTTGGTGAAGTTACAGCAACGAGCTTAAACGTACGTAGCGAACCTTCCTCACAAGGTAAAGTTGTTGGAAGTGTAAAAAAAGGACAGCAAATAACAGTTTTAGGCCAGCAAGGAAGTTGGTATAAAATTCAACACTCCAATCAGCAAGCTTGGGTTAGTAGCGAATACGTGAAAACAACTAGTACACCTAGTTCCAATTCATCTTCACAAAAAACAAATGCAGTCGTTACTGCTTCTAGTTTAAATGTTAGAAGTGAAGGATCACTGAACGGAAAAGTTGTAGGGAGTTTAACTAGAGGGGCAAATGTCACGATCGTAAATGAACAAAATAGCTGGGCAGAAATTGAGTATAGTGGTGGCAAAAAAGGTTGGGTAGCCGGCTGGTACTTAGAGAAAAAGGCAGCATCTACTGTAAAACCTCAAGCTAACACAACTGGAAATGTTGTCGTTTTACATAATGGGACAAATATTCGCTCCCAAGCAAATACAAGTTCCTCCGTCGTTGCGAGAGCAAATGAAGGAGACACATTTCAAATTGTTTCTGTCGTAAATGATTGGTACAAAATAAAGCTTTCTAACGGGAAAGAAGCTTACATTGCTGGATGGATTGTAAGTACGTCTGGAACAACCCAATCTATTACTAGACCTGGAAGTGAGCAATATTTAAAAGGGAAGACAATTGTAATCGATCCTGGTCATGGAGGTAGAGATGTTGGTGCAATCGGAGTTAGTGGTCGATATGAAAAAGATTTAACGATGAGAACTGCTAATTTACTTGCTGACAAATTAAAAGCTGCAGGTGCTAATGTTCACTTAACGAGAAGCAACGATACATTCCTATCACTTCAAGGACGTGTACAAACTTCTCACTATCATAAAGCGGACGCATTTCTATCACTACACTACGATAGCATAAACGACCCTAGTGTAACTGGAACAACAACTTACTATCATCATGCTAGCCATAAAAAGTTAGCCGATGCTGTTCATTCTTCGCTCATTCAATCAACGAAATTGCGTGACCGAAATGTTCGTCAGCAAAGCTTTTTTGTATTAAGAGAAAATAGACAACCTTCTATCTTACTTGAATTAGGTTATATTAGTAATCGTGCAGAGGAACTAACATTACAATCTAGCGATTACCAAGAGAGAGCTACTACTGGTATTTATCAAGGATTAGCACAATATTTCAAATCCAATTAATCAAATTAGAAAAAAAGCAAGCTTCCCAATGAAGGGAAACTTGCTTTTTATTTTTCTTTACTTTCTACAATGAGGGTAACTGGCCCATCATTGACGAAGTCGACTTCCATCATTGCACCAAATGTACCAGTTTCTACTGTTATTCCTTTTTCACGAAGTTCTTTATTAAAAGAATCGTAAATAACCGTTGCATGCTCTGGTTTCGCCGCACTCATGAAGTTAGGTCTTCTTCCTTTACGACAATCACCATATAACGTAAACTGCGAAACAGAAAGTATTCCACCCTTCACATCAAGCAACGATAAATTCATTTTATCATTTTCATCTTCAAAAATACGTAAATTAACAATTTTGTCAGCGAGATATGCTGCATCCTCTACTGTATCATCATGTGTCACACCAACAAGTAGCATTAATCCATGATCAATACTTCCTACTACTTCATTTTCAACAATTACTTTTGCTCGTTTTGCTCGTTGTACAACAACTTTCATTCCAATTCCCTCTTTTAATGCATTAGTCTTCTAACTGAATAAATATCTGATATTTGCTTAATACGGTCCACAACTTTTTGGAGGTGGCTGACATTTTTTATTGCAATAGCCATATGAATTGTAGCCATTTTATTGCGGTCAGAACGACCTGAAACAGCCGTAATGTCTGTTTTCGTTTCATTTACTGCTTGTAGTACTTCGTTTAATAAACCACGGCGATCATATCCAGAGATTTCAATTTCAACATTATACTCTCTACTTGATTTAACATCGCTTTCCCACTGCACTTCAATTAAACGCTCATTTGCATCTGGACTAACTACATTAGGACAATCGTCTCTATGAACAGAGACTCCTCGACCTCGCGTAATAAAACCAACAATATTATCTCCTGGCACAGGGTTACAACATTTGGAAAGGCGTACTAACAGACTATCAATTCCTTGAACAACGACACCCGCATCTTTTTTCTTTTTCGTATCAGGCCTGCGTTTTTCGATTGGTTCAGCTAAATCCGTTAACTGTTGTTCTTGGTCACGTTTTTTACGTAATTTTTCCGTTAAACGGTTTGTTACTTGTAAAGCAGTAATCCCATTATATCCAACCGCAGCAAACATATCTTCATCGTTTGCAAAATTAAACTTCTCTGCTACACGTTTAATATTTTCAGCAGTTAATACTTCTTTTACGTCAAAATCTTGATTTTTTATTTCTTTCTCTACAAGGTCACGGCCTTTTTCCACATTTTCTTCTTTACGCTGTTTCTTAAAAAATTGTCTTATTTTATTTTTCGCTTGTGATGTTTGCGCTAATTTCAACCAATCTTGACTTGGTCCATAAGAATGTTTAGATGTTAATATTTCAATAATATCGCCCGTTTTTAATTTATAATCAAGCGTGACCATTTTGCCGTTAATTTTTGCACCAATTGTTTTATTTCCAATTTCCGAATGTATTCGATAGGCAAAGTCAATTGGAACGGAACCAGAAGGTAGCTCGATTACATCTCCTTTTGGAGTAAAAATAAATACCATATCGGAGAATAAGTCAATTTTTAACGACTCCATAAATTCTTCTGCATTTGTTGCATCATTTTGCCATTCTAAAATTTCACGGAACCAAGTTAATTTTTCTTCAAAAGAGGCTCGCTCATTTGCTGGTTTTCCTTCTTTGTATGCCCAGTGGGCGGCGATACCAAACTCTGCAATTTGATGCATTTCTTCTGTTCGAATTTGTACTTCTAATGGGTCACCCTTTGGTCCAATAACAGTCGTATGCAAAGACTGGTACATATTTGGCTTAGGCATCGCAATATAGTCTTTAAAACGACCAGGCATTGGCTTCCAACACGTATGAATAATCCCTAGTACTGCGTAACAATCTTTTATACTCTTTACGATAATCCGAACAGCTAATAAATCATAAATTTCTGTAAACTGTTTATTTTGAAGAACCATTTTGCGATAGATGCTATAAATATGCTTTGGTCGACCGGAAAGCTCCGCACGAATGTTAACCTCTCCTAAACGGTCACGAACTTCTTGCATTACTTCTTCCACATATTCTTCACGTTCCGCACGCTTTTTCTTCATTAAGTTAACAATTCGATAATATTGTTGAGGGTTTAAATATCTTAGTGCAGTATCTTCTAATTCCCACTTTATTTTTGAAATCCCTAAGCGGTGAGCTAGTGGCGCAAATATTTCTAACGTCTCATTAGAAATACGACGCTGTTTTTCTTGAGGTAAATGTTTTAACGTACGCATATTATGAAGGCGGTCAGCAAGTTTGATTAAAATAACACGAATATCTTGAGCCATCGCAACAAACATTTTCCTATGGTTTTCCGCTTGTTGTTCTTCTTTTGATTTAAATTTTATTTTACCAAGCTTTGTTACACCATCTACTAGCATGGCAACTTCCGCATTAAAAGCATCGCTTATTTCTTCTAACGTTACACTTGTATCTTCCACTACATCATGAAGAAATCCAGCTGCTATCGTGGATGGATCTAAATCTAAATCGACTAAAATACCAGCGACTTGAATCGGATGAATGATATAAGGCTCACCCGATTTACGGTATTGTTCTGCATGAGCATTTTTTGCGAAGTTGTATGCTTGCTCTAAAAATATAATATCTTCATCTCGCAAATAACGTCTCGCATTATTAATTACTTGCTCTGCAGTTAAAACTTGCTCATTGGCCATTTTTATACTCACCTTTTAACCATCTATTTTTTATTATTATTTATATATAAACACCAATCTTTGTATTTTATAAATAATTGTATATTGTAATTATTATCATTAAATTTCAACGCAATGTAAAGGGCTTCTGCAAAGAAAATAGAAATTTGTCGACAAATTTTTTAAGGCAACAGTGTAAAAAATAGTAAAAACACTCTTTCCTAGAGGTATATAGAAAAAACTAGAGTGAAATTTTCCACTCTAGTTGTAAATTATTAATATTTCATTAACGTTAAAATGTCATAGCCGTCTAATTTAGTGCGACCGTCTAAGTATGATAGTTCGATAAGGAAAGCAATACCTGCCACTACCCCACCTAGTTCTTCCACGAGCTTAATTGTTGCTTCAATCGTACCACCTGTCGCTAATAGGTCATCTGTAATTAATACGCGTTGACCTGGCTTAATAGCATCTCTATGAATCGTCAATACGTCTTTACCGTACTCAAGACCATATTCAACTCTTACTACTTCGCGAGGTAGTTTTCCTTCTTTACGGACTGGCGCAAAACCAATACCTAAAGAGTAAGCAACGGGACATCCAATAATAAACCCTCTTGCTTCTGGCCCAACGATTAAATCAATTTCTCTTTCACGAGCATATTCAACAATTTTATCTGTAGCATACTTATATGCTTCACCATTATCCATTAATGTTGTAATATCCTTAAATTGAATGCCCGGTTTTGGCCAGTCAGGTACTATCGTTACATATTTCTTTAAATCCATCTTCTTTATTCCTCCTATGAATAAACGGTTCGTAGTTCGTTTACATGCTCATCAAACCACGTTTTTAATTGGTGATACGTTGAGTATAAAAATTTATTTTCCAACTCTATTTGCTTTTGTTTCTTCTGGTAGGTTCGCGATTCTGTTAAGTCTCGTTTCATGGACCCACTATTTAATGAAATAAAGCCATTGTCTATTGTAACAAATTCTAATTCAAAAAACACCTGTGATATAAAATCTACTGTTTCTTTTGACCAACCTCTAGTTTTTGCGATATCTTCTGCATATCGATTTAAATCGATTGATCCTTTTTTCATAATTAAGCTGTAAAACCACTTAAAATGGTCACGAGTAGGAATTGTGGAGAAAAAGTGATTTTCTCTTTGGTAAAAGCTGGCATATATTCGGGTTGGTTTAGCTAGTTTAATTAACGAAATTAACTGTTCTTCATCAGTTGGTAAATCTAATAATATTAAATGCGTTTCCTCCGAAAAACGATAATTTTCTATATCAACTATATGCAATGAATTACTTTTCCACTCTTCTGCAATAGGCAAGTCGTGTAACGCCTCACTCGAAAAATGAACTAACCTTGCTTTTTCTTTATTTAATTGTTTTAACGTATTGGATAACTGTTTACTAGAACGGATATCAAATAATTGCCATTCGTCTATTTTGATATCTTGAATAAACAACTGTGGTTTCCTTATATTATTCCATTCATTAATCGATAACTCACCTAAAACATGAATTTTACAACTTGGTGATATTTCATGATATGCATCCCCAAATCCAAAGCCTACACAATCTAACGATTCGTTATTTTTTTCAATCATTAATTTAAGATGTGTATTATTACTTCCAATTTGTCGTATTTGTTGAAGAGATGCATTCGGAACAACTACTTTTGGTTTAGGATTAGCAACTCCATACGGAGCGAGTCTTTCCAGTTGTTCAATCGTTTGCAGCGAAATGTCTTCTAGTTCGCATTGCATATCAACATCTGTAATAGGAATAAAATCCTCTTCTGTTAATATCTCACTAGCTTTTCTATTCATTCGAGTGCGTAGCTCATGAACATTTTTCATTTCTAACGTCATCCCAGCAGCCATTGGATGTCCACCGAAATGCGGTAATATATCACGGCAATCGGATAAATGTTCAAAAAGATCAAATCCCTTAATCGAGCGAGCTGATCCTTTCGCTAAACCAGTTTTATCATCAAGACTTAAAACGATTGTTGGACGATAAAACTTGTCCACTAATCTTGAGGCAACAATTCCGATAACCCCTGCATTCCAATCATAACCTTCCACAATAATGAAAGAATGCTCTTCTGGAGGATATTTTTCTTCTACTTGTTTTATCGCTTCTTCTGTAATTTTAGCAACAATTTGTTGTCTCTCTTTATTATAACCATCTATTTCTTCTACTAACGCAACTGCTTCCTCATAAGTAGTTGCCATTAATAGATGAACAGCAGGATCCGCATCTGCTAGCCGACCAACTGCGTTTATTCTAGGACCGATTGTAAAGCCAATTGTTTCTTCTGTAATATTGGCCATGTCCACACCGCACTTTTGAAATAAAGCACGTAATCCCGCTCTTGTTGTACTCTTCATTTGACGAATACCACGATACGCGATTAATCGATTTTCCCCGGTTAAAGGGACTAAATCAGCAATTGTTCCTATCGCTGCAATTTCTATTAAATGTTCTGGTACTCTACCGAGCAGTGCATGAGCTACTTTAAAGGCGACTCCTACTCCAGCAAGCTCTTTATAAGGATAAGAGCATGTTGTTTTTTTCGGGTGAATAATAGCATACGATTCTGGTAATGTTGGACTTGGTTCATGGTGGTCAGTAATAATTAAGTCAAGACCTAACTCTTTCGCAACTTCCCCTTCATGGTGAGCAGAAATACCTGTATCAACTGTTATGATTAACGTATAATTCTGTTCCTTTGCCCATCGAAAGGCTGTTTCGTTTGGTCCATAACCTTCTGTAAAACGATTAGGTATATAAAAGTCCGCTCTTGCCCCGATTTCTTGAAGTGCTGTTAATAAAACTGTCGTACTGCTTACACCATCAGCATCATAGTCACCAAAGACAAGAATTTTTTCTTCTTTCTGTACAGCGGTTTTGATTCTTTCTACTACTTTTTCCATATCTTCTAATAAGAATGGATCGTGAAAATCCATTTCATTAATATTAAGGAAAGATGAGGCTTCTTCTACATCTTCAATGCCTCTATTGACTAAAAGAGTAGCAATTAGAGGTGTTACCTTTAATGTGTCTACTAGCTCTTTCACTTTTTCTTCATTTGGCTTTTTTATATTCCAACGAGATTTTGATAATAACACCGAAACTCCCCCCAACCTTCATTATTATACTAGAGAGGAATTAGGCGTTCAATGAAAAATAGTTGGGAGAAAGGAAATCGCAATTAGAACTAAGGCATTGCTTTTTGTTATTTACGTTTAAAGTTAGTCCGTTTCACTTCGCTACAGACACTTGCTTTCCGCGGGGAGGGAGTCGAGCCTCCTCGGCTTCGCCTGTGGGGTCTCGACCTTCCCTCTACCTCCCGCTGGAGTCAAGTGTCTTCCGCTCCGTTCCACTCTCGGTCCTAATTTTTATATTGTAGCAGTTCTAGACCAACTATTCTTACTCTCCATGGAGCAAATTCAATTTCAATTATGTTTGCCTTGAAAATAGGATGGTGGTTTGATGTTGTTGATAAAGCATCGCGTACGCACAAAAAAAGAGTGCTCGGTGTGAGCGACTCTTTATTCGTGGGGTTCTAGGTTGTTTTCGGAAAGTTTGTTTTCTCCGTTTACTGCTTGGACTTTTTTTAATTGTTTTTTAAGCACGACAATTTGATATATCGCTAATGATCCAGCAATAACTCCGCCCATAAGAGTGGAAAAAAGAATGACCAGTACTAGAGGCCAGTGGGCTGTTCCAAATAAAAAGTTTACTTCAACAGGTGACACATTCAATACAGCAAAGATAGCAATAATGATGGCAAAAATAATCCCTGCTAGTAAATACCATTGGCCCTTCATGATGCCCCACTTCCATTTGAACTGTCTGAATCGTCGTTATAAGGGTTTATGTGAACAAAAACGTTTTGTACTTCTTGTGTCTCCATGAGTTTTTGCTTAACATTCTTTCCGATCTTATGTCCTTCTTCGACAGTAATATATGGGTCAACTGAAATTTTCAAATCCACAATAACATAATGACCGTGTTCTCTCGCGTGAAGCTCATCTATCTTTAATACTCCAGGAACTGTAACGACTATTTGTTTAAAGTGTTCTGCATCTTCATCATGTAAAACGTGATCCATCGTATTATGAATCGACTCTTTTCCTAAATTCCAAGCCATTTTAATAATTAACGCGGCCACAAACAACCCAGCCACTGGATCAAGATATACGAGCCAATCTAATCCGATCATTCCACCGATAATCGCTCCACTGATCCCAATTAAAGCTGCAATGGATGAAAATACATCCGAACGGTGTTCATAAGCGTTTGCAATGATGGCGTCACTTTTTATTTTTTTACCTAGGTTATATTTATATCGGAACATCCATTCTTTCACAATAATGGAGATGATCGCTGCATAGACAGCAATCATTTTTGGAGCTTCAATTTCCTCAAAGAAGGCTGCAAATGAAGATTTACCAATTTCTACTCCTACAAAAAATAATAATACAGCAACGATAATCGCTGCGATATTTTCTGCTTTTCCGTGTCCGTATGGATGGTCTTCATCAGGTGGTCGTTTTGCAGCTTTTAACCCGACATAAACAGCAATGGATCCAGCTACATCTGAGGCAGAGTGAGCAGCATCTGCTACTAACGCTCTACTGTTTCCTAGCACTCCTGCGATTGCTTTTAAAATTGCTAGTATGATGTTCCCAACGATACCGACCATCGCTGCAAACTCGGCTTTTTTAAACCTTTCGTTTTGATCCAATATCACTCGATCCCTTCTTGTCTTTTCTACTCTATATATTGTACCCTTTTTTCCGTAAATGAGGCTAAATATTTCAACGTTTCTAAAACAAGCTCTACTATTACTAGTTTATTCTCGTTTTATAAATCTGTTTGTACTATTGAAACGGGAAGTATATTTTACTTATCCCTCCAGCTCTTTTACAAAGACTATTTTGTCTAGCATAAAAAAATGCCGCTACTTATAGCGACATTTTTTCAACAACTTATACTTCTGGTTCAAGCTCATCTTCAGGTGTTACTTTTTTCGGACGCATTAACTGTTTATGTTTCCATACTAACCATAGCTGAGAAGCTAAGAATAAGGAAGAATACGTACCTGCAACTAGTCCTACAAGAAGCGCAACCGAGAAGTTCGTAATCGATTCACTACCAAAAATCAATAAGGCAACAACTGCAAATAGAATAGTTGCTACTGTGTAGATAGAACGGGTAAACGTTTGTTGTAAACTTACATTTACCACTTCTGCTAAATCATCAAATGTTTTCACACGCTTTTTCTTTTTTAGATTTTCTCGTATTCGGTCAAACGTAACAATTGTATCATTTATCGAATAACCTACTATCGTTAATACTGCAGCTATAAATGTCAAATCAACTTCTAGTCGAACGAGGCTAAAAAAGGCAACGATGAAAAACGCATCATGGAAAAGTGCAATAATAGCAGACGCAGCAAAAATCCATTCGAAACGGATTGTTACGTAAATAATAATTCCCACTGCTGCTATTAAGACTGCAAAAAAGGCATTTCGTGATATTTCTTGGCCAACTATTGGTGATACAGAACTTACATTAGGTTCTGAACCAAATTTAGCCTTTAAATGTTCTTTAATTGTAGCAATGTCTTGTTGATTCAGTTCATCTATAAATCTAGCCACAGCAATTTCTTTATTAGCACCTGACAACACCACATCTCTAGGTTCTAAATTAATTTCAGCTAATTCTTGTTCTACAGCCTCTGCTGAAATAGTGGTGTCGGCCATAATTTCTACACGAGTACCGCTGACAAAGTCTATCCCTAAATTCAGCTTTAACGTACTCAACAAAATAATACCAACTACAACCATTGTCGTGGAGAATATAAAGTATTTTTTACGATGCTTTATAAAATCTACATTTTCAAATCGGTTTGGTGGAACTGTATCTTCTTTCGTATCTTTAATATCCATAATCTCTTCTTTCTTTAATCCGAAGAGATGCGGTTTATTGTTTAATGCTCGACTATACACCCAAAGTCCTAGTAATAGACGTGTACCTAAAACAGCAGTTAAAAAGCTAATTAATATACTCACAATTAACATCGTCGCAAATCCTTGTACAGAGCTTGTACCATAAACGAACATAACTGCTGCTGCTAACAATGTTGTAATGTTTGCATCTAAAATAGTACTTAGAGAGTTTCGATTACCTGCTCGGAATGCCGACATCATCGACTTACCTAATTTAAGTTCCTCTTTTATACGTTCATAAGTAAGTATGTTTGCGTCAACAGCCATACCGACTCCTAATATAAGCGCGGCAATTCCTGGTAAGGTTAACACAGCATTCATTGCGTTAAATACTACTAAAACGAGGAAAATATATAAACTTAACGTTACAACTGCAACAAATCCTGGAACACGATAAACGATTAGCATGAATAAGAATATAATCGCAATCCCAACTGCACCTGCAAATACTGTTTTTTGCAATGCTGTTTCACCAAATTGTGCTCCAACAGACGTAGAATATATTTCTTCTAATTCAACTGGTAAAGCACCTGCATTTAAAAGGTCTGCAAGTTCTTTTGCACTTGGAACAGTAAAGGTCGGACCTTGAATTTGAACTTCTGGCTGGTGAAAGACTTGCTCTACTGTAGCAGCAGATAAATACTTAGGTTCATCTTTTTGTCTTTCCTCTGCAAAGGAATCGACACCTTCTTCAAAATCTAACCAGATTACCATCATATTTTCTGGATATAATTTAGAAGATAGTTCTCTCGTTATTTCTCTAAACTTCTCAGCATCCTTAATTTTTAAAGCAACACT
Organism: Sutcliffiella cohnii; assembly: GCF_002250055.1. Lineage (NCBI taxonomy): Bacteria > Bacillati > Bacillota > Bacilli > Caryophanales > Bacillaceae > Sutcliffiella > Sutcliffiella cohnii. The sequence continues at coordinate 3,214,678 of NZ_CP018866.1, forward strand.
TGGTCTATTTGACTGATCAAACGATTGCGTTGCTCCATTTTCAACTAGGTCTGTTCCGTCCATTAAAAGGTTGTCGTTAATATCACGAAATGTTAGTTTTGCTTCTGTTGATAACAGTTCACGTGCGTTTGTTTGATCTTCTACTCCTGCAAGTTGTACACGAATCCGGTTTTCACCTTCGATATCAATTCGTGGTTCACTTACCCCTAATACGTTAACACGCTTGTTTAAAGCACTTACTGTACTAACGAGCATTTCACGATCAATGTCGGTTCCACTTACAGATTTCACTTCGTAAAGTACTTCAAAGCCCCCTTGTAAGTCCAAACCAAGCTTCATATTATTTGTAATCCAGTTCGTTGATGAACCGATCATACTTGCAATTAAAACAAGTACTAGAAAGAATGCAACTATTCGGCCTCTTTTTACCATGAATAAAAAATCCTCCTTTTGAATGACAAAAGCTGTCTGACCTACGGGTAATCAGAAAAAACATATGTATTATTGCAAAAAGTTTTTCTATTTAATAGGCAATACGTTTATTATGAAACAACAAATTATACCTGTCAATTCTCGTCTTTATTATATTCTTACTGGAATAATGATAACGAAGCTTTCAAAATTCCCACCTTACAAATACGTGTTTACGGAATATAACATTTCATTATTTACAACATTGATTGTTGTTATAGGTTTTAGTTAGTCCGTTGCACTTCGCTGCAGGTGTTCGCTTTCCGCGGGGAGGGAGTCTCACACCTTCCGCTACGTTTCACTCATCGTACAAAACAAAAGTCCAATTTAGCCAGAACTACATTTTTTATAAATTCCCTTTTAATGTAATGTTATTTTTATAATTTCTCCCCAAAAAAGTTTGGTGCTTTGTATGCCTCTATTGTGATGTAGCTCATGTATTCTGCTACTTTTAAGTGATAAACGTCCGAAACTAGTTCATGGAGCCTCTTATCGGACGGCTTTCTCCATGTTTTGTTCGTTAAGCATTCCCACAACCCATCTACTGTTACACTGTCATATCCTAGCATGTGAAATTCATCTACTTTACTTTTTAAAACAGGTTCTAAGTCAAAACGGTAAAGATCATATGCATGCTCTTTTTCTTTTTTCATTTTCAAAAACCCCCATTAATAGATTATTTCTCCTCTTCTTGTCATGCTCGGACTATGTACAAGCATATACATAGGAAAAAGACACGTGCAAAAAGTGAGGCAGAGACTAAATGACGAAGCAAACCTTTATTAAAGGAACGTTAATTTTAATCGTAGCAGGCTTTATAACGAAAATACTTGGCTTTATTAATAGAATTGTAGTTGCCAGACTTATCGGAGAAGAAGGTGTCGGGCTATATATGATGGCCGTTCCAACTCTCGTATTGGCGATTACGATTACTCAGTTTGGTTTGCCTGTTGCTATATCGAAGCTCGTGGCAGAGGCAGAAGCAACTGGAGATAAACGTAGAGTTAAAAAAATACTAGTTGTTTCTCTTTCTGTAACTGGTACGTTAAGTATTATATTTACACCTGCATTAATCCTATTAGCACCGCTACTATCTGAAACGCTATTTACAGATGCGAGAACGTATTATCCATTACTCGCAATTGCTCCTGTTGTGCCAATTGTTGCGATATCCTCGGTAATTCGCGGATATTTCCAAGGAAAACAAAATATGAAACCGGCTGCTATCTCTCAAGTAATTGAACAAGTTGTTCGAATAACACTCGTAGCTGCATTCACGAAAGCCTTCCTACCTTATGGGATTGAATATGCTGCTGCAGGTGCTATGTTATCAGCTGTCATTGGTGAATTAATGTCCCTACTTTACATGCTTTTCATGTTTAAATTTAAAAAACGGTTTCGTTTACGTTCGAAATTTTTCCATTATATCGGTGAAGGTAAACAAACATTTAATGATTTAATGAGAATTGCTGTTCCTACTACTGGTAGTAGAATGATTGGCTCCATTGCTTGGTTTTTTGAACCGATCGTTGTTGCGCAAAGTTTAGCCTTAGCCGGTGTTGCAACGAGCCTTGCTACGAGACAGTATGGAGAATTAGTAGGGTTTGCTCTTCCACTTGTATTTTTACCGTCCTTTATTACTTATTCCTTATCGACTGCGCTAGTTCCTGCTATTAGTGAGGCAGCAGCAAAAAAAAATACGTTATTAATTGAACATCGTCTTCAACAAGCATTGAGACTTTGCTTTGCGACAGGTGGTATTGCGTTAGTAGTTTTATACGTTTTTGCGGAACCGTTAATGCTACTTATGTATGGCAATAGTAATTCGGCTATATATATTAAAGTAATAGCCCCTTTTATACTATTTTACTACTTCCAGGGTCCACTGCAAGCAACTTTACAAGCTTTAGATTTAGCGAAAGCGGCAATGATCAATAGCTTCATTGGAGCATTTGTTAAAACTGGTGCGATTTTTTTACTAGCATCCCAACCTGGCTTAGGTATAATGGGAGCAGCGTTAGCAATTGTTATTGGATTTGTTTTAGTTACATTATTGCATATGAGTACGATTATGAAAGTACTATCGTACACTATATATGTACGCGAATATGCAAAAGGAATTGTCATCATTGTAGGTTGTGTTTTGCTCGGTAATTGGATGATGGATCATCTACTATTGTCTTTCGGCACAATTAGCAGAACTTTACTATTCATTTCAGTATTAACTATTATTTACACACTATTATTAACGGTGTTTGGCCTCGTAAAACGAGAAGAATTTGCTAGAATCCCGTTTCTAAATAAACTGTTAAAGTGACAAAATCGACCTCTAATATGAAGAGGTCGATTTTCATTTATTCTTCATCTATTAAGTCAATAAAAAACTCCCCGTTATCATAACTGCAAAAGGAGATCTTTTTAAAGTCTTTATAGCCTCGTTTTCGTAAATTTTGTCGTAACCAAACTTCTGTTTTATCAACGAGCTCTAGGTGATCCGTTTGGATAATTCCGTCAACAATTAACGGTAAATTTAATGTTGCTTCTTTTTTCTTCGATTTCTTTTTATCTTTTTCAAAAACAGAAAGTTTTCCCGATGGTTCCAAAATGGCAAATTCAACGTCCGCCACATTTTTAACTTGCTGTTCTCTTAATTGAACAAGTAAATCATCAAAATTATACCTTTGTTTCCGCATCGCCTTTTCATTTATTTTACCTTTATTGATGATGACGGTTGGTTCTCCGTCTATAAAACTGCGAAAACGTTGACTTTTGAGTGAAATATAAGCGAGCAATATTTGAATTGCCATTAACGTTAACATCGGAATTAAAGTATGACCCATCGCATCCGTTGGATTTTCAATCGCAACAACTGCCATTTCGGCGATCATAATGAAGACGACTAAATCTAAAATGCTCAATTCACCAATTTCCCTTTTTCCCATTAAACGAAAAATCGCCAGAATGACGACATATAAAAAAATGGTTCTTGTAATTATAACGAAATATTCCTCTATCATTTCATTTCTCCCCCACATAAACAATCGTTACGACTTAGTATGTGCAGTTTTTATACAAACATAATGAGATTAAATTTTTGCAATAAAAAAATATTTAGCTTGTCCGATACAGGTTCTGATTCTAAATTTATTGTCCGTGAATATGCTTGTATTACAAAGCATGTACAAGAAGAAGAAGGGAGTGTTTCACGATGGAATCAAAACGTCTCAGTTTGGCCGTCATGTATGGTCTTATTACAATCTTTTTAATTGCTGTAGCAACAAGTTTAATTTTTTCATTCCTACTTAAGTTTACAACATTACAAGAAGGGTCTATCGCTTGGGTAGTGTTAGCACTATCTTTTTTAGCATTATTTATTGGTGGTTTCGTCTCGGGTGGGAAAGGAAAAGAAAAAGGCTGGTTATTAGGAGCCGCTACTGGTGGCTTATATACGATGATCATTTTCTTATTTCAATACTTAGGTAGTGATTCTTTATTTACGTTACAACAATTAATTTATCACGGAGCTTTTGTTGGTATCGCTACTTTAGGTGGAATTATCGGAGTTAACTTAACTGCAGCGAAAGCATAGTAAAAACCGCAAGTTCTAAAAATAGAACTTGCGGTTTTTATATTAGTCGTTATTTACATCGCGGATCGCTTGACGATCGTATGTAAGGCGTGAACCATCTCCACATTTGATAACAACTTTATCTTCATCAAGTGCATCGATGATACCGTGAAGACCTCCAATTGTCACAACTTTGTTGCCTTTTTCTAAGCTCGTTTGCATATCACGAACCGCTTTTTGACGTTTTTGTTGTGGACGAATTAGTAAGAAGTAAAAAATAGCGAACATTAATAGTAATGGCCAAATTAAACTAAAAATATCACCCATTGTCTCAACCTCCTTTCCTTTATCCCTTTTCTATACTTTTAAAGTTAGAAGTTTTTTGCCCCCGGTTTATTAAAACCATATTTCTCAAAAAACTCTTCTCGAAAATCCCCAAGACGATCTTCTCGAATCGCTTGGCGGACATTCTCCATTAATTTTAACAGAAAATGCAGGTTATGATAAGTTGTAAGTCGTATTCCGAATGTTTCGTCACATTTTATTAAGTGTCGGATGTACGCACGACTATAATTTTTACATGTGTAGCAATCGCATTCTGGATCAATTGGGTCAAAATCACGAGCGAATTTAGCATTCTTTACAACGAGACGGCCTTCACTTGTCATTAATGTACCGTTACGAGCAATTCGTGTAGGTAACACGCAATCAAACATATCAATTCCACGAATAGCACCATCAATTAATGAATCAGGTGAGCCTACTCCCATTAAATAGCGAGGCTTATTATCAGGCATCCATGGAGTTGTGAACTCTAACACACGATTCATGACATCTTTCGGTTCCCCTACTGACAATCCACCAACAGCATAGCCAGGGAAATCTAATGAAACTAAATCTTTCGCACTTTGTTTACGAAGATGCTCGAATTCTCCACCTTGAATAATACCAAATAAACCTTGGTCTTCTGGACGCTTATGAGCAGTTAGGCATCTTTCTGCCCATCTAGAAGTACGCTCAACGGAACGTCTCATATATTCTTCCGTTGCCGGATATGGCGGACATTCATCAAATGCCATCATAATATCAGAACCTAGTGCGTTTTGGATTTCCATCGCTTTTTCAGGGGATAGGAATAGCTTGTCTCCATTTAAATGATTACGGAAGTGAACGCCTTCCTCTTCAATTTTACGAAATTCACTTAAGGAGAATACTTGGAATCCACCTGAGTCTGTTAAAATGGCGCGGTCCCAGTTCATAAATTTATGTAAGCCACCTGCTTCTTTGACAATCTCATGCCCAGGTCGAAGCCAGAGGTGGTATGTGTTACTTAATATAATCCCTGCTCCCATTTGCTTTAAGTCTTCAGGAGACATTGTTTTTACTGTTGCTAATGTTCCTACAGGCATAAAAACTGGTGTTTCAAAAGAACCGTGTGGTGTATGAACACGCCCTAATCTTGCGCCCGTTTGTTTACAAGTTTTAATAAGCTCATATTTAATTGCTGTCATTTTTGAAACTCCTTATACTCATCTCTTTTACAAAATTAACATCGCATCACCGAAGCTGAAGAAACGATATTTTTCTTTTACTGCTTCTTCATACGCGTGAATAACATTGTCTCTTCCTGCTAACGCACTTACTAACATAATTAATGTTGATTTCGGCAAGTGAAAGTTCGTTAGCATTCCATCAATTGCTTTGAACGTATAACCTGGATATATAAATATGTTTGTCCAACCGCTTGCTTCTTTAAACATTCCATGTTCGCTTACAATCGTTTCTAGCGTGCGAGTACTTGTTGTGCCAACCGTAATAATACGCCCACCATTTTCACGGACAGTATTTAACTCATTCGCTGTTTCTTCTGTCATTTGATAAAACTCCGCATGCATGTCGTGCTCTTCAATATTATCGACGTTTACTGGACGGAATGTACCTAATCCGACATGAAGAGTAATAAAAGCGATATGTACACCTTTCGTTCTCATCTCTTCTAGTAGCTCTTCCGTGAAATGCAAGCCTGCTGTTGGAGCAGCTGCAGAGCCTCGTTCCCGAGCGAAAACAGTTTGATACCTTTCTTGGTCATCTAATTGTTCCTTTATGTACGGTGGAAGTGGCATTTCACCTAAACCTTCTAGCACTTCATAAAAAATACCTTCATATTGGAATTCAAGCATTCTGCCACCGTGTTCTTTTTCTTCCACACAAACAGCTTTGAGCCTTCCATCACCAAATGTTATAATGGTTCCTTTTTTTACGCGTTTTGCTGGTTTAACAAGTGTCTCCCAAACGTCTCCTTCTTCTTGTTTTAGAAGTAGCACTTCAACCTTTGCACCTGTATCTTCTTTCATTCCAAATAAACGGGCCGGTAAAACTCGCGTATCATTTAATACAAGACAGTCCCCAGCTTGCACGTATTGTAAAATGGAGCGAAAAGATGGCTCATGCGCAACGTTCCCATTCTCTTTGTTTAATACCATTAACCGAGAAGCTTCCCTATTTTCTAGTGGTATTTGAGCAATTAACTCCTCTGGTAGATGAAAATCAAATAAATCTACTTTCATACACAAAACTTCCTTTTTAAAAATTTATCGAAACCGACCGATGAAATAAAAAACTAAACTTAAAACAACACTAATAATAATAGACGTAACGATAGGGAAAAAGAAAGTAAAATTCCCTTTTTTCACGACGATATCTCCAGGAATTTTCCCGACTACCTGCCACAATAAACCGATTAAAAGCAACACTCCACCTAAAATCATTAACATTTTAGGAAGCTCAGTCATTCTGTTGGCACCTCCAAGTTAAAATGTCGATATGCTAAATCTGTTACGATTCTTCCTCTCGGTGTTCGTTGCAAAAAGCCAATTTGCAAAAGATACGGTTCATATACGTCCTCAATAGTATGAGATTCCTCTCCGATTGTTGCGGAAATAGTATCAAGCCCTACTGGACCACCCCGAAATTTTTCAATAATAGCGAGTATAAACTTATGATCGATATGATCTAGGCCAAGTCGATCGACTTGAAGGCGGTCAAGTGCTTCATTGGCCAAGTTTTCCGTTATAATATCTTTCCCTAAAACTTGAGCAAAATCACGTACTCTTCGTAATAAACGATTAGCAATTCGAGGAGTCCCGCGAGAACGCCTTGCAATCTCCAATCCTGCTAATTCATCTAAACCAATGTCTAATATTTGTGCCGTTCTTAAAGCTATTGTCGTCAATTGCGTTTCATTATAATACTCTAATCTACTTAACACACCAAAACGATCCCGTAACGGGGCAGTTAAAAGTCCTACTCTCGTTGTTGCACCGACTAATGTAAATGGTGGTAAATCTAATCGAACGGAGCGAGAGTTTGGACCTTTACCTATTACAATATCTAAACAAAAGTCTTCCATAGCTGGATATAGCACTTCTTCGATAGAACGATGAAGACGATGTATTTCATCAATGAAAAGAACGTCTCCTGGCTCGAGTGAAGAAAGAATAGCAGCTAAATCACCCGGTCTTTCAATAGCAGGCCCAGCCGTTGTCCGCAATTGTACACCCATCTCATTTGCTATAATGGCAGCTAGTGTCGTTTTCCCTAACCCTGGAGGGCCATATAACAAAACGTGATCAAGTGTTTCTTGTCTTATCTTTGCAGCTTCAATAAACACTTCTAAGTTTTCTTTTACTTTATTTTGCCCAATATATTGTTTTAAAGATTGAGGGCGTAAACTCCACTCTTGGTCTTGAGCATTTTCAGTTTGAGAAATAATTCGTTCATCCACAAGTTTCACCACCTATTGAAGAAGAAGTTGTAAAGCTCTCTTCACATATTGATCGGTTGTTAAAGTTTCTTTGCTTAGAGTTGGGGTAATCTTTTTGATTTCTCTGTCCCCATACCCTAATACTTTTAATGCTTCTACCGCTTCCTCAAATGCAGTATTACTACTCGAAGTGGCAACATTAATATCCGGTTCAAAAAGGCTAGGGAATGCTTCTGGTACAACATCTTGCAATTTCCCTTTTAAATCTAAAATAATTTGGCGTGCCGTTTTCTTTCCAACGCCAGGGAATTTCGTTAAATACTTTTCATCTTCATTTTCAATCGCATGAATTACTTGAGTTGGCTCACCTGTTGCAATAATTGCTAGCGCACCCTTAGGTCCTATTCCAGTAACATTTAATAATTTCAGAAATAAGTTCTTTTCCTCACGAGTTTGAAAACCGTAAAGAGCTAAAACATCTTCCCTTACATGTTGATATGTATAAATAGTTACTACCTTTTCTTCACGAACTTGATATATAAACGGATTTGGCGTATGAATTTGATAGCCTACATTATTTACATTTAACACTATATATTCTGGACTAACGTAATCGATATATCCTTTTAAAAATTCAATCAACTTAATACTCTCCTATCATTAGCAATCAACTACTATTTTACCATAAAAAGAAGAACATTCGTACGGGAAGAGAAAAGATTACTTTCCAGTTTCTTAAATGAAAGAAGACTAGCTAAAGATAGCTAGTCTAATGAGGCTGTGCCGAATACGCTTTAAACGCTTCTAGTACTTGTTCATATTCATCTTTTGAGAACACTTTAATCCCATTTTTTAATAGGTTATGTTTATGGCTTTCTAATTTTTCTACATCTATTTGGTAAAAGGATTGTATTATTTTAGATTTTGCATCTGGTTTTCCATCAAATATCGTTAATATTCCTTCTTCTGTAATGCCAAAATATCCATTCGATTTAAGTAAAGGTGAAATATCATCTATATGCATTTGAAAAACGACTTGTTCCTCATCTTGAGTAACTAATTGCCAATCCTCATAATCAGCCCAAAAGTCTTCCATTGCCCAAATAGTCTCTTCTAACACTTCTTCACTAACTTCACCGTCTACGTATATTCTTTCCAAAACGACTGTTAGCTTTAAAGGACCGGTTACTTCGTATGCTTCATCTAGCTCTTCCATCAATTGGTCATTATTTCGTTTATTTACTTCTGCATTCCCTTTTATTTCAAGGGTTGTGTACAAAATTGTACAAAAAATGAAGAAAGATGAAAAAATAATGATGATCTGTTTCGGAATGATGGGTTTCATAGGACTCCCCTCACATTCTTTTTTTTGGTTAATAACTATATTTTCATTTTCTATTTTGACCAAACATAGAAGTTTTAACCAAAAAAAGAGGGTAGTTATTAAAGGCGTAATTTTCAGAAAAATGTTTGTTTTAATTCCGATGGTAATGTAGAGCATTCTTTTGCATAGATTTACTTTGAAAATAATCTTGCATGAAAAAAAGCATTTGATTATACACAACATTGATTGACGTTATATGTTTTAACCTAGTCCGTTTCACTTCGCTGCAGGTACTCGCTTTCCGCGGGCGTGGCTTGAGCCTCCTCCTTCGCTACGCTACGTGCGGGGTCTCAAGGCTCACGCTACTCCCGCAGGAGTCTCGCACCTTCCGCTCCGTTCCACTCTCAGTTCTTGACCTTGACAGGAAAAAAATATAGCATGAGTCAAATACAAGTCACTATTATTTTCGTTCTCCATGAAGCAAAATTTCGCTTGCATGGTTGTCTACCATTAAAATTAAAACTACGCCTAAAAAAAGAGCACCCATAAAGTAAGATTCACTCACTTTATGGATTGCTCCTTTGTCTTTATCGTCCTGGTGTTACAGTTTGGAATAGGGAACGAATGTCTTCATTTAGACGTTCCATCGGGCCACCATCACGAATATCGTTGTCAACATTACGCACGCGATTAAATGTACCTTCATCCGTAACTACACGAACATCACTATTTCTTACTAAAGGATCGACGGCTCTACGTACATCTCTCGTTACTTGCGTTTCACTTGCATTCGCTTCTGTATCAACAGCAACAAGAACGTCATTACCGTACACTACCGCTCTAACGTCTCGAACACCACGCACTCGAGAAGCACGAGCTGCTATTTGCTCTGTCAACTCACCTTGGTAATTGTTATAGTAAGATGGTTTTCCACGAGATGCAGTGGAGTTTAGGTGTCGGTGGTAATTTGTATCTGCATATTGGTCATTACGGGTATTAACATTAAATAAACCTCTGCCTTCATTGGCTCTAGGTGTGTATCTGTTGTTAAACCCAATGTTCTGATTGTTATTACGATTCGTTACGTTAAATAGTCCCGCATCGTTTTGATTACGATTTCTATTAAACATACCTGTATCGTTTTGAGTCCTTGTTCGAGTAGTTGTATCGTTAAACAAACCTCTATTTGCTTGATTCTGACCTCTATTTGTTACATTAAATAATCCTCGATCATTATTTCCTGTACGGTTTGTAAGTGTATTGTTTCTTTGAGCATTACGGTCACCATTTATAATGGCTCTATCCATCATCTCAATAATAGGACCGTCATTGTCTCTTAACTCGTATGCGTTACCACTATGATCCGTGTAACGGTTTGTACGGTTGTTTACATTCGTTGCATACGGATTGTTCTCACTTGTGTAATAACCGATTGGCCTTGTGTTCTCCGTACGGTTATCTGTTCCTGGATTACCAGTAGCTTGGTTTCCAGCAGCACATCCAGTTAAGCCACCAAGCATAATTGCTGCAGACGATAAAGTTAACAATGTCTTCTTCAATGCGATAACCCCCCTAACAAGTCCTAAACACTAAGTAGTGTTCTTTCTTATGATGACTTGTTAGAGGGGTTTTTATAATGTCAGATACGTCCAAGAACGTTAACAAATACCGATTTTAAAATTTTGGTGGAGCGTATGCTAGCTGACGTTTATGTTCAGAACGTTTATGCAGTCGCTCTATAATTTCTTTATCCTCAACTGGAATTTCTTCGCCTTTTAAATATTTATCAATCATTGTATATGTTGTACCCATTTCATTTTCGTCTGTTTGCCCTTCCCAAAGTCCGGCACTAGGTGGTTTCGTAATGATTGAATTTGGAACGCCTAAATATTTCGCCATTTCTCTTACTTCACCTTTAGTTAAGTGAACTAGTGGAACTAAATCAACTCCACCGTCACCAAACTTAGTAAAATAACCTGTATGCCATTCAGCAGCATTGTCTGTTCCAACAACTAAATAACCGAAGTTATTCGCTACAGCATATAGTGTTGTCATACGTAGACGTGCTCTTGTGTTAGCATCCCCTAACCTAGCAGCTTCTTCATTCCATGTTCCTTTTTCTTTTAATTCATTTTCTATTGCAGAAAACATGATTTCATGTGTTTGTGTTAAATCAACAACCATATAGTTAATAGCACAACTATCAATTACTTCTAATGCTGCTTCCGCATCCTTTTCACTACTTTTACAAGGCATTATTAGTCCTAAAGAGTTGTCTGGAAATGCACGTTTAATCAAATGAGCGACAACAGCTGAATCGATTCCACCACTGACCCCAACTATTGCACCGTTTAATCCAGCTTCCTTCACTTTTTCTTGTAGCCACTTTACCAGCTTTGTCACTTTCTCTTCCATTGCTCGTTTCCTCCTATACATCAATAATTATTATTTTATCACTTTGATTATATTCGTCAAAAATTTCTTCCTCAACTGCCACGTTTTAGCATAATAGGAAAGAAAATGAGCCGCATAGATTGATTGACCATTAATAAATTTGTTTCCTTCACGCAAAATATCCATTGGAAATGTTATGGCAACCCTAAAGAGTTGATTGCTTTTTAAAAGATTAGGAAGTATCGGCATTTGTAAAAACTTTTTCTCATCCCAACCTATCGATGGTAATATCCGATTAGTAAATTGAACATAATCCCATTCTTTATGCCCGATAGAAGCTAAATCAAAGTCAATAATGTAAAACTGCTCATCTTTACCTTTTAGAAAGTTATGACTAGCTACATCACCATGTAATAATACTTGTTTTTCTTCCGGTAAAGGTAATTGTTGCAGCGCTAATAACGATTGTTTACTGTAACTAACGATATCTTTTATAGTATGTTCACCAAATAGTTCAATTAATAATGCACCATTTTGTTCAAATCTTCGTAATCGAATAAGCCAATTCTCTACGTTTCGTTCAGTTGGGACGATTTGTTTTAACAAAGACAAATCTTTAGACGTATCGTGAAGAGCTTTTAATAGCATGAGTCCTGCTTCTCTGTCCCTTTTGTAAGTAAAAGATACGTTCCTCCTTTGTGGGATATAAGTCGTCATCGCCCAAAACATGTTATCTAGCTCGATGTAGTAGTTACCATTAACAAACTTGTAGTAGCTAACACATTGAAAAAAACGTTCTTGTTGTAAATGCTGGCTAATGGCTACATTCATTCGGACAGTCAACTCGTCTTTAAATCCTTTTAAAATAAAGGTTGTATCAAACGTTTTTACCTTAAATAAATTTTCCTTTATCTTATCTACGTGGTTAATTTGCAATTTTTCTACCTTCGTTAAATAGAAGAAGAGACGATTAGAATTTAAATCGCCTCTCATTAAATAATTTTTATTTTTCATCTTCGTTATCGTTTGGACCGTTAAAATCTTCTTCTGCTCTTTCTCTTTGAGGAGCTTGATAATAGCCATAACCATAGTGTCCTGGCATTCCATATGGGCTAGCTTGCGGACCAGGTCCACATCCACAATCCTGTACCCCAGCTACTGCTTGAGGATGCTGTGGCATCATTGGCATTCCTCCATGAGGAAAGCCACCGTGCATTGGAGCTAAACCTGTGCCTGGTAATACTGGTGATGTTGGAACACAAGGGTATCCCCCCATCGGCCCGTAAGGCATTCCAGCTGGTACTCCACCATATGGTACACCGCCTGGCATTCCGCCATATGGAGTTGCTCCTGGGAATCCTCCGTACGGTACACCTGTTGGCATTCCTCCGTATGGTGCTGCTCCTGGGAATCCTCCATACGTCATATCAGGCATACCCATTTGTTGTTGCCCCGTCATATCAGGGGACCATTGCATATCTGCCATATCTTGAACACCTGCTACTGCAGTATGATCTCCTTCAAACGGCATATAACCACTACCTTCATGGAAATCATGCATATCATTCATATCAAAGTCAGGTGATTCATACATTCCTTGTACCCCAGCTACTTGAGTTGGATCAGTTGGCATTGCTCCCATCGGATATCCTTGTGCTGGTGCTGTTGGCATTCCTCCCATTGGGTAGCCGTGTGCTGGTGCTGTTGGCATTCCCCCCATTGGATAACCATGTGTTGCTGGCGCTTGCATCATTGGATATCCATGGGCAGCTGGTGCTGCCATATGTGGATATCCATGTAATCCAGTACCAGGTAAAACTGGTGATGTTGGTACGCAATATTCTGCAGGAAGTGGTGCTTGTGGATACATAGGTTGTTGAACCCCTTTCACTTCTGGTTGTTTAGGCATTTTCATTTCTGGCTGCTTAGGCATTTTAATTGGTTTGATTTCTTCTGGAAAATCCTCACTTTCCTCAATATCCATTGGCAAAATTGGTGCTGGAGGAGCTTGAGGAATATTTATTTGAGCAGCTTGTTGTGTTATCGGAACGTTGAAATAGTAATTATTAACGTCCACATCTGGAAAATATGGTTTAATTTGCGGTAGTTTCGGCACATAAGGTTTCTTAGGTGCTTCTTTTACTACCGGCTTTTCTTTCATAATTGGTGCTTCTTTCTTAATTGGCGCCTCTTTCATGATTGGTGCTTCCTTCATGATCGGTGCTTCTTTAGTAACACCTTGAACTTGCGGAGCCTCCTTTTTAACAGGAACACTCGCAGTTGGTACTTTAATTTTCATTCCGGGCATAATCATGTCAGGATTGCTTAATTGTGAATTCGCACCCTTTAATTGTTCGAAGTTCACATTATATTTCTGGGCAATCTTCCACAAAGTATCTCCTTTTTGTACGATATGGATTTTCAAGGGTCTTCCCTCCTTAGCAAAGTCTTTATAGTCTATGAACGGACTGGGCATTTTGCCACTATTTCTCACAACAACATATGCATTTTTTAAATAAAAAGAACGGGGGATAACTAAAAAGTCTGTAGTGACAGACTTTTAAATTGTTGGATTGTTCTTCGAAACAGCGTACTAAAATAAAAGTGATGAATATGGAGTTTACAAATAATACATAATTGTAAGCTATATTGGTTTAATATCCGACAAACAAAAACAGTGGAAAAAACGAATTGTTTTCTCCACTGTTATTAAATATTGTTATTTAACCAGTAATACTATATTTTTAATGTCGCTTTTATCCATTTATGCATGGGCTAGCATTTTCTCTAATGCTGCGGTTGCTTGTTGAGTGATGTCTTTTGGAACCGTTATTTCGTTCGTTATGTTTCCTTCTTCTATTGATTCAAGTGCCCATAGTAAATGAGGAAGATCAATTCGATTCATCGTTAAGCAAGGGCACATATATGGGTTTAATGAGATGATCTCTTTATCGGGATGTTGTTGAATGATACGATTTACTAAATTCATTTCTGTACCAATTGCCCAAGAAGTTCCACTCGCTGCGTTTTCAATTGTTTCGATAATATACTTGGTGCTCCCAGCATAGTCACTTAAGCTAACGACCTCTCTCGTACATTCAGGGTGAACGATAATGTTCATTTCAGGCTTTGTTTTTCGAAGGTGCTCAATATTGGCTACTGTAAATTTTTCGTGTACAGAGCAATGACCTTTCCAAAGAATCACTAGAATCTCATCTATATTACCTTCCCACTCCAAACGATTGGCAATTGGATCCCAAACTGCCATTTTATCTAAAGGAATCCCTAAATCAAACGCAGTGTTTCTTCCTAAATGTTGGTCAGGTAAAAATAATAAACGCTCTTTTTGAGTAAATGCCCATTCTACCATTTTTTTCGCGTTGGAACTTGTAACAGTTGCTCCTCCATTTTTTCCACAAAATGCTTTAATCGCAGCCGTTGAATTAACATAAGTTAATGGTAAGATTGTGTCTCCATAGATTGCTTGCAGTTCTTCCCAAGCACGTTCTGTTTGGTGAATATCTGCCATATCAGCCATTGAACAGCCTGCTCTCATATCTGGTAAGATGACAGTTTGTTCATCTGTACTTAAAATATCTGCTGTTTCAGCCATAAAATGAACGCCACAAAAGACGATATATTTTGCTGTTGTTTTTGCAGCTGCTTGAGCAAGCTGTAACGAATCTCCTGTTGCATCTGCAAATTGAATTACTTCATCTTTTTGATAATGATGACCAGGAATAAACAATTCTTCTCCTAATCGTTCTTTTATCGCTCGCACCCTATTTTCTAATTCCTCAACCGTCATATTTCGATAGCGATCTGGTAATGATTGACCACCTAGTTTAATCGTGTCTAAAATATTCATCCGACTCACCTTCTTAGTTTGTATTTTTATTTCCTACATTAAAGCTAATATCTAATGCACGAGCAGAATGGGTTAGAAATCCTAATGAAATAATGTCCACACCCGTTTCTCCATACTGTGCTAAATTTTCAAGCGAAATTCCCCCTGATGCTTCTGTTACGATATGAGGAGGTACTAGTTTTTTAAATTCGAGAATTTCTTTTGGGGAACGATTATCAAACATAATCACATCTGCCCCAGCTTCAACTGCTTCTAGTACTTGTTCACGTGTTTCTGTTTCCACTTCTATTTTCACCATATGACCTACGTGGTTTCGAACGGTTTGGACTGCATTTGTAATCCCACCACAAAATTCAATGTGATTATCTTTAATCATGACACCGTCATATAATCCGTAACGATGATTATAACCACCGCCTAACCTCACTGCATACTTTTCAAGCATTCGAAGTCCTGGTGTTGTTTTTCTCGTATCACATATTTTTGTTTCACTATTTTCTAGCAGCTGAACTGCTTTATTGGTTAAGGTTGCAATCCCGCTTAACCGTTGAATAACATTTAAAATTACTCTTTCCCCTGTTAATAAAGCTTCCATTTTTCCTTGAACAGATGCAATTACGTCACCCTTTTGGACCACCTCTCCATCTTTACGAAAAAAAGTGCATTCTACATTAGAGTCTAATAATTGATATCCTTCCGAAATAACCGCTTCTCCAACGAATATCCCATCCTCTTTTGCAATTAGCTTTCCAGAGCCAATTGTGTTAGAAAATAAAAACTGCACGGACAAATCTCCGTTACCGATATCTTCTATAAAAAATTGTTCTAACATTTTCTTCAGTTGTATTCGATTCATGAATATCCCCCTCTTACACTAGTTGACTTTCATATTTACAAGTGATGACCTTTTTTTGTTCCCATTCATTTTTCACATATGGAAAATCTGCTCGGTAATGAGCTCCACGACTTTCTTCTCTTGCCAATGCACTTTGAACAATTAAGAAACAAAGCTGTAACATTTGTGCTATTTCTATATCTTCCTTTTGTTCGTATTGTAACGGGAATTCCCAAGCCCGTTCATATTGCTGCAACCATCTTTTTAACGTTAATAAACCTTCTTCCGTTCGTACAATCCCAGCGTAGTCCATCATTTTTTGTTGAATCTCCCGCTTTTTTGGTAATGGAAAATACGGTGAATAGGGAGTGTTTTTGTTATTACGTACAAGTTGGATATTCTCTACAACTGACCCTTTACGCATGATGCATTCTGCTACTCTTTTCGTAAAAACGAGACATTCTAATAACGAATTACTTGCCAGTCGATTGGCTCCATGTACACCATTACACGCTGCTTCTCCAACCGCGTAAAGTCCTTCTACACTCGTTTCGCCTTGGATGTTCGTCTCAATTCCACCCATAAAAAAATGTGCTCCAGGTACAACCGGAATTAAATTCTTCTCTAAAGAAATTCCGTACTGCTTACATAAAGAAGTAATAGAAGGGAACCTGCTCATAAAGTTTTCAACAAGACTTATGTTCAGAAATACACGATTTCCTTTTTGAATTTCTTTGTAAATGACTCTCGCAACAACATCTCTTGGAGCTAAATCTTCGAGGCGATGCTTCCCTTTCATTATCTGTTCCCCAGCATTATTTACAAGATAGGCACCTTCTCCACGGACAGCTTCCGAGATAAGGCCAACCGCTTTTCCACCAATCGAAAAGAGCGTTGGATGAAATTGCATAAATTCTAAATCGACTAGCTTAGCACCGATTTCATATGCCATCGCTAACCCAGTTCCAGTTATAGAAGGATCGTTAGAAGTATAGTAAAATAATCCTCCTGCTCCTCCAGTAGCAAGTACAACAGAAGGTGCATAATAGACGTTACGACTACCATCATTCGCAATAGTTTGGACCCCGTATATTGTGTTATCATGAGCAAGCAGTTGAACGACTGTTTCATTTTCTTTCATTTCAACATTTACTCTTTTTTGTACAAACTCCATTATTTTTTTTCCTGTTTGATCACCACCAGCATGAATAATACGTCTATGACTATGTGCTCCCTCGTGCCCAAACGATAATTTTCCAGAAGGTTCATAATCAAATTCCATTCCTTCATCAATGATCGATTGAACTGCTCGTGGACCTTCCATCGTTAATATGGTGACGGCATCACGGTTATTATGGTGTACTCCTGCTTCTATCGTATCTTCAAAATGATGTACCCAATGGTCATCAGAACGGATTGCTGCTGCAATTCCACCTTGGGCTAAATTTGAATTATTGTTTTGTTTCGTCAACTTTGTGAAAATCATCACATTCATACGCTCACTTAAATGTTTAGCTGTCATATAAGCAGCTAAGCCACTTCCAACAACTATAACGTCTATTTGTTTGTTAGCCATTTTGGGCCTCCTGTAAATATAGGTGTCTTGACACCTATATTTACATAAATTTAAAATAATAACAAGAGTTTTTTACTTTCATATAGTTTTAATTTAATAATTTTATATTTTAACGAGAAATCAAAAAGATATTAGGAGGATTTCACATGATATATTTAGACTACGCAGCAACAACTCCGATGAGAAAAGAAGCAGTAGAAGTGTTTAGTCATGTTGCAATGAAGATGTATGGAAATTCTAGTAGTTTACATGATTTAGGAACGACTGCACAGGATTTATTAAATAATTGCCGAGCTGAAATAGCAAAAGACATTGGTGGTCATCGTGATGGCATTTACTTTACTGGTAGTGGTAGTGAAGCAAATATTTTAGCTATTGAAACATTGCTTAATGGTAATAAAAGAAAAGGAACGCACATTATTACTACGAAAGTGGAACATGCTTCTATTTATCATTTGTTTAAGAAGCTTGAAAAAAATGGGTACGACGTTACTTTTTTGGATGTTAATAAAGAAGGTCAAGTAGAGATGGAGCATTTAGGGTCAGCTATTCGACCTAATACGTGTCTCGTTTCTATCCAGCACGCCAATTCTGAAACAGGTACCATTCAACCACTTCGAGAAATTGGGCAACTTTTAAAAGAAAAAAATATACTTTTTCATAGTGATTGTGTTCAAACGTATAATAAGCTTTCTATTGATGTTAATGATTTTCATTTAGATAGTCTGTCCATCTCTGCTCATAAATTGTATGGCCCTAAAGGTGTAGGGTGTTTATACATTAACCCTAAAGTTCCGTGGTCTTCCATCTATGAAGAAGCTTCTCATGAAGGTGGAATGCGTCCAGGGACGGTAAACGTTCCAGGGATTGCAGCTTTTACTACTGCAGCTCAGCTAATGAAGGAAGAAAGAGTACAAGAAATGGATAGAATAGCAACGTTAAAACAATATTTCATTCATATACTAAAAGAGAAAATAAATTCTGTCACAATAGAAGGAAGTATGACACAATCATTACCAAACATTGTCGCACTTAGATTTGCTGGTATAGAAGGTCAGCATATTATGCTAGAATGTAATCGAGCGCAAATTGCTATTTCGACAGGGAGTGCATGCCAAATAGGGGCTCAAAACCCGAGTCGATCCATGAAGGCAATTGGTTTATCAGATGAAGAAGCAAGAGAACTTATTCGAATTTCTTTTGGAAAACATACGACGATAGACGATATTAAATTTACTGTACAAACGTTAGAAAAAATTGTAAATACATGGTTGTAAAGGAGTAGCGAAACCCTATGAATAAAGAGAAAAAAATATTAGGAGATGACCGAAGGCAAAAAATACTATTCTGGTTGAAGACAGAAGCAGCACCATTAACTGGTAGTGAACTCGCAAAACGGACAAACGTTAGTCGACAAGTGATTGTTCAGGACATTTCCCTGTTAAAAGCGAAAAAGGAACCGATATTAGCTACAAGTCAAGGGTATGTTTATTTGCACCCACCAGGTCCAGTAGAGAAAATTGAAAGAATTATTGTATCTCATCATACCCCAGAGCAAACAATTGAAGAGCTTTATTTACTTGTCGATCACGGTGTAACTGTAAAGGATGTCATCATAGAACATCCCGTTTATGGTGATTTAACCGCTTCAGTTATGGTAAGAAATCGAAAAGAAGTAGACGATTTTATTAAAAAAATTGAAAAAACAAACGCGTCTTACCTTTCACAGCTAACAGACGGAACACATTTACACACGTTAGAGGCCGATAGTGAAGAACAAATGGAAGCGGCAATAAAGTCGCTAAAAGAAGCTAATTTGCTGATGGAATAAAAAAGAAGCTGATTCTAAAATCAGCTTCTTTTTACTTTCCATAAAACATAAAACTCAACCTCAATGTCGCTAGTTTTAAACGACTTTCTAACTGGTACACTTATTAAATATTTTTTCTACGTTTTTGATAAAAAATGCTACCGCCACCACTAGCTAAAAGAATAGCACCTATAAAAAGCCAGTTATAAATGGATGAAGCAGTTTTAGGAAGTTTTGCACCTTCTGTTTTTGGAGTCTCTCCACCATTTTTACCTTTCCCTGGCTTGTTTCCTTCTCCAGGTTTGTTTCCGTTTCCTGGACTGTTTCCATTACCAGGATTGTTCCCGTTTCCTGGACTGTTTCCATTACCAGGATTGTTCCCGTTTCCTGGGTTGTTTCCATTACCCGGATTATTCCCGTTCCCTGGATTGTTTCCATTCCCCGGATTTTCTCCCGGAGGTGTTTCTTCCTCTTCTTCATCGTTAAGTTTACTTACTTTTATGACAACCGTAGTAAGTGGATCTAATACAATATTTTGGTCCGTCAGTTCAAAACCTGAACGTTGTGGAACTTCAACTATTCCAGCTTCATCATCGTCTACAAGTACAGTTCCACCCGTTAAATCCTCAGATAGCGACAACGTTCTAACATCGGTATCAGCGTTAACAAATACATAGTACGCATCTCCGTTTGTTGCTTCATTTCGGTACGCAATAACAGTATCATGTTCTCTTACTTCAGGAGCATCGACCATTGTAATTTTTTCATCTACTAACTCTTTTGAACCGAGTGTGAAAGCATCCGTTGATCTACGTAAAGCAATTAACCCAGCAGTATAATCTTTTGTTTCCGTATTAACTGGATACAATTCATCGTTCGTTACTTTCTCCCAGTCGAAACGGTTAATAATGTCCGACGAATCGTAAGAATCATGAATAAAATACGGGTATAGGAATGGGTTACCACTTTCGTCCACCATATAAGTCGATTTATACGGAGCCTCTGTTGCTTCTGCTCTCCATTGTTTTGTACGTCCGTATTCTTGACCAGCATGGATAAATGCTGTTCCTTGTGCAGTTAATACCATTGCATTTCCTATTCTAATACGTTTATGAATTTCTAAATTGTTTTCTTCAATATCTGGGTCCTTCTTTATAGATTGAGCAATAACATCATATAGCGTTAAGTTATCATGAGCTTCAATGTAAGGAACTACATCACCTGGTTGATCAGCAACAAAGTTATGTGGCTGTGCTTTTATGTTATCAAAGATCTGTTGTACGTTTCGAGCACCACCCGTAATAAATCTTGGTTGTCCTTCACTTCCAAAACCAGACTTGAGCTCATTTCTAAATTCATCGGAGAAACTTCCTACTGCCTCTGTATATTGCATCCACTGTTGGTCAGCAGCTTGAACAGGCTCTCCTTCGTCTCCTGCATACGTTACCCAACCTTCCCCAATCATTACAATGTTAGGATTTAATTCTTTTGCTCTATCAAAAGCCATTTGAATACTTTCTGCATCATGGTCTCCCATCATATCAAAGCGGAAGCCATCTACTTTAAACTCATCTACCCAATATAAAATAGAATCTACTAACACTCTTCTTGCCATTTGATGAGTCGTACCTAAACGTCCACCACCAAAACTTGTTCTCGGAGTACCATCTGCATCCATGAAATGATAATAGTTTGGCACTAAATCTTCAAAAATAGAAACTCTCGCAGTATGGTTGTATACTACATCTAAAATAACACCCATGTCACGCTTATGAATTTCGTTTATTAAGTTTTTAAACTCTCTTATTCTTAGTTCTGGATCATTCGGATTTTCAGAATACATACCGGATAAGGAGAAATAACTATGTGGGTCATAACCCCAGTTATAATTCGTGTTTGTCGAAGCGTACTGCAACATTCTTTCATAGTTACTAAGCTCATCACCAAAGAAGTAACTCATTACCGGTAACAATTGAATATGTGTTACCCCTAACGATTCGATATAATCTAATTTTTCCACGAATGACGCAAATGTACCAAATTGTGCAGTTAATTCGTCAGCAATATTAGGATCAGACGTAAAGTCACGAACGTGAACTTCATAAATAATCGCATCCTCACGTTTTTCAAATCCTGAAATAGTTGCATAGTCTAATTCTGGACCAATGTTAGATGGATCCACAATGGCAGCCTTTCCGACGGGATAGTCCATTTCGTGACTCCATGCAGCCATCGATTTTGCGTAAGGATCTAATGTTAATTTAGCCTCCTCGCCGTGTGTAATTCGATAGTGATAGTAATACCCTTTATGACTACTGAGTCCTGTATTTTGTCTTGATAGAGTAATAGACCATACTCCTCGGTCACCTAATTCCATCGGTATTTCTGTTACTATTTCAAATTGATCATCCTTGTCGTATAACACTACTGTTACATCATCTGCTTTTGGTGACCATACTTTTAGTCTCGCTGTTCCGTCGGCGTATAATGTCGCGCCAAGGTTACCTTCATATCCATACATCTCATCGATTAGACGCCAACCTGTTTTTGCGATGATTGTACGTTCACCGTATGTGATTTCGTACGGAACTTTTTCTAAATCAAATTCTCCATGCACGATTACACGTCTACTATCTTCAACCGTAATATGTGTGAAAGAGACTTCATTTCCTTCGTTATCTTTTATCTTCAACTCTTCCGCAAGTTTTTCTACATCAAGACCTTCCGTTTTAGAGAACGTTAAAGAAATCTTTTTATCAGAAATTACTTCACCCGACTGTAGGGTAATTGGAATAGCACCGTAAGGGTCAGTGAAAATTGCATCTTCTCCTTCTTTTACGAAGAGCATTTTATGCTGAGCGAGTGATTGAAACGACATATCACCAGTTTGAGCTCCTGTCTCCTTATTAACAAAAAGGAAGCCAATCGTTTCTGCATTTTCCACTAATGAAATATCATAATATGCACCATATTTATTTACACCAGCTGCATCAGTTGCACCATTCGGCCATGAACCTGCAGATTCTGAAGGGATAGTAACATCTCCCCAATTCCACATTGCCCAACCATCATAGTCGCTGTTCGTTCTATCATAGTGAATTCGAACAGTGTTTGCTGGTAAGTCAACTGGTTCGTATAAAAATACTTCGTCAGAGCCTTCTTTAATCCAAATTTCATTTATTTCAGATGAGAATAATTGTACTACTTTGTCTCCACCATCTTTATCCCCATTTGTTCTATTTAGAACTAAGAACCCTATATTAGACGCATCACTCTTTATCGGTACATCTACATAAACTCCATAGTCCGTTACGTTATTTGGAGAAAACGGTGTCCCACCAGATGGCCAATTATCAGATGGGGATTGTACATCTCCCCATAACCATAACCCTAAGTTTTCATAACTATTGTCCGTTCGTTGATAGTGAATACGAAGTGTATTTTCACCTATTTCCCCTGCATCGTTCGGTAGAGGAACTGGTAATTCGTCACCATTAAAAGTAAGTAACACCGTTCCGCCATCCTCTTTAGCTGGAATCGGGATCGTTACAGTACCTTCCTCGGAAGCTGTATACGTTTTATTCGCATAATGGTCTGTTACGACAGCTTCACTTGAGTCGAAATGAAGAGCTACTTGTTTTTCCGTATTATCAACATTTAAGCCTACTAAGACGTGTTCATCATTATAAGTTCGAGAAAACATTAAATATTTGTCACGATCAGACCCTGCTATTTTTTGTCGATCACCTTTTGCGAAAATTTGCGAGTTAACATTTCGGAAGGATAGCAACTTTTGATAATGTTCTAATACTTCATTACCTTCTACTTCAACCCAAGGCATGTTTGGTCGATTTGTATAGTATGGGTAATCATTTTCACCTGGTAAGCCAAGCTCTTCTCCATAGTAAATAACTGGTTGACCTTTTGCTGTTATTTGTAGAGATGCTGCTACTTGATATTTACCTAAATCACCATCTACTAATTTCAAGAAGCGATCTTCATCATGACTTCCTAAAAATTGACCGAAAGTAGCTGTGTTGGATAGTTTATTATTACGATTTTCCAATTGATTTTGTACAGCTTCTAACTGGCCGTTCGCGAAATCACGAGCATAATTTTTAAAATCAAAATCTAGTAACGAATCCATCATGCCGTTCTTTAAATATCCTTGGTCATCGTTAATATGTGCGCCCCACGATTCTCCAATTAATTTAAACTGTGGCATATCTTTCGTTAATTCATTTTTAAAAGCCTGCCATGTCGTATTTTCTACATGCTTGACCGTATCGACACGGAAATAGTCAATCGTATTTCCATTAACTGTTCTTGATTTATTAATCCAATCTACTTGCCATTGAATGATTTGTTCTCTTACATCCGCATCCTCTGTAATAAAGTCCGGTAATCCAGCCAGTTCCCCACGTACCGTTGCATCACCTACATTATCCCCTTCACGGAGCATCCCGCTAAATCGAGCACGGTCTTCTTCTGTTGGATAATGTGGTATACTACTATTTTTTGCATCCGATTGCTTTAACCCGTAACCGGCATGATTCAATACAACATCCACCATAATTTTTATTCCACGTGCATGTGCCTCATCAATTAACTCATGGAAGTCAGCCATTGTACCAAAATGTGGATTCAACTCACTAAAGTTACTAGCCCAATAACCATGGTAGCCATAATACGGTTCTCCTGGCACTGGAGTCCCCACATCAAACTTAATATTTTCTACTATTGGATTAATCCAAATCGTATTAATACCTAACTCATCTAAATAATCTAGCTTTTGGGTAATTCCTTTAAAATCTCCACCTTGAAACGTTCCTCGTTTGGATGTATCGTACCCAATTCCGTACGGGTCGTTATTAGAGGAATCGCCGTCAAAAAATCTGTCTGTTAATAAAAAGTAAATAACTGCCTCATCCCAATCAAAGTCAGCTTCTTCACCTGTAAAAGTTCTTGCTTTCACTTCAAGTGTTACTTCTGCTTCATGTTTGTTTCCAAATTGGTCTGTTGCTACTATCGGCAATGTTTTCGTGCCAGCTGTAACATGTTGATCCACCGCAATCGAGATCTCCATTAATTCACGATCAATCTTTACTTTATTACTTCCACCAATACTAGATAAATCAACATAAACTTCACGAAATGTAACTTCCTCATCGGATTCCACTTGGACAGCTATAACCGCATTTTCGTTATAGTTAATTGAATCCGGTTGTACAGATCCCGTCAATTGAACATCTACTTGCCCATGTGTAATAATTGATTTTCCATCAATAGTATTATAAGTATCCAGAACTTCCTCTGTTATGCCATCTTTCGTGACAAAAAAGCTGTATTCATGCTCCCCTTGTGGGATATTTTCATAAATGAAGTGAAACCACTCATTTTCGCTATCTCTTGTCATTTCGTACCGTTCGCCTAATAGAGAAAGCTCCACTTTTTCTATACTTTCCATTTCATTTGCTTTAAAAAGCTCTGAATCTCGATAAAAGAAATGCGCATCGCCATTCTCAATCGAAGGTCCAACTATATCTGGAACGGTAAAAAAGCTTTCTTGTCCACTCTGCACACGGACTTTCGTAACGTTTTCATTTTTGCTTAATACAATATTTCGGTCAGCATCAATGTCTTTCTGCTCCCAATTACCTTTTCGAATGATAAATCCAACATTATCAGCGGAAGGACTGACAGCAATGTTAGCAATCGCTTTCCCATCCTTTATTTCTGAAAAGAGAATTTCGTCATCTTTTACACCAGTACCCCAAACCCAAAGATTCCAGCCTTCGTAGTTTTGATCTTGTCTTTCATAAGTAAATTCGATATACCGTTGTAAAGAGGGGTCTTCTTCTTCATTTCCTTCTCCTAATACAACGAACTTACTGTTCCCATTTTGATAACTTTCGTTTAACGGATCAGTGATCCAAACGTCTTCATCTACAATAAATTTATATTCATACGTATTAGGAGGAAGCTGAATACTTTTCGTCCATATTCCACCTTCAACTTGTTCCATTTCAATTGCGTCGGCTGCCCAGTTAGTAAAACTGCCAGCGACTCGAACTCTTTCGGCTTCACTATTTTCATAGAAAAAACTTATCGTCCCATCTTCACTAATAACAGGACTCTTTACTGTTTCCGCTGTTACAGTAGGTATGTAACTTGGAATCATCGAGATTAACAATAAAAGCGATAAAAAAATCGAGAAAGCTTTACGAAACCTTTTGCTAGTCATACGTGTACCCCTTCCATTTTTAAATTATTGTGAAAACGTTTGCGCAAATTGTAGTAATAAAAGAAAACCGCTATTATCAGCAAAAAAGAATATTTATGCAAACGCTATCATTCTATATTAAAATTACTATGATTCTATTAATAAAGCAATAATATTTTTACTTTTCATTCTATTTTCCTATGAGGGAAATTAATATAAAAAATGCTTAAGGATATGTACATCCTTAAGCACCCGAGCTCAAAACTTCTACTTTATCAACAAATTCTAACTTTTTTAATGTTCCTAGTAATGAATTTATATCTTCATTTAATCCAGACATATCTAAAGATAACGTCACATTCGCTTTTCCTTGTAATGGAATCGTTTGGTGAATGGTTAAAACGTTACAGCCTGCGTTAGCTACGATAGATAGTAGCTGAGATAGCGCCCCTTTTTGATCTTCTAAATGAAAAAACAAAGTCGTAATTTGTTCTTTTACCATCATATGAAAAGGAAATACTGCGTCCCGATATTTATAAAAAGCACTGCGACTTAAATCTACTCTTTTTACCGCTTCAGCAACGGAATGTACTTTTCCACGCGCTAACATTTCTTTCGCATCGATTGCCTTTTTCATTGCTTCTGGTAAAATATCTTCACGTACTAAGTAAAACTTTTCATCTAGCATGACCATCCCCCCTTCATAAACAATATGAAAGAAAAGAGAGGACAAAAGCTCCCCTCTTTCCTGTTTCTCTACTCTATAAACTCAAACTCATACTCCATGATACGAACGATATCGCCATCCTTCGCTCCTCTTCCACGTAGTGCCTCATCAACACCCATTCCACGCATTTGACGAGCAAAGCGACGAATCGATTCTTCTCGTTCGAAATTCGTCATTTGGAATAGCTTTTCAATTTCAAATCCAGAAAGC
This sequence comes from Sutcliffiella cohnii, assembly GCF_002250055.1. Lineage (NCBI taxonomy): Bacteria > Bacillati > Bacillota > Bacilli > Caryophanales > Bacillaceae > Sutcliffiella > Sutcliffiella cohnii. The sequence goes on from NZ_CP018866.1 coordinate 3,241,447, forward strand.
TCCCATATACCAGCAGGGTCTCTCGTGATTGTAAACTGTGGAGCTTCTTTTTCATGCTTATATAATACACGTTGTTCAATTTCTTCTAAATCATGTAACGGATATTCTGGCGCATCCTCAAGTTCATCTGCCACTGCAAATAACAATTCACGAACACCAGAACGAGTAATTGCAGAAATAGGGAATATTGTTATATCTTCTCCTACTTTTTCGCGGAACTCTGCTAATTTTTCTTCAGCATCTGGCATGTCCATTTTATTAGCTACAATGATTTGTGGTCTTTCTGTTAAGCGAAGATTATATTCTTCCAGTTCTTTATTAATCGTCACGTAATCTTCGTATGGATCACGGCCTTCTGTGCCAGCCATATCAATTACGTGTAGGATAACGCGTGTTCTTTCAATATGACGTAAAAATTGATGTCCTAAACCGACACCAGAATGCGCACCTTCAATTAGTCCTGGTAAATCTGCCATGACGAAGCTTCGATTGTCATCTGTTTCAACCACTCCTAAGTTAGGAACAATTGTCGTGAAATGATATTCAGCAATTTTAGGCTTCGCTGATGAAACGACAGATAACAATGTAGATTTTCCTACGCTTGGAAATCCGACTAGTCCAACATCCGCTAATACTTTTAATTCTAAAATAACATCTCGCTCTTGGCCGGGTTCCCCATTTTCTGAAATTTCCGGGGCTGGGTTAGCCGGAGTTGCAAATCGAGAATTCCCTCTACCACCGCGGCCTCCTTTTGCTACTACGAATTGTTGTCCATGAATCGTTAAATCCGCTATTACATCTTTCGTTTGTTCATCTAGTACAACCGTACCCGGTGGAACTTTAACAATTAACGGCTCCGCATTACGACCATGCTGCCCTTTACTCATCCCGTGTTGACCTCTTGGTGCTTTGAAATGGCGCTTATAACGGAAATCCATTAACGTACGTAATCCTTCTTCTACTTCTAAAATGACATCCGCACCTTTTCCGCCATCTCCACCAGCTGGTCCACCTTTTGGAACATATTTTTCACGACGGAACGCAACCATACCGTTCCCTCCGTCGCCACCTTTAACATAAATCTTGACCTGATCGACAAACATTTCTTTCACTCCGATCTACTATTAAAAAAACTACTTACTGTGTAATATACATTCAAACGTACATTCTTTTTCGTTTATCGTTTTATTTTCTACATTGAATAAAGACTGCTCAGCAAACCACTTCTCTACTGAAGCTTTCTTTTTTATTATTCCACTTATATCAAAAAAGAAACGGATTATGTTTTCATCCTTTTGAATACTTACTAAAAGATTATTATCGTTTATTTCGTCCAAAACTTCTTCTAGCATATCAAACATGGAAATAAACGTATAATATAGCGCTTCATCAAATTCTCCAAGATTGATATCACTATTCCATACTTCATATTCTAGCTTGAACATTTTAGGGTCCCAATGAAACGTCAAAAACAACTCCGCTAACTTTGGAGCATTAATGTTAGACAGTGATGATTCATGCTGCGCTTCCATCACGATCTCTTCAATTAATTCATCTATTCTTTCAAATCGTTGTAGCGTTAAATTAGCTTTAATCAATTGGATTTTATTTAACCAATCGTGCCTTGTATGGCGCAATATTTCTATTGTATCCCGTTTAGTCATTATAAAATTTCTCCTACTTTTTTCGAAGTCTATGTATATTCAAATTATAACAAAGAAAGGGGAAGAAAAATATATGTATTATAAGAATAGTAGCCCTTTGTTCGTTTTCTAAACTAGCTATACAACTATTCATTGCGCTAGCTGTGCCTTATCATCTCAACCCTTTGCATATACCCCTGTACAATCTCGCAGAGCAAAAAATAAAACTCTAACCAAAACGGCTAGAGTTTTATCATAGTGTTTAAGCTTCTTGAGCTGCAGGATATACGCTAACTTGTTTGCGGTCACGACCTAAACGTTCGAACTTAACAACGCCGTCAACTTTAGCGTATAACGTATCGTCTCCACCACGTCCTACGTTTTCACCTGGATAGATTTTAGTACCGCGTTGACGGTATAAAATTGATCCACCAGAAACGAACTGACCGTCTGCACGCTTAGCGCCTAGACGTTTAGAGATAGAGTCACGACCGTTTTTAGTACTACCTACTCCCTTTTTGGAAGCGAAGAACTGAAGATCTAATCTTAACATTGAGATCCACCTCCTATTTAGAAATGGTTATATATTTTTCATAATCACGTTCAATTGTTTCTAGAGAGACAAGCATGCCTTCAAGTAACAATTGAATTTTTTCTTTTGTTGATTCATCTAAATCTGTAGGAATCAAACAGTGAAGAAATCCGTCTGCTCCTTGCTCAATGGCAGGAGTTATTCCGGTTAAGGAGATAATAGCATTTACTGCTCCGAATGAAACAGCAGATACTCCAGCACATACGATGTCTGATCCTTTTTTCGCAAAATTAGCATGTCCACTGATTGTAAACGATTCGATTTCATTATGTTCGTTTCGTCTAATCTTTACTTTAACCATTAGTTACACCACATTACGCGTTGATTTTTTCAACAGTAACTTTCGTGTATGGTTGACGATGACCTTGCTTTTTACGGTAGTTTTTCTTCGCTTTGTATTTGAATACAGTGATCTTTTTCGCACGACCTTGTTTTTCAACTTTAGCCGTTACAGAAGCTCCTTCTACTACTGGACTACCAACTTTAACGTTTTCGCCACCAACAAAAAGAACTTTGTCAAAAGTAACTGTATCACCTTCAACAGCATCAAGCTTTTCAATGTAGACTACTTGACCTTCTTCTACTTTGATTTGCTTACCACCAGTTTCGATAATTGCGTACATACTTGCACCTCCTCATAGACTCAGACTCGCCAGTGTCAGGTGTCTAACACGAATGTTATCCTTGTAAACCTTAACTGAGCGGTTGTAGCACGGTGCGCTACAAACTAACAAAGAACATCATAGCATAATATAAAGCTTTTAGTCAATATGTTTCAACGATTGTATTCGATTCTTTGCTTCTTCTTCACTACCAACAAAGCGAATGTTGTAAAACGGATTTTTTTCCACTGGGTGAAAGTAAATTTGGTACGGTAGAACTTGATTAGGAAGCATTTTAATTACGTCTGTTGATGCTTCAATAACAAACGCCTCTATATCTTTTCCTTTTTGCTCTGCAATTTCCCGTTCTAATTTATATACAACGGTCTCTACGGAGTTAACCATTCCAGCACCATTACAACAGTTACATTTATCCATTAACAGCTGGGTTAACGGTTCGCGAATTTTTTTTCTCGTAACTTGTAATAAATCTAACTGTGTAAAACCGACAGGAATGACCGTTGCGCGATCTGCTCTTATTTCTTCTTTAAAAGCAGCTAACACCTTTTCCCGTTCACTTTCATGTTTCATTTCAATAAAATCGATAATAATAATCCCACCGATATTACGTAAACGAAGCTGCTTGGCGATTTCTCGAGCGGCTTCTTCGTTTACTTTTAAAAAGGTCGCCCCTCGCTCTGTTTTTCCAGTATACTTTCCAGAGTTAACATCAATTACCGTCATCGCTTCCGTATGTTCAATAATGATGTAGCCTCCACTCGGCAACCAAACGATTCGCTTTAGTGCTTTATTTAACTCTTCCTCTATTCCATGTTTTGAAAAAATATTTTCCTTGCCAGAATAAAACTGGACATTGTATTCATGCTTTTTTAACCATTGAAACGTGTCACTGTCATCGACTACAATTCGGCTAATCTCTTCCTTTTGGACATCACGAATAACCTTTTTTACGATATTTTGGTCTTCTTTTAAAAGTTGAGGCACTTTGGAAGGATAGTCCGCCTTCTTTTGAATTTCTATGTACTCCTGTTGAAGCTGTTGTAGCTCTTGTTCCACAACGTTCACTTGTTTCCCCTCAGATGAAGTTCGAATAATGATGCCCTCTTCTTTCGTGCACCAAGAATTAGCTAGCAATCGCCACTTTTCTCGTTCATCCTTATTCATTTTTTTAGAAACTGATTTGAATCGTCCAAATGGTTGGTAAACGATATATTCCCCAGGAAACTCAATTAACCCAGTTAATTTAGGGCCTTTCATTCCTTCTCCCTCTTTCACAACTTGAACGACAACCGCTTCTCCTTCATGTATCCATTTTGAAATACTCGTCTTTTCCTTCTCAGATCTTTTAAGAGTAGAAACTTGATAGGATGCGATATGATCACGATAAAGAAAGCCAGGGTCCTTGCCCCCAATGTCGACAAAGGCTGCTTGCATCCCTGGCAATACTTTTATGACCCGACCTATATAAATATTTCCTTCTGTCTTTTTTAACGTTGGTCGATCGATGAAAAATTCTACCACTTTATCTTTTTCTTTTATTGCAATACGCTTTTCCGTTCCACTTACGTTCATCCAAATTTCTTTTTCCATAGTTCCTCACTACCTCGATTAATATGAATACAGAATATCTCCAATATTAATCGACGTCAACTTTTCCGCAAAATAAGCGTGTAATAATTCATTTTCATCAAGTGGTTCTTGTTTCGCGTTTCCTTTCATAACGACGATACTATGTTTACAATCACGTTTAAACTGATACAGCACTTGCAATAACTTATCCTTTTCATCTACAACAATTGGCTTTAAGCTCGTAAACTCATTTTTCCTTCCGTAATACCTTTCAAGTAAAAAACGAATAAACACGTAATGACGCTGTCGCCATTCTTGAATTAATGAAAAAAGAAGGAAGGCTACGATAATCCAAACGTTTAAGTGTAGCGGTGCAACGATTAAATATAAAATAGAAAAAGCAATTAGAAAGAAAAAAGAAAAGCGCAATGCTTTTTCATGTGCAATCGAAAAGGCATAGTACTTGCTTAAGAGAATAAATAATAGCTTTCCACCATCTAGCGGCCAAATTGGCAATAAGTTTACGACGAGAATCATCACATTAAAACTAAAAAACATTTCAAATGTTTGTAGGGTAATGACTTCCCCGATATATAGGAAATATGCGAGAATAGCAAGCCACACATGCTGAAATGGACCAGCTAAGATAACAATAACTTCTTCCTTAACTGGTCTATTCCCGTGTTCTTCCATTTCCGCGACACCGCCGAAAGGTAATAGTAATATTTGTTTTATTTTCCATTTAAAATGAGCTGCTGCAAACCCATGTCCTAGTTCGTGAACAAGAACGATTGAAAACAAAAGAAGTAGTTCCCAAAACTTCGCAGTTAAGATGGATAATCCGATAATCGCCCAAAAAACCGGATGAATATGAATTTTTCGTAATACGTTAACGTATCTATTCAAATGATATCACCTGTGTAGGATCGATAAATTGATCGTCTTTTTGAATGGCAAAATAAAAAACACCTTTCGTTCCATCTTCTGATGCGCTCGTTCTTCCTACTTCTGTTCCTTTTGGTACAAGGTCAAATAGTTTTACATCGACACTTCCTAACTGTCCATACCAGCTGTAAGAGCCGTCGACATGTTGTAGAATAACCGTTGTTCCTGTATCTGATTTATTGCCTGCAAATGTAACCCAGCCCTCGTTCATAGCAGTTACGGGAGCATGCACGTCTGTTTCGACCATAATGCCTTGACCGTTCGTTTCAAAATTTTCCATCACTCTACTTGATGCTGGCACGGCATATTGAATGTCTGTTTGCTCGTTACTTGACTTGGAACCTGTTCCAGGAAAGAGTGCTAAAGCATCACCAAATTGATTTTCATACCAATTCGTAAAGGCTGCAAATTGAAAGCTTTCTTCCATGGAACGTTCCACAAATTGACGTGGTTTATCTAATACTGCTTGTGGTTGTTTGAACATAATAGCAATAACTAGTACTAAAATTGCGGAAGCTAATACTTTAAATAAAAAGACTTCTTTATGAAAGAGCGGATGTTCGTTCGAGCCTCCACCTTCGTATACGGAAGTGTACGATGTTTGTCCTCCATATTTTTCGTCTTCTTTCATGACGTATGACGTTATTTGTTTTTGTTTGACACGGTTGTTTAAGCGATCGTGTTTTCGTTTCGCCGCTCTTTTTTTAAATTCTTTAACTCGATCGTTCATATAGACCCCTTCCCCCCGCTTTGTTTGTACCATCATATGACTTGTCCGGCTCTAATATGACCAAGCCTTGGAGGAAATTTTGTTTTGTTTGGATGAGGGTCTAGCTGAAAATAGACGTGTTTAGAAAAATAGCATTTAATTATAGACAACATTGATTATTGTTATACGTTTAGCTAGTCCGTTTCACTCGCTGTTTTAATTCACATCGAACCACCTATTTCATCTCGCCTGATGCAAATTTATTCACGGCATGCTATTCTTTCTCTTGCACCTATCCATTTTAAATAATTGCCTTTACAGGACGTAAAGAAAGCGACTCTCACAAAATGTGAAAGTCGCTTTTAATTGTTTTTGTATTATCGTACACCAAAGAATTTTTTGAGTTTGAACATAACGCCTCTATTGTCGTCTTCTAGCGATTGTAGTGGAACCGATTCACCTAAAATGCGTCTTGCGATGTTTCGATATGCGATGGACGCTTTGCTCGTTGGGTCCATTGCAATTGGCTCCCCGCTATTAGATGCACGAATAACACTATCGTCATCAGCGACAATTCCAATAATATCAATTGCTAAAATAGAAACGATTTCGTCTACATCTAACATTTCGCCATTTTTTACCATATGGTTACGAATACGATTGATTACTAGTTTTGGAGGTTCGATACGGTCCTCTTTTTCTAGTAAACCGATAATTCGATCCGCATCACGAACAGAAGATATTTCTGGCGTTGTTACAACAATGGCACGGTCCGCTCCAGCGATAGCATTTTGGAATCCTTGTTCGATACCAGCTGGGCAATCAATAATAATATAATCATAGTCTTGCTTTAATTCGTCTATTAATTTTTTCATTTGCTCCGGTTTTACAGCAGTTTTATCACTAGTTTGGGCTGCTGGTAAAAGCTTTAAGCATTCAAAACGTTTATCTGTAATTAAGGCTTGATGTGTTTTGCATCGTCCTTCTACTACGTCTACTAAATCGTAAATAATGCGGTTTTCTAACCCCATGACTACGTCTAAATTACGTAATCCTATATCTGTATCGATTAAACATACTCTTTTTCCCGATAATGCTAGAGCTGTTCCAATATTTGCACTTGTCGTCGTTTTACCGACTCCACCTTTACCAGAAGTAATTACAATAGCCTCTCCCACTTGTTACATTCTCCTTTCAAGCCTTGTTAACATCGGTCTTAGATGCGAAAGCATTTGTAAGCGGTCAATGACAATATTCTTATCTAGAATATAGGCGCATTCCATCTCATTCGATCCTTCTAGCTGTTCCGATAAGTCTGGCGCGCGATTAATCGTATCACTAATGGAAAGCAGTGTTGGCTTCATAATACTTGCTGCTATGATGGCATCATCTTTTTCAGCTTGTCCAGCATAGGCACTTCCTCGTAAGGAGCCCATTACAAATATATTTCCTCCTGCTTTCACCGTTCCTCCTGGATTTACATCTCCTACTAATAGAAGATCTCCTTCCACTTCCAGAACTTGCCCCGATCGAATCATTTTCGCGACAGTAACAATTTCAGATTCACGCTTCCACGCTAATGCTTCTTCCTTTGTTACAACATTACTCTCAATTGATTCTACAATAAGATTTTTCTTGCTGCGTATAATATCTCGTAGTTTTTCTTTTTGTTTATTTGTTACATATCGGTTACCGACTTTCAGCCGGACTCCTAGCAATGGAGAATCATCTTGGTTGCTATTCGATGTTAGCTTCCGTTCTATTTCTTCTACTAATTCTTGAAACGAGCACGTATCATCGAGATGCAACGTAAGTCCTTCTTTTGTTCCCTTTATTGTTACATATTGTTGTTTTTGTTTACTCACGACGTTCACCTCAACGTATAACCAATTCGACACAAGGAATCGTAAATCCTTTTTCCTACTCCTATTTTAATTGTATAGAAAAAATAAAAAAAAGAAAGACTTCGTTTTAAACTAAATAATATTAATCTTCATTTTCATAATAAATAAGTTTTTCACAAAATTTCTTTAAAGGATACATTAAGAGAATTGTCGCTATTCCATTAAACGCTAATGTTGGTACTAAACGTAATAACAAAAATTCTTGCTGTACCATCCTTGTACTACCAATAATGGAATGAACTCCATATGCAAAATATTCGACAAGTGTAATCCCTATTAGTGTTACAAAAAACACAACGACAACGTTTGCGTGTACGATTTTCATTATTTTAGAAACAATATAAGACATAACGGTGAAAGCAAACATGTATATTCCAATAATGTCGGTATATACAACGTCATACAATAAACCGAAAAGAAAGCTATATACAAGTCCATACGACTCGTTAGCAAAAATGGTTACTAGTATAAGAGAAATAATGATTAATCTTGGAACGATAATCCATTCTTCATTCATTTGACGGAGAGGAGTGACATCAATGAAAATACTATCTAAGATGAACAGCGATAGGATGATAAGTGGTAAGAAATATTTCCTCACTCCGCTTCCTCCTCTAGGTCTTCTTCCTCAACTTCTTCTTCAACCTCAAACGAATCAAGTTCTGATACCATGTTTCTTTTCACAATCATCACTTGTCTAATATCGTAAAAATCTGCAGCTGGAAGCACGTATGCCATTTTTGTTAAACCGTACTCATCTGGAACTACTTCTAACACTTCACCGATGAATAACCCTTCTGGGAAAATCCCACCAAGACCAGACGTTAATACTTTTTGACCTTCTTCAATATCCATATCATGTTTAATTCGTTTTAATAGTAAAGCCCCTCGCTCTTCGTCCCAGCCTTCAATTAAACCGAAAACCGTTTCTCCATCTGTTTGAACGTAGGCAGAGATTCTATTTTGTGGGTCTAACGAACTTAACAGTTGAACAGTAGAAGTAAATGGTGTGGTAGCTTTTACTTTACCAATTAGTCCGTTTGCCGTGATTACGGCCATATTTTGCTCGATGCCGTTTTGTTTCCCTTTGTTAATTATAATTTGCTCGCGCCATTGGTCTGGGTTACGCCCAATAACGGTTGCTGGAGTAGGATCGTAATCACGCAACGTTTCTACTTCACCAACTAGCTCTCTAAATTCACTGTTTTCTTTTTCTAACTGTTGAACTTGCGTCTCTAAGAGCGTGTATTCTTCTAGTCTAGCACGAAGAATTTTGTTCTCCTCGTAAGTGTTTTTCAGTTGATCAACATTCTCAAAGAAACCCGCGACGTAATGTGCGGGTTTATAGAAAATGTTTTGGACAAAACCGGTCGTATCTTTTAAAAATTGTTCAGGCCATGTTAATCCGTCCCGTTCTTTTAAAGAGAAACCTATTAATGCCACTAGAAAAATTAAGCTCACTAACAAGATGATCAATCTTTTGTTAAGGAAAAATTGTGGCACTTTTTCACACCTTCTTTATTTAACGATAATCTTTTGCTTTTTTCTTAAATTGATCAATATAATCTAACGATTTACCAGTTCCGATTGCAACACAATCTAATGGGTTTTCTGCAATTAAAACAGGCATTTTTGTTTCTTCTGCTATTACTTTGTCTAAATTACGTAGTAGCGCACCGCCTCCAGTTAGGACAATTCCACGGTCCATAATATCTGCTGCTAATTCTGGCGGTGTACGTTCTAACGTCGCTTTTACAGAGTCAACAATAGCTGTTACTGTATCTTTTAATGCATCTGCCACTTCATCAGCAGAAATTTCAATCGTTTTCGGTAAACCAGTTAATAGGTCACGTCCACGAATATCCATCGGTTCAATGCCTTCCGTGTCGCCAGCAGAGCCTACTTCTAATTTTAACTGCTCAGCTGTTCGTTCACCAATCATTAAGTTGTAATGCTTACGGATGTATGAAATAACCGCGTCATCCATTTCATCTCCAGCAACGCGAATCGATTGGCTCGTAACGATACCACCTAAAGAGATGATTGCTACTTCTGTTGTACCTCCACCAATATCAACAACCATACTCCCTGTTGGTTCCATTACCGGTAAGTTAGCACCGATTGCTGCAGCAAATGGTTCTTCAATCGTATAAGCATCACGTGCTCCTGCTTGTCTCGTTGCATCGATTACTGCACGCTCTTCTACAGCTGTAATGCCTGACGGTACACATACCATTACGTACGGCTTACGAGCAAACATTCCTTTGTTTTTGAGCGCTTTTTTTATGTAATATTTCATCATCGTTGCAGTTGTTTCGTAATCAGCAATAACACCGTCTTTCATAGGACGTAATGCTACTACATTTCCTGGCGTACGACCAATCATGTTTTTTGCATCATTACCGACTGCGACAATGTTTTTTGTATCTGTTTGTAAAGCGACAACAGACGGTTCCCTTACAACGATACCTTTACCTTTTATAAAAACTAACGTATTAGCTGTTCCTAAATCTATACCAAGATCTCTCGTACCAAACATATTATTGTATCTCCCTTTCTGATACTATTTCCATTATTTCTTTGATGACTGATATTTTTGAGAGGTGATCATGTATGGACGAAATTGCCCATCTATATTGTTCGTTCCATGTTGTTTTTTAATGATGGTAAAAACAAAAAGAATTGAGAATGTGGACTCATGCGTTCATCCACAATACGTTCTAATTATACTTTCCAATTTAAAAATATATATGAGGACTTTTCCTCTCAAAACTCATGAATAATATTATAGCGTACAGTAGCAAAAAATCATAGTATTACACGTACCCTTTTTCTTTTAAACTAACGAATTTTTGATCACCAATGATAATATGATCTAACAGTTCAATACCGATTAATTTCCCACATTCATTTAAACGTTTTGTTACTTCGATATCTTCTCTGCTTGGTGCTGGATCTCCGGACGGGTGATTATGAGCACAAATAAAAGAAGCAGCGGAGCGACGAAAAGCTTCTTTAAATATTTCTCTAGGATGTACGATCGATGCGTTTAAGCTTCCGATAAATATCGTTTGTTGGTGAAGCACTTGATTTTTTGTATTTAAATATAAACATACAAAATGCTCTTGGGATAAAAATCGCATATCTTCCATTACATAGTTTGCTGCATCTTGTGGAGAGCGGATAACGTAACGGTCCTCATATTGTAGACGATGTATACGTCTTCCGAGTTCTACCGCAGCTAAAATTTGTACAGCTTTCGCTTCTCCGATTCCTCTAATATTGGTCATCTCTTCAATTGATGCATCTTTTAATAGCCGAAGACCTTCAAAAGACGTTAATAACCTGTTTGCTAGTTGAATGACGGATTCTTTTTGTGAGCCGGTTCGAAGTAGTATGGCAAGTAGTTCATGGTTAGATAGGCTTTTCGGCCCTTCTTTAATAAGTCGTTCTCGCGGTCTTTCATCTTCTGGATAATCCCTTATCATTAATGGTAAAGCTTTCAACTCTTATCCTCCTTACATACGATGATAAGGGCAAGACGTCCATTTAAAATTGAGATAATTCACGCACTGTTCTAGCCAAAGGTAGTCCAACAACAGAAAAATAATCACCATCAATTTTTTTCACGAATAAAGCACCTAACGTTTGAATTCCATATGCACCTGCTTTATCCATCGGATCTTTACTTTCTATATATTGTTCAATTTCTTGACTGGATAATTCCCAAAACGTAACAGAAGTTTTTTCGTAGAAGACTTTTTCTTGTTGTGCAGAACATATTGCGACACCTGTAATAACGTGGTGCGTTTGTCCACTTAAACTAGATAGCATCTCATAAGCATCCGCTTCGTTTTTAGGCTTTCCTAAAATATTATTTTTTAGGACAACAATTGTATCTGCACCTATAACAATTGCATCACTTTCATCTTTCCATACATCTTTTGCTTTTTGTAAAGCTAAACTCATTGCAAGTTTTTCTGGAGATTCGTTTGGATCAAATGTTTCTTCAATAGAGCTGACTTTCACTTCGAAGGAGAGATTTACTTGTTGGAGCAATTCCTTTCTTCGTGGAGACCCTGAGGCTAAAATGAGGCGTTTCATCTGTTTGTTCACCTTTCTATATTGGGATTAGTTTCAGAAATGAGAGATACATATCTATCGTACCAAAAAAATAAGTATTGGACAATTATGGATAATATTTTCATTAGAATATTTGCTTTTTACAGGTCAGTGTGATGAGGTACACATCAATTATTATTTTATTATACGTTTTTAGTTAGTCCGTTGCACTTCGCTACAGGTGCTCGCTTGGTCGACCGTACCGCGACGTCCTGTCGCACGGTCGACACTAGCACGTCCTGTGCGTCGCCGCGGGGAGGGAGTCAAGTGTCTTCCGCTCCGTTCCACTCACAATTCTGGACCGTGAATAGAAAAAACTTAACCCAGTTAATTTTTTATTAGGATGGGTATCTACCCTTTTATAATAGCCAAAAAAGGGAGCGAAAAGAAGCTCCCTTAATTTGTTAGTATGGATGTAATGTTTAATAATTTTTGTTGTGCTTTCCAAAGTTCTTCTTTTGATTGACTAGACGCATATGTTTGCACGTTCGTAAAAGCTCCAACGATTTCTTCTTTTATTTTGACCATACTTTCTGATAATGATTCATTGGAAACACTCGCAATCTTTTCTGCACGAGCTCTTGAGGCTGCTAATGCTTGTTCGTCTACAGAGCTGCCTGAAAGTAGCTTGGAAGATAGAGTTACGAGTTCAGCAAATAAAGGCTGTGCCTCTTCCATCATCGCTACGTCTTGCTCTGTTAAACCGGTCCAAGACTTTTCTGGTATAAGGAAATCTTTCGCATACTCTTCTTCTGTTCCTAACGCTTTCATCGCATCTACACTGTCGCCAATCGCAACGAATACGAATATTTTATCGTTTTCTATCGAGATACCTGCCATTCCTTTTTGTTCGTAAGTACGAGCCACTTCATTCGCACCATCTTTTGAAGAAAACACTCCACCTTGTAGGACCGCAACCGGAAGGGAAGGAAACGTATACGACCCAGTTCCTGCTGGAGGATCGCCACTTTCATTTTCGTTTGTTTTTTCTCCATCTGGAATCGGATTAAATACTGGGGCACTCGGTTCTGTAGGAGTTGATGCAATGTTCATCGCATACAGTATGACACCACCAAATCCTAAACCTACCCCGATTGCCAACATAATAGAAATAATCCATTGTTTCGATGGGGAAAATGAGGACTTTTTCTTCCAACTAGATTTGGAAGGTTTCCCCCCTTTAGGTTTTCCTTGATTTAATGCACGTAAATCTTCTATGTAAGAGGTAGAAGTACTATTCTGTTCCTTCTCTTCTTTTTTTTCGATTACTTCTTTATCAGGGAGAACCCAATCAAATTCTTCTTCCTTTTCGATCGCTGCAGCTGTTTCATCGACGATAATAATTGGTCTTCCTTCGTCGGTTTCGTCTTGTAAAGTCGGTGCGTCATTTTTTTTCATATTTTTCTTTTCTTCCACAACTCTTTTTTTTCCGTTTATATTAATTTTTACTTCTTGCTCTTTCACGAAAGTTTCACCTCCACATACTATGTCGATTTTTTCCATCCTATCATAATGATAAAAAAAAAGAACAAGACTTTTGTCGTCTTGTTCTAATTGTTTTCCGACATATTTTTCGTTTTTTTTAAGAGCCTCGAAACGGGTTCGATTTATTGCTAGGCTCTGGCACGAAAATTGGCGGTAAATCTTCTATTAAATCTTGCAATTCTGGGTGATAAAAAGCGGATAGTGAAACAGAAAACGTAAGAGTAGATGCTTCTTGCCCTAGAGACGTTACTTCCGGTGTTCCTGAGAAAGTAACTGATTCTATTTGCGTTATTCTCGTTAAGTTTTCTACTTCTGATAGAAACGCTTTTAAATCTTCGTACGTATCTGCTTGAACAGTTAAGTTCATCGTAAGCTTTTTAAGCCCTTCTGGTAACGGAATACCAGGTAGCTCTTCAGCTAGTTCTTCCGATTGTACGTACTCATCTAAAGTCGAAGTAGTTACTGCTTCTTCACCAAAGTTCGTATTCGTAATTAACGCTCCTGAAATCGTTTCTGCTTTTTCTAGCTCTAATATCATTTGCTCCACAAAAGGTGCAACCGGAACTTTACGCTGTAGCTCAACCGTACTATCCAGAAGATTAGCAAGGATATTTCTTTCTTGTTCTTCTAGCACTTGTAATAATTGCTCTTCCACTTGAAGCTGAGACTGTAAACTATTTAATTCTACTTGCTTTGGTGAGTATAGAGCATAATAAAATAATAAAATAGCAAGTAAGAGAGTAGCTACAACCGATCCGAGAATGATGTAATGTATTTTTTGTAGTTCAATATTCATTCCTCATCCTCCTGCCCTTGCTGCTCCTTCGCATACTCTTTATTTAAAATAATCGAATATTGACCAACGTATCGTGGTAATACGTCATTATTCTCTTCATTTTGTAAGTTCGTTGTAGATATTGAGGAAAGATTTACTTCTTTGAAATAGTCCGATTCATTTAAGTGATTTAAATAATAAGCAGCATCTCTAGAAGAATCAAACTGAACAGCTACATTAACGGAACTGTCTTCATTATAGGAAAAGTTTTGAACTAATCCACGATCTGGTAGTAAACCAACAAGGTGGTTTAAAATAGGAACCATTTCTGTCGGATAACTTTCTGCCCATTGTACAGTCGTCTCTAACTTTTGAGCTGAAGTAGTTTGTTGTGGCGAACGCATATTAACTTCCTTTGCCTCTCTTAATTGCGATACTACCGTTAATTCAGACTCTACTTCGCTAATCTCTTTGTTTAAAGTAGATTGAAAAATGAATAATGAAATAGTTACAATTAAAGCTAAAACAATTGAAATAGCAATAACGATAGGTACGGTTACGTTTCGGGCTTGTTTCTTTGGTAATAAATCTATTTCAACTAACATATTATCGCCCCTCTTTTAACGCTAAACCTAATGCTAAATAATAAGAATTTGGTAACGTATCTCCATCTATCTTTTCTATCGCTTGCTCGATTGTATCTATTTTCACTTCTAGCTTTTCTTTTAATTTTGTCGTCACTAATGGAAGATTAGGATGGTCTCCGTACAATAATATTTTTTGCACTCTTTCGTTCCCTTGGTGCATGGAATATTGAAAGAAGCCCATTACTCGTTCTACCTCTGTAATAAAATCTTCTACGAACAGATTAAACTGAACAATATCACCAGACCATTGTAATCGACTGTTTCCTTCCGATACTTCCCAATGCTTCAAATCTGGAGTAAGCGCAACGGTACGGACAAGCATCGGCACGTGACGAACAAAAATACTTAACGTAATCCCTGTTACGTCAAAATGGACGACTAATAAATGTTCGTGTTCATTTCGTTGGCCATTTTCATAGTAGAGACGATATAAGGAAAGTGGAGAAATGTCTGCCGTTACAGGTTTAAGCTTCACATCTTCAAGTAAAGAAGAATAACTTGCTACTACTTCCTCTGGCACAGCGAAAAGGATAATGTCCGTTTTTTCCGACCTGTTTAACACATGCACATCAAACACAGGGTCCTCAAACGGTAAATGAATGGTTGAACCTAACTCTAAATATAAGTAACCGATTATTTCATCGTCCATAATATCAGCAGGAATCGATAATTTTCTCATCACTAAAACAGAGTCTGGAACGACAAAACGAACTTGTTTCCGTTTTAATCCCCACTCATCGACACATTGCTCTAAAATAATTTTAAGTGTCGTAACATCTTCTATTTTGCCGTCTTTTATAATGTTTGGTGGCAAAAAACGTTCATGATACTTTTTTACTTGTAACGGGTTCGTACTTTTTAATTCTACTAACCGAATACAATGGTCACGAATAATTAAATTGATATAATTGTTTTTCGAAGGTAAGAACGATAAATCCATAATGAGAGCTCCTTCAATGGGCTAAAGTCTACAGTAAAAAGAAAGATATATATAAATCTAGTAAATGTTCACCATAAAAATAGGCGATCCACGCTGCAATAGCGATAAACGGACCGAACGGAAATGGCTTACCTTTTTCTACTTTTCCTAATTTCATTCCGACTAACGCCCCTACAGTTCCAATGAAAGATGCGAGGAAGAACGTTAGGAGAAAAAGCTCCCACCCTATCACAAAACCGATAACGGCAAATAGCTTCACATCTCCGCCTCCCATTCCACCTTTGGAAAGAAGTGCCACTAGGAAAGGAACTAAAAATCCGACAACGACCCCTACAAAATGGCCGGTCCAACTCGAATAAGGTATTAAAACCGCTTCCGCGATAAAAAGGATAAAGAAAAATAGTAATATTTTATTAGGTATCAACATATAGTGTATGTCTGTAATTACTATAATAATAAGCATCGAGATAAAAGTCCATGCGACAATTAGCTCATATGACCAGCCTAATTGAAGTGGCGCTAGGACGAAAAGAATAGCGGTGAGGAGCTCGAAAAATGGGTAAATCGGAGAAACTTTCACTCCGCAATATCGACATTTTCCTCGCTGCCAAACATATGAAAGAACGGGAATTAGATCAATTCCCGTCAGTGTCTGTTTACAATTTGTACAATGCGACCTCGGTGTGACAATCGACATCCCTTTTGGTACTCGTAAGCCTACTACGTTGTAGAAGGAGCCGAGGAGGAGGGCTAGTATTATTACAAAAGAATTAGTCAACAATGCTATCCCTATTTAAAATCAAATTCCCATCAACTGCTGTTTCGTGTACTTCTCTATCAGCAGAATATAACTTAACTTCAGTTATTTTTCCATTTACTATTTTCACGTAAGAGGAGTTTTCCGCTGGTACACTACCTTCCCCAGTCCCAGACAGTAAATCTTCACTACCTGTAACGTAACCTACAGATTTATTATCAGGGTTTTGGATTTGGTCAATATATTTATTAGTAATTAAATAGTTTAACGATAAGTGATGTGTCCCAGTATTCAATTCTGAATTATTAGCAATTGCCAACCTTGCTGAATTAACCATTTGTTGAGCATTTGCAACGTGTGTATCTTTTTTAGAATTATCTATAATACTACTAATACTCGGTATCGCAATCGCTGCAATAATCCCTAAAATTACTACTACTGCAAGTAACTCAATAAGCGTTAAACCTTTTTCGTTGCGTAAAATGTTACGGCATTTTTTAAACATGCATTATCTCCTCCAAATATCCTATTTTTTCAATTTCTAGCATAATCATATTATACTATTTTGCTAAATACAATACTATTCTACAATTTTTTACATTTGAATATGGTTAAAAATATCGAACATTGGAACTAGTATAGATGTGACGATAGTCCCAACTACAACAGCTAGTACGACAATCATTAACGGCTCTATTAAACTCTTTAATCGATCCGTCGCTGCGTCGACTTCTTTTTCATAAAAGTGTGCTACTTTTTCTAGCATTATGTCTAAAGACCCAGAACTTTCCCCGACTGAAATCATTTGGGTAACGAGGGGTGGAAATGCCCAATGTTCCTTCATTGGAGTTGTTAGTGATTCTCCGCGTTCTAACGATTCTCTTGAGCTTACAAGTACTTTAGCGATGACTTCATTACCGACTATTTTTTCTACAATCGATATTGCCTGTAAAATTGGCACGGAACTAGAAAATAGGGAACTTAACGTTCTCGTTAATCTAGCAATCGCAGCTTTCTTTAAAAGACCACCAAAAATCGGCATTTTTAATAGAAAATAATCTAAATAATATTTCCATTCTCTTCTCGATCTTATGACACTTATAGAACTGATAAATAAAATCATTAATAATATAATGACCCACCAAAACGATTGCATCCATTCACTCATTGCTAGGACAAATTTTGTAATAACCGGTAAATCTGCACCGAAGTCTGAGAACATGGACACGAAGGTAGGAACTACTCCTACTAACAAGAAAATCGTAACACCTAGCGCGACGACCGCTAATACGAGAGGGTAAGCTAAGGCAGAAACGATTTTTTGTTTCGTTTCGTGCTGTTTCTCGTATTGAGTAGCAAGGTTATCTAACGTTTCTTCCATCGTTCCACTCGCCTCACCAGCACGAATCATGTTAATAAACATCGAACTAAACACTTTTGGGTGATTAGACGCCGCTACTGATAATGGATTTCCTTGGCGTAGTTCGTATTCTACTTCCGTTAATACTCGTTTTAACGGTTTGCTTTCGGTTTGTGCTGCTAATATTTTCGTTGATTCTACAACTGAAATTCCAGCACGAATTAACGTGGCGAACTGACGTAAGTAAATAACGAGATCTTGTTGCTTTACTGGATTTCCTATCGTTATTTCTTTCGTTAGAAAAGACTCTGGCATCTCTTCGATATTAATAACTTTTATTCCTTCTTCTTTTAGCTTTACAATGGCTTCCCGTCTATTAGGACTTGTGACAGCCCCCTCTTTTTTCCCAGTACGTGCACGACCTGTATATTTAAACTTTGGCATCGTCTACACCGACTCCTGTAAATAACTTTGAACATCTTGAGATGATACGAGACCCGCTTGGACAAGTTCTTGTATACTCATAGCCAATGTATGCATACCTTGCGCACGGCTTGTCTGCATCACATTTTGAATCTGATTAATTTTCTCGTTACGGATGAGATTAGCAACCGCTGCATTATTAATGAGTATTTCTGTTGCTACTTTTCTACTTTGCTTATCAATAGATGGAAACAATCGTTGCGAAACAATTGCAACTAAAACAGATGCAAGCTGTAGACGGATTTGTGCCTGCTGGTGACCTGGAAACACATCTATAATTCGGTCAATCGTACTAGGCGCATTCGTTGTGTGAAGGGTACCTAGCACAAGATGTCCAGTCTCAGCTGCTGTAATAGCTGTTTGGATCGTTTCTAAGTCACGTAACTCTCCTACTAAAATGACATCAGGATCTTGTCGTAACGACGCACGTAATCCGTTAGCAAACGATTTTGTATCAAATCCAATTTCCCTCTGATCTATCATGCATAGCTTATGTTTGTGTAAATATTCTATTGGATCTTCTAATGTAATAATATGCTTTTTCTTCGTTCGGTTCATGAAGTCAATCATCGAAGCTAGTGTAGTAGATTTCCCACTACCAGTAGGCCCTGTTACTAGTATTAAACCTTGAGGTTGTTCCACTAACTTTTTAATTGTTGGCGGTAGTTGAAGTTCCTCAATTGATGGAACACTAGTTGGGATAATCCGAATCGCTAATGCAATCGATGAACGTTGCCGATATGCATTAACACGAAATCTTGAAACTCCTGGTAAACTGTACGAGAAATCCAATTCTCCTCGCTCCTGAAAAACTTCCCAAAGGTGCGTAGGGATCATATGTTTAGCAATTTCGTTCGTATCGTCAGGAAGTAATATCGTTTCTCCTTGCCGCTTAAGTTCCCCATTAACACGGAATACAGGAGGAACTCCTACCGATAAATGGATATCCGAAGCTTTCAAGGAATATGCATCATATAGCCATTGCTGAAATTCATTAATCATTACACTTAGCCCCTTATCCTTGCAGTGCTACTCGAAGAACTTCTTCTGTAGTTGTTAGTCCCTTTAAAACTTTATTTAAACCGTCATCTATTAAAAATACAGTATCATTCTCGATTGCAAGCTCTCTTATACGAGAAAAAGGCTCGTTATTCATAATCGATTTTCTCATTTCACTCGTTAATACTAATAGCTCGTGAATGGCAAGTCGACCTTTATATCCAGTCATATTACACGTACCGCAGCCTTTTCCTCTAGCTACTTTCTCCACATCCAGCCCACGATTTGCAAAAATTTCTTTTTCACGTTCAGTTGCTTCTTCCATACTCATACAATCACGGCACACTTTCCGCACAAGCCTTTGAGACAATACTCCATTTAAAGAGGAAGCTACTAAAAACGGTTCTACTTGCATATCCATTAAACGCGTAATCGTACTAATTGAGTCATTCGTATGCAGCGTGCTTAATACTAAATGTCCTGTTAACGAAGCTCGAATCGCCACTTCTGCCGTTTCACGATCTCGAATCTCTCCTACCATTATAATGTTAGGGTCTTGTCGTAAAATGGCCCGTAATCCTTTCGCGAAAGTCATTCCAATTCCGCTATTCACTTGTACTTGATTAATTCCTTCTAACTGATACTCCACAGGGTCTTCTACTGTCACAATGTTAACCGCTTCTTCGTTTAAATGATTTAACGAAGCGTATAAAGTAGAAGATTTTCCTGATCCTGTTGGTCCCGTAATTAAAATGATTCCTGTTGGACGATGAATTAAATCTTTAAAGCGACCGAAGTTTTTATCGTGAAAACCTAATTGCTCGATATTATTAAGAGAGCTACTCATATCTAAAATACGCATTACTACTTTTTCACCAAAAACAGTTGGTAATGTTGAAACACGAACATCTACTGGGAGATAATCAATCGTCGTTTTAATTCGACCATCTTGTGGAATACGATGTTCCGTAATATCCATACTTCCTAAAATTTTTATACGAGCAATTAACACATTTTGCGTGTGCTTCGGTAATGTTCGTTCCGTTCTTAACACGCCATCCACACGATACCGGATAACTACTTTCGTTTCTTGTGGGTCAATATGAATATCACTAGCCCGTTGTTCCACTGCAGCTTGTAACATTTGATTTACTAACCGAACGATAGGTGAGTCGTCTTCGGTTATTCGTTCATCTCTTATATTCACTTGCTCTACTTTTTCGAACCCATCTAGCAATTCATCCATCGGGTCTGTAGATTCGTAATATTTATTAATAGAACGTAATATATCATCTTTTGTCGCAATAACCGGCTCAATATCAAACCCAGTAAATAATCGTAAATCATCGATTGCGAAAAAGTCCATTGGATCCGCCATTGCAACGTAAAGTTTTTCATGTTCTTTTTTTAGCGGAATTAGCACGTTACGTTTAGCAAAATCTTTTGAGACAACATGCATTAAATTTTCATCAAATGGATAACGGAATAAACTAACGTGTGGAATTCCAAGCTGGAACTCTAAAACTTCAATTAACTGTTGTTCGGTAATTAATCCTTTTTGTAAAAGTGCATCCCCTAGTTTTTGAGAAGAAGTTTTCTCTTCTAGCGTTTTTTGCAATTGTTCTTCTGTAATAATTCCTGCTTCTACTAATAAATCCCCTAAACGCTTTCTAATTACAGCCATTTACGTTCATCCTTTTTCATCATTATTTCCCTTCGTATAAGCCTTCTGGAGATTCTCTTTCTTTATCAGCATCCGATTTTTCTTCTTGTTTATTACTATTATCATTAGACGTGCCACCTGTAGGCGGTTGGGATCCTGTTCCACTATTATTGTTCGGTGGTGGATTAGTCCCTGTATTATTACCGTTCGGATTATTACTGCCAGTATTATTGGGCTGCTCGCCTGTGTTATTCGTATTGTCAGTGTTCCCTGGTGGTGTCGTGCTAGTAGAAGCAACCAAGGCTTTTACTTCCACTCGATGTACTGGTGGGTAAAAATCGGATGATATAGTCTCCTTTTTTATTACTTCACCAGAACTATCCTTCACCGTACGTACTAGTTCAATTATTTTCCCTTGTTCTCCAACTTCTTTCACAGTTGTCTGACCTGTGCGTACGGTTGGCGAATATTGGACAATTTTTTTCGGAGCAAACGTTTCGTTTCTATTCGTTTCCACTGTAATCTCTGTTGGAAGGGCAGCACCTACTAATTCTGCTCTAAGCATATTGTTAACAAATGAAAGGGTTATAACATACTTCGAATTATTCGGATTTAACCACTTATAGTCCATACGCTCTTTTTCAAATCTCGCTTCATAGCCTAAAGTTGCGTAAGTAGGTAGTGTTGGAGAAATATGTCGTTCTTTTATTTCAAAGTTTGTGGCAGCGATTAATTGATTGACTAAAGAAGCAAGGACACTAACGCTTTCATCGGTAATTTCTATTTCTTCACTAGTTAACCATTTAGCTAAAGAAGTAATATCCATTGGTAACACATTTATTTCCCTGTCGGTGTTAAATAGTTCGCGAAGTTCTTGCTGTACTGAGAGGGATAAACCATTTTGAATGACTGTTTCTTTAATTGTTTCGACAGTTGCACTTTCGTTAAAGTAGTCTTGTAATGAAAAAGTAAAAGTGCCATTTTCTAACGAAGTGGCGACGTCCACAAGATGTTCCTGAAGTTTTGGTACATCTACTTGTTGAATAAAGGAATCATCCGTAATCGTTTGAATCGCACTAGTCACTACTTGTAACGGAAGTGCTACCTGTAAAGTATTACTAGTACCATCTTGAGCTGCATTTATTGAGGAAGGTAAATCAAATTCAAAGTCTTCTTTTGAGACAACATTTAATTGACCTGCCCATTCCACGTACAGGACACCATCTTCTTTCCAATCTGATATCGCTTCGACTAATTGCTCCTCGGCATTTGATTTTGATACGTTTGCCACGACTTGATTAGCAATCATCGTCTCATGAGTGAACCTTTCTTCTCCAAAAAAATGATCGTACCCCTTTACCGCACCGTACATTAACGAGGCACCTACAACAAAAACTCCTAACCATTTCATCCCCTGCATTCTTTAACCCCCAACGGAATCTATTAATAAAGCTTAACATGTTTACTTTTCAAGTAATTTTTAATATTTATAGAAATAGATTTAATATTAAAATATACTCAATGAATAGTTTAATATATAGGCGTATTTATACAAGGCAACCCATTTTCACTATAATTATAGCCTTAGTGCTATTTTATAATAAATCTAACAGTTTTAAAACGAAATTATGTTATTAATTGTAAATTATTGTTGGTAGTATATAAATCATTGTGTAATTAAAAATGTAGCACCTTATATTTTTAATGTTAGTGCTACATTTTTTGTTTAAGACAATAATAAAAAAGATCAAAATAAAAGAAGCTTTATCTTAAAAGTTTTCATTAAAAGGTGAATCATTCTTATTATTAATATAATTATCTATATTTTTAAAAGTGACAGTTGAGCCTCCACTTGTTACATAGAAGCCATCTCTAGCAATTACAGTTCCTTCAAAGGTAGATCCATGAAAAGTGACACTTCCAAAGGGAGCAATTACAACCCCACTAAATTTTAAGTCACCGCCTCTTATCGTAACATCGCCTTTACTTATAATTATTGCATTATGAAAATTACTTACGTAGCCATGATTAGGTATATTACCGCTTGATATATTTATATTATTTCCAAATAGTTTCATATTGTTTGGTACAATATTTAAATTATATCCGTTTTGGACAAACCAATGGTCATCTTTTAATGGAGGAATGTCATACTTAATCATTTCCTGTGCTTCTATATGATTTTGATTAATGACTTTCGACAATATACTTTGATTATAATTATTTGGATGTGTTAAGGAACCACCGTAAAAAATTTTAGAATTACCAACAAGCTGAGGCGTCCAACCTAACTCAAGGTTTTCTTTTACATAAACATTACCATTGACTTTCCCATCTTTTAACTTCATATTTTTTTTAACATATACGTCACCATTTATAGGGCGTGTCCCATTCCAAAGATTTAAGTTTCCACCAACTACAATAATTCCAGGGTTGGTTTCAGAACCTAAACCAGCTGATCCACCATCTACATCGACATCTCCCTCAACATATATATTTGAAACATTAATTAATGCCCCACCATTAATTTTATTTCCTAACAAGTTTCCTTTTATTAGCATCGTAGATCCATTTCCATTAATAGTACTCCCTGCAAATTCAAATTGTTTGCTCGCAACAAAAACGTTTTCATTTTTTATAATATCGTAATAATCATCTTCTTCCGTAAATTCTGGTATTTCAACTATTATTTCTTTAGAAGAAGTAAGTGACTCTTTTCCTTGTATAGTCATATCTACATCAAAGCTATTATTCAAGTTATCTTTCAATGTAAATTCAATTATTAAGTCTTGATCCGTTTTTATAGTACCACACGGAGTTTCTTTGTCTATTTCTATAGTTTGGTTTTGTAATGATATATCCTCAAAAGTGATATCACTTTGTCCTAATAAGTCTTGGTAGCACAGTGTAAACTCTTCTTCTTTTAATTTTTCTCGCAGTGATGAAATGATTAAATTTGCTTCTTGCCTTAAATTTATATGTGAATGAGCTTTTTTGTTATAGTTTACCGAACTTATCATAACACCTGTAACTAGACCTGAAACAATAGTGACTATTAACAGTGTTACTAGGACTTCGATTAAGGTAATACCTGATTCATTATTAATATTCACTCTCTTCAACATAACACATACTCCCTATTGAATATTTAATTTAATTACTTACTTGATAATTAAAATTAATAACAGGTATTTCAATCACCTCAAAATGTGATTCCGTGTGGTTTCCGTCATCAATTGTAGTATAAATGTTCAGTTCAATTTTGTTAGTAGATGAATTTATATTAAAAGATGTAAATCCAAATTCATAACCCTCATGACTAAATTGAGGATGTATAGATACTAATTGTGAAAGTTCTGCTTGTAAGGATTGATATATTAAGGGTTTTATATACTGGTTATTTCTTAAGGTTTCGTTTAAATCTTTCCACTCCATAGGTGGCACCCATTCTTCAGGTAATTTCCAATTTTCTATTGTATCTATTATTTTCTTTTCAAAAAGAAGCGTTCCCATATTTTTTAAATTATTATGTTGGATAGTCTCTTCTGTTTTTTTTATTTGTAAAGAATTAGTTGTTAATGATGAGTATATAACAGGTAAAAACAAACCTATTAAGACAATAATTAGTAATACTAATAATAAAGCGTAACCTTCATCTTTTTTTACATATTTCATTCTTCATCCTCCTCGAAATACCCATAGACACCAGTAATATAAGAGGAAGAGGAAAAATCATTCTTTGAATATACTTCTACTTTAAGGGGAGTAAGCCCAAGGGAAGAAGTATTGCCTAATTCAAATACTCTTGAGTAATATGTCTTATTATTAATAATAACTTCTTCTTGATATTCTTTATTCAATTTATATTCTAGCAGTACTTCTTCTGCTATATTCAAAGCTGTCATTCGATCCTCTACTCTAGAAGATAGTAAAATAGTCTGAGCAAAAAAACCTAAAAGTCCAATTACTACTACACTTAAAATGACAATTGATAATAGTACCTCTAACAAGGTTAATCCTGTTTCACTATTGCTATTACTAAATACTTTCATTTTAAAACCTCTAATCAATTCAAATAGTAAATTAGTATCATATTTTAAGTTGATTATATCATTAGACAAAGATAATCTACTACATAAACTTCACAGGAAATGTATGTAATTGTAATTTTTTAATACTTTTTGGATAAAATTATATAAAAAAAAGCAGTGACCTCTACTATAGATTAGTCACTACTTTTCAGGATATTTTCCGATACTCCGCAACCTTATTTCTTCCAGCCTGCTTCGCTCCAACATACATCGCGCGGTCCGCATGGCGAATTAAGTCTAGTGAATCTTCGGCATCTTCTGGTGCTGTTGCAAAGCCGATACTAGCTGTTACTTTTACTAGTTGTGGTTTAACTGTATCTCTTATATGTTGTTTTAATGTGAACGATCGATTCGCTAGATTTACACGAATTTTTTCTGCGAAGTCGTAGCATTTCTTCCGGTCTACATTTGGAAGTAACACTACAAATTCCTCTCCGCCATATCTAGCTACGATACCGTTTTCACCGATAAGGAGCGATAATCGATCGGCAACTTGTTTTAATATTTCATTTCCACTTTGATGCCCATATGTATCATTGATGCTTTTAAAATGATCTAAATCTAACAGTATTAATGATAGAGATTCGCTCTCTCCAACTTCTAGCTTTTCATATTCTTTTTCTAAAACCGTTTCAAAAAATCTAAAGTTATAAAGATTTGTTAACGCACAGCGCTCACTTCTGTTTTTCGTATCTTCATAATGTTTCGCTTTCACTAATGCTACACCGAAATGGGAGGCTAATATATCCATAATCATCAATTGTGATTTGTCGTAAGCACGTCGTTTCGATGTACCTACAACTACAAATCCTTCTACTATTTGGTTACGAATAACCGGGACACACATCACACTTTCAATACCTGGTGGAATATGTATATTCGGTAAATAGCTATATTCCTTTCTCGTTCGAAAGCTTACCCCACGCTTCTGTTTCTTGACCATTTTACATATTTCATCTTCAGGATGAACGATTAATTCACCGTTTCCACCTTTAAACTTTTGTCTCAACAAATGAAATCTATCTTCTTTAATATCAATAATTGCTGCATAATCTACTGGAAATAGCGTTGATACTCTTTCTAAAAATACATCAATAACACTGGAAACATTTAACCGTTCTGTTAAATCATGCCCGACATCGGCTGCACGCTGTAAGTAATTGTTCACCTTTTGGCTTGCATGATAAAGCTTCAAGATGAGTGTTAAGATGAGGAATGGGATACCAACATATAATACGGCAACTAAACCAACTTGTTCATATAACATAAACATGATGAGCCCGACTGGGAATGTAAGAATACTAGTAACAGCATCCCATTTCGTATCGGAAGTGATAAGACCACGTTTGCTATTATGTAAATACCTAAAAATCGAATATAAGAATACTTGGTTTACGGCAAAATAACAGACGACATACATTAAAATTGGTAGTATTCCTTGCAGTGATAATAGGTTCGTATTTCCATGCTCCCCACCTAAAAGGTAAAATACAAATCCGCTTATAAAAGAAGCTGTCGAGAACATTAATAGATTAATAGGCAATCGGTACAATTCATGCTTACTAAGTCGAACATATAAAATGAGTGTGATGACAGAAATTAACGTGATCACCATTTCAGCAAACAAACCGAAGGATAGGAAAATCGCTAATGATATACCTTGGGCAAGAAAGATATGAATATCGCCGACGACCATAGGCATTAATGAGAGTGCAACGATTAATATGAGAAAAGCTACGATGTGAGAGGTAGGGATATCATGTAAACTTATTGGAGAAATTGTATAACCTCCCCATATTAATAACGGAAAGAAAATAGCAAATAAAAGCCAAACGTACACATTTTTCTGAAAACTTATTCCGCGATATCCCATTTTTCGCCCTCCCCTCCAACGTACTTTAGTACTATAAATTGGTACATTCATTTTATCAAATTTTCTAACTTTTGTCATTATTATCTAGTAAAATTTACATTGTACCTATAAGTTAGCCTATTGTTTAAGAAACGATCGAATAGTTGAGATGAAATAAAGCGATCCTGTTACAATAAGAACATCCTCATCTGTAAGAGAAGCTTTAATATTTTTAAGAGCATTTTCCCAACTCTCATCATAGGAATGATTTTTATGCGTGCTTAATTCCGCTAATTGCCTTGCTGATAATGCTCTTTCGTAGTCAAACGTTGTATACGTAATCGAATGTGCAACAGACTCTAGTTCTGTAATCATTTTATTTAACGGTTTATCTGATAGTGCACTAAATAAAATATGAACTCTATTTTTAGTAAATCTAGTTTTAATCGTATCCACTAGAGTAGCAATTCCTTCTTCATTATGAGCACCATCTAAATAAATAGAAGGAGTTTTTACTACTTCCTCCATTCTTCCCGGCCAAAAAGCATCCTTTAATCCTGCCTTTATATGATGCTCTTCTATTAAAAAGGAATAAAAGGTTTTTAAATATGTTACTGTCATAATCGCTAGTGCAGCATTATTTACTTGATGCTTTCCTTTCATCGATAGTTCGATATTTTCGATCGTGATAAAAGGAGTTTGTATCGTAAATTGTTCGCCCGTCTCTAACTGGTTATAGTCCGTCACTGTAAACTGCATATTATGTTCATACATCTTTGCTTTTTTCTCATTTGCAATTTGACGTATGACCCGCAAAGCATTCTCTTGGGAGGCAGTAGTAATAACAGGAACTCCCGGCTTAATAATACCCGCTTTTTCAGAGGCAATTTCTTCTACTGTTTCTCCTAAAATAGCCATATGGTCAAAACCGATATTTGTAATAACAGAAACGAGTGGATAAATAATGTTAGTAGAATCTAAACGACCACCTAGCCCTACTTCATATACAACAACATCTACTATATTAATGTGTGCAAAATAATAAAGTGACATTGCCGTTATTATTTCAAATTCTGTCGGACTGCCTAAGTCTGTTTCTTCTAATTGTTCTGCTAACGGCTTTATTATATTAACTACATCGACAAGTTCTTGATTCCCTATCGGCTGCCCATTAACACTTATTCGTTCATTAAATTGTTCAATATAAGGGGATGTAAATGTCCCAACTTTATACTCGGCTTTTTGTAAAATGTTCCGAACATATGTCACAGTGGAACCTTTTCCGTTCGTTCCTGCTATATGAATGGTTTTTAATCTTCTTTCAGGATGATTAAGCTTTTCCATCATCCATTCCATTCTTTTTACCCCTGGTTTAATGCCAAATCGAAGACGGCTATGTATCCAATCTACTGCTTCTTCATATGTGTTTACCAATTTGTATTCTCCTCTCCATCCAACCTTAACAGGGAAAGAGGATGACAAGTTTGTCATCCTCCTTACATATTTTAACCTTTTAACTCTTCTATACGCGCTCGAACTTTATCACGCTTTTCAACATAGTCTTGTTCTTTTGCCTTTTCTTCATCAATTACGTTTTGTGGTGCTTTTGCTAGGAAACCTTGATTCGATAGTTTTTTCTGTACACGTTCTACTTCTTTATCAAGTTTATCTAATTCTTTTTGTAAACGCGCAATTTCTTCGTCAATATTAATTAATCCTTTTAGTGGAAGGATAATTTCAGCTCCAGTTACAACCGCAGTCATCGCTTTTTCTTCTAAATGAACGTTCGTACCAATTTCTAATTCACTTGGGTTACAGAAACGAACTAAGTAGGAACGATTTCTTTCTAATTTTTCTACGATGCTGTCATCTTTTGCTTTAATAAACATTTTAATTTGCTTACTCATTGGAGTATTCACTTCTGCACGAACGTTACGTACAGCGCGAATCACATCTACTAATAAACGCATATCACTTGCTGCTTCTTGATCAGTTAACTCTTGGCGAACTTCTGGCCATTTTGCAACTGTGATAGACTCTCCTTCATGAGGAAGTTGTTGCCAAATTTCTTCTGTAATAAATGGCATGAACGGATGTAATAGTCGCATTGTGTTGTCTAATACGTAAGCAAGGATAGATCGAGTTGTTTTCTTTGCTGCTTCGTCTTCACCGTATAATGGAATTTTCGCCATTTCAATATACCAGTCACAGAAATCATCCCAAATGAAGTTATAAAGGGCACGACCTACTTCACCGAACTCATATTTATCTGCAAGCTTTGTCACTGTTTCAATTGTTTCATTTAGACGAGTTAAAATCCATTTGTCTGCAACAGACTTTTCACCTGTTAAATCAATATCATCATAAGCCATATCGCCCATGTTCATTAATGCGAAACGAGATGCGTTCCAAATTTTATTGGCAAAGTTCCAAGTCGCTTCTACTTTTTCCATACTGAAACGTAAATCTTGACCTGGTGAGCTTCCAGTTGATAAGAAGTAACGTAAGGAGTCTGCTCCGTATTGTGCGATAACATCCATTGGATCTACACCGTTACCAAGTGATTTACTCATTTTACGCCCTTGTTCGTCACGAACGAGACCGTGAATAAGTACGTCTTGGAATGGACGTTGCCCAGTAAATTCAATACCTTGGAATATCATACGAGATACCCAGAAGAAGATGATGTCATACCCTGTTACTAAAGCAGAAGTTGGGTAGTAACGTTGATAGTCAATTGATTCTGTTTCAGGCCAACCCATTGTAGAAAACGGCCATAATGCAGAACTAAACCAAGTATCTAATACGTCATTATCTTGTTCCCAGTTTTCGATATCTGCTGGTGGTTCATGATCAACATGAACTTCTCCAGTTTCTTTATGGTACCAAGCTGGAATACGATGTCCCCACCATAATTGACGGGAAATACACCAGTCACGAATGTTTTCCATCCAGCGTAAGTACGTATTTTCAAAACGGTTCGGTACGAAGTTTACTTTATCTTCACCTTGTTGTAGCTTAATCGCTTCGTCCGCAAGTGGTTGCATTTTTACGAACCATTGTGTAGAAAGGTAAGGCTCTACAACCGCTCCACTACGCTCACTATGACCTACAGAATGCATGTGCTCTTCTACTTTGAAAAGAACTCCTTGCTCTTGTAAGTCTTTTACAATTTGTTTACGGCATTCGAAACGATCTAGTCCTTTATATTGTAGAGCGTTACCGTTCATTGTACCGTCTTCGTTCATAACTAAAACTCTTTCTAGGTTATGACGATTTCCAATTTCAAAGTCGTTCGGGTCGTGAGCTGGTGTAATTTTGACTGCACCTGAACCGAATTCCATATCAACATAGTCATCTCCAACGATAGGAATTTCACGGCCAGTAATTGGTAGCTTAACTGTTTTACCGATTAAATGTTTATAACGGTCATCTTCTGGATGAACGGCTACCGCTGTATCTCCAAGCATCGTTTCTGGACGAGTTGTAGCAACTTCAATATGGCCAGAACCGTCTGCTAACGGATATCGCATATGGTAGAAAGCACCTTGAACATCTTTATAAATAACTTCAATATCAGAAAGAGCTGTTTTTGTAGCTGGGTCCCAGTTAATAATGTACTCGCCACGGTAGATTAAGCCTTTTTTGTAAAGAGAAACGAATACTTCACGAACAGCTTTCGAAAGACCTTCATCTAATGTGAAACGCTCGCGACTGTAATCTACTCCTAATCCTAGTTTTGACCACTGCTCACGAATATGTCCTGCATACTCTTCTTTCCATTTCCACGTTTCTTCTACGAACTTTTCACGACCTAAATCATAACGAGATACACCGTTACTGCGTAGTTTTTCTTCTACTTTTGCTTGTGTTGCGATACCTGCGTGGTCCATCCCAGGTAACCAAAGAACGTCATAACCTTGCATACGTTTAATTCGCGTTAAAATATCTTGTAATGTTGTATCCCAAGCATGACCTAGATGCAGTTTTCCTGTAACGTTTGGCGGTGGAATAACGATTGTGTAAGGCTGTTTTTCCGTGTCACCTGTCGCTTCAAAAAATTTGCCTTCTAACCAATATTGATAACGGTTCGCTTCTACTGCATTTGGGTCGTACTTCGTCGGTAAATTTACTTCTTTTAATTCCATTTTGTTTCCTCCTTTATGTGGACTATCTTAAGAACTGTTAAATGGTGGTGCTGAAAAATTCCTGAAAAATATAAAAACTCCCCTCATCCAATAAAAGGACGAAAGGAGTTAGTTTCGCGGTACCACCTTTTTTTACTAGAAATAGATAGACTACTCCTAGTACTCTTAAATGAAGTAACGGCTCTTCACCGGCTTTGACTACTTTTACTTCACCAAAGCTACTCAAGGGCGACATTCCAATGAAACGTTTCCTAAGAAGCCTCTCAGCCTTGGGCCTCTCTCTCTGAAGGGGTTTCGATTGTACTCTTCCCTGTCACTGTATTTCGTTTAATTTATTTACTTATATATGTTACCTAATAAATAATGATTTCGTCAATAAGCTTCTCCATCTTTTTCATAATTTATTCAAATCAAAACAATTTCGTGTCAAAATGGGCACTATTTATCGCCTAATATCATACGTTGTAATATCAGGCACATTGGCTGGGGGCTAATGCTAACTCCCTCTTCCACCTCTAACATAGTAGTAGGAAACAACGAAAGGGGAAGAATTGATGAGAAAATACAATCCATACTCGTTACCACCGTGGTTGCGTCAAGTTCGGGCAGTTTGCGCCCAGTTTATTATTCCAATTTCGATCTTTCAAGGTATTCGAACAATCTTTTTACCAACTACCTTTGACGTCCTTATATTAGCACTATGTATAACATTAGCTGTCTGTTTTCATCTTGAATGGCTTTAACGAAAAAGTACCCAGCGTCACTATGATGACGACTGGGTACTTTGCATTTTTTTCTGTTCTTCAATTTGACTTATGCGACCTGCTACATATTCAATGTTTTTCGCGAGCCAATACGATTCTAAAATGTGGGTCACGTGTTTGCGCTCCCCTTTTCTTCTTTTTAATCGTTTCTCTTCTATATACTTATTTAGCACTGAAATAAATTGGCGCGGATACGCTAAGTATGCTAGGGCTAATGCTTTTTCATGGTCTTTTAACGGAAAAGCATTGCTATATTCAAAGTACCAGTCAACACAATCGTCACAAAACATCGGATATGTTCGTAAGTAACGATGGTAAAAAGCAATTAAATCGTTGGCCGGTGCTGCTTTACGGGCTTTCTCCCAGCTAATAAAATATCCACGACCTTCTTTGTCTTTTAAAAAATGATGAAAGGATACTGCACCATGAGTGATGGCAGTACGGTGCTTTTTTGCTTCTTTAATCTCATCATACCAACTATCTAGCTTCTGCAGAGCAAACCTTAACGCACTTCCTATCTCCGTTGCGAAGGAACATACTTGTAGCTCGAATGGTGACATGTAAATTTTCTTCTCACAATCGTCTACAAATTGGTTTAGGCGCTCTTCGTCTTGTCTCCAATCTATTTTTGTTTTTTCATAGAAAGAAGTAATATCATCAAGCTCGTAATCTTTTTCTTTAACTGTTATGTTGTGAAGCTTTGCCAATTCTTTAAACATTAGACTATCTTTAAAATCAGCTTCTCTTTCCTCTTGATGTTCGACCCAAGGCATTAAATAGTAGGAATCTGTTTGATTCTCTATGAAATAAAAACCTTGTTGTGTTTTATAAATAGGAACAACAGAAGAAACCCCTCGTTGTGATAGGGAATGAATGTTCATAAAGAGTGCATATGCTCGATTTTTATCAATTTTTTTCAAAGCATAATTGCCTTCTTTTGTTCCAACACGCCAAACGTTATGACTATATGATTGTAAAAGTTCTGGCACTACCCCATATTGCCTTAAAATACTTTCAGCATATTGTTCATTCGTTGTTTGCATAACACTTAACTCACTTTCTTTCAAGCTAGTTTTTGTGTACAGCTTAAATCATTTTATTTGTATAGTTGTTTCAAAAAACAAGTGAGGAAGGAAATCCTCACTCACTTGAAAATGTACTGTTAAGAATTAGAGTAAGCCGCAGCTGGTACATAAATTAATTGGCCTTCTGAGACGTCAGCATCTGATGCTAGGCCATTCATTCGAATTAGTTGTTGAATGGTTACGTCGTATCTTTCCGCGATGGAATCAATTGTCTCGCCATGTTGTACGATACAAATCTTTAAACGAGTAAAGTCTGATCCATCTTCTTCTGCAAAGATTTTTGTAAGAGAAAGGTTGTTTTCATCGCGTACTTTTTCCTCATCCTCTTCCTGTTTTCCATCAAACTTTGCTACAGGTGCTTTTTCTTCTACATCTTCACGCTCTTCTTTTTTAGCAAAAAAAGATACGATGTTTTTATTTTCATCTTTTGGTTCTTCCGCAGAGCTAGCCTGAAGAGCAACAACTGGGGATTGAACGACATTTTCAGTGTACGAAGATTCTTCCTCCTCGTCTCTTTCTTCCTCTGCTTCTGCTTCTTGCTCCACCACTTCTTCTACCGGTTCCTCTTCTAAAGTAGGATCTTTTCTTACTTCTACTTGAAATGGCTCATATACATCATCGTCTTCATCTTGGTCCTGTTCCGTTGTTTGCTCGGACACTACTGCTTCTTCCTGGAAATCTGTAGTATCATATGCAGTTTCGTTCGTTACCTGAACCTCTTCTTCAGCGCGATCCTCTAAGTAATATTTAAATGGATCATATTCTTCCTCTTCTTCTTGTCCATCACGGTGAAATTGTTGTGGCTCTTCTTCTTTTTCTTCTACCGGTGGAACAGTTTGTTGCTGACCATAAATACCCGATATGGATAACTCTGCATCTAATTGAAGGCATCCTCGCGCAGGAGTGGAATAATCAAATGAATCGACGGCAACGTACACGTCATCTAAATTTTGAATTCTATTACGCGGGATTGTTATATCTACTGGAAAGCGATGTTCTAATTCAAATGTGCCATCCTCTCTTTCCACTACTCCTTCCACGTAACGAGCCTGTGCAAACGTCTCATTTTCATCATCATCCGCTTCCGTTTCTGAATAATATTCACCAGTTAAATATAAAGCTCCCCTGATGGAAACGTATTGGTCTTGTTCATAGATTTGAATTTCTGGATCTAATGATATCGATATAAGCTCGCGAACTTCCTGTCCCTTTTGAAACCAAACCGATTCTTCTACTGAAAAGCGTAAGCACGATTGTTGTTCTGAAGACAAAGGGGTTCCTCCTTTCCAACCTAAAAAAATTTTACTATGTCATTTAAGATGTATGAAGGAATATTGAAAAATATGAATAAAATACGAAATCATGTTTGATTTGAAGAGAAAAAAACTCTGATTTTATTTAAACACGTCTGAAGGGGAAGATCAGTTTCGTGGTTCCACGGTGTCTTTGTCGGTTGCTGACTTTTGGATGGGTGTTGCACCAAATTAAGTGCGGGTTGCACCAAATTAAGGGTCGAGTTGCACCAACTTTGGTCTTCGTTGCACCACAGTGTCTTTTTTGCTGACTTTTGAACAGGCATGCACCATTTCGCTTTGATGTTGCACCAAATTAAGGGTCGAGTTGCACCAACTATGGACTTCATTGCACCACTAGGTCTAAGATGCTGACTTTTAACCGCTCGTTGCATCATGTTCGAGACTAGATGTGCCATGATTTCCTTTCAAATCATCCACAAAAAAAACGCCAGATACTTAAATGAAAAAGTACCTGGCATTTTTTATTTAACCTTTTATAACAGCAAATGCTTTTTCCGCTGCTTGTAATGTTTTTTCGATATCTTCATCGGAATGGGCAGTAGAAAGGAATAATCCTTCAAACTGGGAAGGTGGTAAAAATACACCATTATTAGCCATTTCACGATAGTAGGTTGCAAAATATTCTAAGTTAGATGATTTTGCTTTTTCATAGTTTGTAACTTCTTCGTTTGTGAAGAAGAAACCAATCATAGAACCTGCACGATTAACTGTTAATGGCATATCATATTTTGCTTTTAACGAAAGTAGTCCATCTTCTAGATGATCTGCTTTTCTCGCAAATTCTTTGTATGTGTCAGGAGTTAGTTGTGCTAATGTTTCATAGCCAGCTGTCATTGCTAACGGATTACCCGACAATGTACCAGCTTGATAAATGTCCCCAGCTGGAGCAACTCGTTCCATAATTTCTGCTTTTCCACCGTAAGCACCAACAGGTAGCCCGCCACCGATTACTTTTCCTAAACAAGTTAAATCAGGTGTTACACCAAAATAGCCTTGCGCACAGCCGTAGTCTACACGGAAACCTGTCATTACTTCATCAAAAATTAAAAGGGAACCGTATTCTTCTGTTACAGAACGTAATCCTTCTAAAAATCCTGGTTGTGGAGGGACAACTCCCATATTACCTGCAACAGGCTCTACGATTACAGCCGCAATGTCATCTCCAAATTGCTCAAACGCAACGCGAATGCTTTCTAAATCGTTATAAGGAACGGTAATAGTATTTTTCGCAATGGATTCAGGAACACCAGGGCTATCAGGTAAACCAAGTGTTGCCACACCAGAACCTGCTTTAATTAATAAAGAGTCTCCATGGCCATGATAACAACCTTCAAATTTCAATATTTTGTTGCGACCAGTATACCCACGAGCTAGGCGTAACGCACTCATTGTCGCTTCCGTACCAGAGCTTACCATTCGAACAATTTCGATAGATGGAACACGGTCAATAACTAGTTTAGCTAATTCATTTTCTATTAATGTTGGCGCACCGAAGCTCGTCCCATTTTCCGTTACTTTTTTTATTGCTTCGACTACACGATCATTAGAGTGACCGTGAATTAATGGACCCCAAGATAGAACATAGTCGATATATTCATTCCCATCCACATCGTATATTTTTGAACCTTTTCCACGTTCCATAAAGATCGGATCCATATTAACCGATTTAAACGCACGTACTGGACTGTTTACTCCACCAGGCATTAACTTAACAGCTTCTTTAAAAGCTTGTTTCGATTTTTCGTAACTTCTCATTGAATTCACCCTCTACCTTTTATTTTTGATCAGATAGCCAACGTGCTACATCTTTTGCATGATACGTTAAAATTAAATCTACGCCAGCGCGCTTCATACTCGTTAACATTTCCATTACGATTTCTTGTTCATTGATCCATCCGTTTTGAGCAGCTGCTTTAATCATCGAGTATTCTCCACTTACGTTATAAGCAACCATCGGAACGTTAAAGTTATTTTTTACATCGCGAATAATATCAAGATAAGATAATGCCGGCTTCACAATTAAAAAGTCAGCACCTTCCATAATATCTGATTCCGCTTCACGCAATGCTTCCATTCGGTTAGCTGGGTCCATTTGATACGTTTTACGATCACCGAATTGTGGGGAGCTATGGGCAGCGTCACGGAATGGGCCGTAAAAGGCTGAAGCATATTTTACTGCATAAGACATGATAGGAATATGTTCAAATCCACTTTCGTCTAATCCTTGACGAATAGCTGCTACGAAGCCATCCATCATGTTCGACGGAGCGATAATATCAGCACCAGCTTTTGCTTGACTAACTGCAGTTTGTGCTAATAAATTTAACGTCGGATCATTTAATACTTGTCCTTCTTCGACGATGCCACAATGTCCATGACTAGTATATTGACATAAGCAAGTGTCTGCAATAACGACTAACTCAGGGAAAGACTGTTTAATTTGAGCAACAGCTTTTTGAACGATACCATGATCGTGATAGGCTGACGTTCCTAGCTCATCTTTTTCTGCAGGGACACCGAATACGATTACAGATTTAATACCTAAATCTGTCACCTCTTGCATTTCTGCCTGTAAGTAATCTAATGAAATATGAAATACCCCTGGCATAGATGGAACTTCATTTTTAATATTTTCCCCTTCTACTACAAAAATCGGGTAAATTAAATCTTCTTTATGTAAGTATGTTTCTCTCACTAACGCTCTCATACTATGAGAAGAACGTAAACGGCGATGACGTTGAAATTGTAATTCTTTCATATTTTAGTTTTCCTCCTTATAGTAATAAGCGACAATCTCTCGTATTAGTCCATCTGTTGTATAGTCCTCAGGCGGACAAACATGTACAGACAGTCCCGCTTTTTCAGCTGCATTTTTCGTAATCGGACCGATAACGGCTACTTTTGCATTTACTTCATTTTGATTAATTCTTGATAAAAATGAATGAACAGTAGAGGGACTTGTAAACGTAATCATATCGACTGAATCTTTCTTTAATTGTTCCAAAGCTTCTACACCTTGCTCATCCACTTTGTTTTCATAGACAATCATTTGTTTTACATTGTACCCTAAACTTTGCAGTTGTTCACGCAATACTGGTCGGGCCAAATTTCCTTGGATTAATAAAATAGATTTATGTAAAGGCACATGCTCTTTCAATGTTTCCACTAAATGCTCCGCCGTAAAAAAGTTCGGCATCATCGTTGTTTCTAATCCAATGTTTTGAAGTGCTTTCCTAGTCTTTGTACCTACTGCTGCTATTTGAGCATTCATTTTCCCATTATATAATTTCTGAAAAAAATCTACTCCATTCACACTAGTAAAGACGATGACATCAGCGTTCTGAACATTAGCAGCAAGCTCGTTTTCCAAAATATCAACTTCCTTAGGAAACGAAAATTGAATAAGAGGGACAGTAATAACAGCCCCTCCTAACTGCTCAATCCTGTTAGAAAAGTCTACTGCTTGCTCTTTACTTCTTGTTATAACAATCCGTTTATTTGCAAGCGGTAATCGACTTTCCATTACTTTTCAAGCTCCTTTTTTACATCGTCAATTAATTTTTTTGCACCTTGTTCTGTTAGTAGCTTTGCTGCATCTAAACCGATTTCGATTGGATCTTCTCCAGTAATCGTTTCTTTATAAATAACCGATCCGTCCGGTGCACCGACTAATGCTGTTAGTGCTACCTCTCCATTTTCTTTCACTGTTGCAAAGCCTGCAATTGGCACTTGGCAACCACCTTCCATTTTATGAAGGAAGGATCGCTCTGCTTTAACTGCCTTTTCTGTTGTTGGATCGTTTAATAGTTGAAGCGCTTCTAATAGTTCGTGATCATCTTCACGGCATTCTATCGATAATGCTCCTTGCCCAACTGCTGGAACACATAGTTCATCATCAAGGAATTCCGTTACTACGTTACGAGACCATCCCATACGTGCAAGTCCAGCTGCAGCCAAAATAATCGCATCGTAGTCTTCTGTTTCCAATTTTGCTAGTCTCGTATCGATATTACCACGAATCCATTTTATCTCAATATCATTACGTTTTGCTAGTAACTGAGCACCGCGGCGTAAACTACTCGTTCCTACTACAGCACCAGAAGGTAGATCTTCAAATTTCACATGATTTTTTGAAATAAAAGCATCGCGATGGTCTTCTCTAAAAGGTATACAACCAATTGTTAAACCTGGTGGCAATATTGCAGGCATATCTTTCATACTATGTACTGCCATATCAATTTCTTTATCCATCATCGCTTGTTCAATTTCTTTTACGAAAAGACCTTTCCCACCAACTTTAGATAACGTAACATCTAAAATTTGATCGCCTTTTGTCACAATTTCTTTTACTTCAAATTCAAAAGGTGCACCTAATTTTTTTAATTGCTCGATTACCCAGTTAGTTTGTGTAATCGCTAATTTACTTCTTCTTGACCCTACAATAATTTTTCTCATATTTCCTCCTTACCTAAAGCTCTATCTTTAGGCTTTTTACAATATCCAAAAATGAAAATTTGATAATCTACCTAATAACAAGAAATTTACAAGGACTACTAAAAACGCAATAATATTCCAATTAGCAATAGCCTTGCCACTTAACCCTTCCCTCAGTCGTTTATATAAGTATAAACTGTAAGAGGCTAATACAAGAACAGAGCCAATTACTTTCATATCATACCAATGGAAATGAGGTATTTTCATATAAGCCCATATCGTACCTAAAATTAATGATAATAAAAAAAGTGGTACACCTATTACATTTAGCACATAGGACATATGATCAAGCTTCGATAAATCTTGAATTCGTAGTAGCAACTTTCCCCATTTTTTCTTTTTCAACAGCTCATATTGGATTAAATATAGTAATGAAAAAGTAAAAGATAAAGAAAAGGCACCATACGAAAGAATAGCCAACGTTATATGGAAAATTAATAACTCTGATTCCAGTTGTTGAGCAACTACTTGAGAGCCATGTTGATACGGAGTGAATGTATGAATTGCCATTATTAGAAACCCTATTACATTTGTAAAAAAGACGATAAAGTCAATTTTTAATAGTCGATTAATGATTAATGACAAGGTAATTAACACCCATATATAAAAAAACATTCCTTCATACAACGTGAGAATAGGTATTCTCCCTGTATCTAGCATCCGCAAAAACAAAAAAATTGTTTGAAGCACCCAAACAATTGCAAGTAACCAGAAGGCTGTTTTATTGGCCTTCCGGTTTTTATGAAGAAAATCAATAAAATATAAGAGCACACTTAAGGCGTATAGAACTGTCATAAATTCATATAGCCTAGCTATAGTAATCTCTAGCATACTTTTTTTGTCCTCACTTACGATTGCATAGTCGCATGAGCTACGATTGCGACATTATTGGAAGTGCCCTTCTCTCGTTGGAGCGAATAGTATTGAGATTTCGTTTCTTCTAGTACTGCTTCTTCTATATTAAATATTTTAGTGAAAAGTTGTAACGAATCATCTGCATCCGGTTTACCTGCTAATTCTTTAGCCTGTAGAATAGGATCGCGAAGCATTTGATTGATAATACTCTTCGTATGCTTGTTTAACACTTTAATTTCTCTTTCCGATAAGTTAGGTAATTTACGTTGAAGACTATCCATTGTTTCAGCTTGAATACCTAACGCTTTTTGACGGAGTGCAGAAATTACTGGAACAACTCCTAGCATATTTAACCATTCGTTAAATTCTACTAGTTCTTCTTCAATAAAGAGCTCAATTGCTTCGGCAGCTTTTTGTCGTTCAGCTAAGTTAGCTTGGACAATTCCTTGTAAATCATCTATATCATATAGAAAAACATTTTCTAACTCTTGAATTGCTGGGTCTAAGTCACGTGGAACAGCAATATCGACCATAAATAATGGACGGCCTCTACGAATCTTCTCTACGTGAATCATATCTTCTTTCGTTAATACATAATCTTTAGCACCAGTAGAAGAAATTAAAATATCTGCTTCTGTTAAGGCACATGACATTTCCTTTAAGGAAACGGCTTGGCCAGCAAATTTATTTGCTAACGTTTCAGCTTTTTCTAATGTTCTATTCATAACCGTTACTTTTTCTACGCCATTACTATGAAGGTTTTGAACAGCTAATTCTCCCATTTTACCAGCGCCTAAAATGAGTACATGCTTGTCTTGTAGATTTCCAAAAATCTTTTTCGCAAGCTCTACCGCTGCATAACTAACAGAAACGGCATTCGCCCCGATGTCTGTATCGGAGTGTGCACGCTTTGCTACAGTTATAGCTTGTTTAAATAAATGGTTGAATATCGTTCCTACTGTTTCATTCTCTTGGGCTGTTAAGAAACTACTACGAACTTGACCTAAAATTTGCGTTTCCCCTAACACCATCGAATCAAGTCCACAAGCAACTCGGAATAAATGCTCCACAGCACCATCTTTTTCATATATATTTAAATAAGGTGAAAAGTCTTCTTTATCTATTCCGAACCAATCGGAAAGAAATGATTTAATATAATAACGTCCAGTATGAACTTGGTCTACTACCGCATATATTTCCGTACGATTACACGTTGAAACAATAACGTTTTCTAAAACTGATTTACGCCCTTTTAATTCGATCATTGCCCCTTCAATTTCGGAAGGATCGAAAGTTAATTTTTCTCTGATTTCTACAGGGGCATTCTTATAGTTTAGACCGACCATGATAATGTGCATTTGTAATAGCACCCCCAAAAAATTTCTCACTGTTTTCATTATAACATGACTATTTACTAAAACATTTGGTAAAATGTGAACAGAAAATGAATTGAATTTTATACTTTATAATTATTCTAATTTTATATCCGTTATCAGATTAACAAAATATAGGTTGAATATCAAGAGATTGAATTGGAGAGAGAGTATGAAAAAAAATAGTTTTTTATCTGGGTTTTTACTAGTTGGCTTTGGTGTTTACTTTTTACTTCAACAATTACATATTGAGATTTGGGATGGCTTTTTTACATGGACCACGTTTTTGCTCATAATCGGCCTAGGTATTGTCATTCAAGCGTATAAACAAAGTGATGCCGGAAATATTTTGCCTGGAATTGCTCTACTTGGTGTTGGAGTCCACTTTCAAGTAAAAAATAAGTTTGCGTTTTGGCCAGATGATGCTGCTATGATTATATTAATTGTAGCGATTGGTTTTTTTCTACGTTGGTTGAAAACTAAGCAAGGTTTGCTGGAAAGTGTTGTGTTATTGTTAATTTCAGGATTCTTCTTATTTTCTAACTCATTTCTCGGCATGTTCGAGAAAGGATTTTCCTTTCTTCACACATTTTGGCCATTATTTTTTATTATTATAGGTATATACTTATTATTCTTTAAAAGGAAATAATTTTATACATTAAAAAACTCTCCTAATGATAATAAAGGAGAGTTTTTCTTTTAATTAATATATTTTGAATGGGTTTCTAGCTTAAAAATATAGCTAGTAGTTATCGGTATCCGTTTCACTTCGCTACAGACATTTGCTTTCCGCGGGCGTGGCTTGAGCCTCCTCCTCGCTACGCTCGTGCGGGGTCTCAAGGCTCACGCTACTCCCGCAGGACAAGGAACGCTTCGGCAGCATTACATCGCACGAAGAAAATGCGATAGCATTTTCGAGGAGTCAAATGTCTTCCGCTCCGTTCCACTCACGGTTCTGGACCTTAAACCTAAAACCTTATCACCGTTTTCAC
Source organism: Sutcliffiella cohnii (assembly GCF_002250055.1). Taxonomy (NCBI): domain Bacteria; kingdom Bacillati; phylum Bacillota; class Bacilli; order Caryophanales; family Bacillaceae; genus Sutcliffiella; species Sutcliffiella cohnii. The sequence goes on from NZ_CP018866.1 coordinate 3,283,633, forward strand.
CTATCCCATCTCCCATGATGCAATTTTTTTGTAGGCATTACCTATAATATTTTATTTATAAAACCGCATCTAGGAATTCTTTTGTTCTTTCGTGTTTTGGGTTGTTGAATACTTGTTCTGGGTCTCCTTCTTCGACTATTTTACCGTCGTGAAGGTAGATAACACGGTCGGCTACTTCTTGAGCAAAGCCCATTTCGTGGGTAACGACGACCATTGTCATTCCTTCATATGCAAGCTGCTTCATCGTTCTTAACACTTCCCCAACTAACTCTGGGTCTAGTGCTGAAGTTGGCTCATCAAACAACATTACATCCGGTTTCATTGCTAAGGCTCGGGCAATGGCTACACGCTGTTTTTGACCACCCGATAGCTTTTCTGGATAAACGTTTACTTTATCTTCAAGACCTACTTTTTTCAATAAATCATGCGCTCTTTCCTCCGCTTCTTCTTTTGAAAGCCCGCTAACTTGGATTGGCGCTTCTATTACATTTTCAAGAACGGTCATATGAGGAAAGAGATGAAAATGTTGAAACACCATTCCTACTCGTTGCCTTACTTTATTTAAATCATCCTTCTTAATATCAATTTCCTTAGAGTCAATAACAATAGAACCACTATCTTTTAATTCTAGAAAGTTCAAGCAGCGTAGTAGCGTACTTTTCCCGGAACCACTAGCTCCTATTAAACATACAACTTCTTTATTTTTAATAGACAAGGAAATGTCTTTTAAAACATGTAAATCTCCAAATGATTTGTTTAAGTTTTGTACTTCGATCATCTGTTTATTTTCCAACTGCTTCACCCTACCTTTCATTTGCAGAAAATTTCATTTCTAAACGATTTACTATAACCGTTAAAATTCCAACGAGTACTAAATAGTAAACAGCTACAACTAATAGATGTGTCATATAGTCAAACGTATTTGCTCCTAACGTTTGTGCTCTAGCAAACAGTTCATAATAACCTACAAATGCCGCAAGGGAAGAATCTTTTAATCCGATGATAAACTGATTACCTAAAGGTGGTAATGCCCTTTTAAACGCTTGAGGTAAAATAATTCTCCGCATCGTCAAGCTTAAAGGCATTCCTAATGAGCGGGCTGCCTCTGTTTGCCCCTTATCAATCGATTGAATGGAGCCTCTAAATATTTCTGCAATATAGGCACCGTTATGGAAAGTTAGCGCTAACGTTACAGACCAAAAAGCACTAATTCCTAATTGGGCTAAACCGTGATAAAAGAAGAAGATTTGAACTATGAGTGGTGTTCCTCTAACAATATAAATATACATATTAGCTATAAATTCTAGTATTTTTATTTTTGATAATTTTAAAAAGGCAATGAAAAGCCCAACTATAAGTCCTAAAGCTATCGAAACAATCGTTACATAAAAAGTCTTCATTGCCCCTTCAATGAATATATCCGAACTACTGAAAAGTACGTCAAAAAAATGTGTTAACGTCGGCAAATTTCATCACACTCCTCTAGCTTCTATTAATCTACTTTTTCTTGAATAAAAAATGTGTGACGAAGCCGCCACACATTTTGCCATTTTACATTATTGGTCGTCAGGGTCTGTGGTGATATCTTCTCCAAAATATTTCTCACTAATTTCAGCTAATTCTCCGCTATCACGTAGCTTTTGCAATGCTTCATTAATAGCTTCTAACAATTTATCGTTTCCTTTCGCAACTCCGATTGCCTGTTCACTTCGCTCTAAAAGTTCACGACCCTCTAACACCATTCCGGCACCAATCGCTTCTCTACCAGTTACGAAGTCTGTTACTACCGCATCATGACGACCAGTGTTTAAAGTCTCTAACGCTACAACATCGCTATCATAATAAATGATATTATCTGTTACTTCACTCATTAAATCCGCATAGGTGGACCCGCGAGAAACAGCTACTTCTAGTCCTTTCAAATCATCTAAAGTTTGAATATCACTATCTGGACGAACAAAAATTTAGGCACCCGAATAATAGTAAGGAATAGAGAAGTCAATTTCTTTCAAACGTTCTTCCGTGATCGTATGACTTGCAACGGCTACATCAAAACGTCCATTTTTCACACCTTCTACAATCGTTGCAAAAGACTGCTTATGTTGAACAGGCTCTAGGCCAAGTTCTTTCGCTACTGCGTTTGCAACGTCAATATCAAAGCCCGACATTTCTCCACTACCATCTGTCATACTAAAAGGCTTAAATTCTCCCGAAGAAGCAAAGGAGAAACTATCTTTTTTTACTAATTTATATCCTTCTTCTGTTTCCACTGCCCCTTCACTACTTGAACCACCCGAGCTAGTTCCACATGCTGCTATAACCATCGTTAACAAAAAGAAAACAGCAACAATCAACACTTTCTTCATACTTTTATCCCCCTTTTTTTCTCTACTTAAAATGGTAGCAATAGACGCTTCTTTCTACAAATTGCATATACAAACAAATTTATTAATAATTCTGTATATTAAACCAACAGAGCCACATAACTCGTACATCCAAAGAGATCCCCCATCATGCTCCACCATATTCATGATTACTACTTGGAGGCTGTACAAATTGTAAGCTTATTTATTTTTATTAAATATTTGGGACAATTAGAACTTGTTTTGTCATTGCAAATGAGGAATACATATGGAGATTTAAATTTAGAGCTTTTAAAATATTTCATTATCTAAGTTTTAGAACAAAGAGAGATGAATTCAAACACATTAGCCTACTGAAGATACCCACACAAGTGTAGCTTGTAATATGGAATATGCCAACAGGATATAGCGGTTTTACCTTCCGTATAGGTTTTACAAAATTTTGAACCGTGAGTGGATCGAAGCGGAGGACATTTGACTCCTGCGGGAGTAGCGTGAGCCTTGAGACCCCGCACGAGCGTAAGCGAGGAGGAGGCTCAAGCCACGCCCGCGGAAAGCAAATGTTCGTAGCGAAGAGGAACGTACTTACTATAACTAAATTACAATAACAAAGACGAAAAAGAAGAAACCTCACACTACGGTAAGGTTTCTTCCTAACATACTACATTCTATTTTTAATAATACCCCAAATTTCATCTTTCCCTTGACCCGTTTCAGAAGAGAAAGTAATAACTTCATCTTGAGGATCTAAATCTAACGTTTCTTTCACTACTTTAACATGTTTTTGCCACTTGCCCTTCGGAATCTTATCCGCCTTTGTAGCAATGACAACCACCGGTAATTCATGATGCTTTAGAAAATCATACATCATTACGTCATCTTTAGATGGCGGATGGCGTAAATCAACAATTAATAATACCGCTTTTAATTGTTTCCGGTTTGTTAAATACGTTTCTATCATACGTCCCCAAGCTTCACGCTCTTTTTTAGAAACTTTCGCGAATCCATAACCTGGTACGTCCACGAAGTGTAACAGTTCATTAATTAAATAAAAATTTAATGTTTGCGTTTTACCTGGCTTTGATGAAGTACGGGCTAAATTTTTACGGTTAATCATTTTGTTAATGAAAGATGATTTTCCTACATTTGATCTTCCTGCCAGCGCGAATTCTGGGAGCATCTCAACTGGATACTGCTCTGGTTTTACGGCACTTATAACGATTTCTGCTTGTGTAACTTTCATGAATTCTCTCCTGCTAATGCATGTTGTAACACTTCGTCTAATTGGGAAACTAGTACGAATGTTAATTGCTCTCTTATACTTTCCGGTATATCTTCTAAATCTTTTTCATTATCTTTAGGCAAAATAACTTTCGTTAACCCAGCTCGATGGGCACTTAACGATTTCTCTTTCAGTCCTCCGATCGGTAAAACGCGGCCACGTAACGTAATCTCACCTGTCATCCCGACATTCCTTCTAACAGGTTTACCAGTCAGGGCTGATATTAAGGCTGTTGCCATTGTTATCCCTGCGGAAGGTCCATCTTTCGGTACAGCCCCTTCTGGAACGTGAATATGAATATCGTTTTTCTCATTAAAATCTGGATCAATATTTAATTCTGCTGCACGCGAACGTATGTAACTGAATGCAGCTTGTGCTGATTCTTTCATTACATCCCCTAGTTTACCCGTCAGTATTAACTTACCTTTACCTGGAGAGATAGATACTTCAATTGAAAGGGTATCTCCACCTACTGTCGTATATGCTAATCCTGTCGCTACTCCTACTTGGTCTTCTTCTTCCATTTGACCATAGCGGAATATATGCTTACCAAGGAATTCTACAATTGCCTTTTCTGTCACTACGATACGTTTCTTTTCACCTGAAACGATAATTTTTGCCGCTTTTCTACAAATGGAAGCGATTTGACGTTCTAACGAGCGTACACCTGCCTCTCGCGTATAATGGCGAATTAAAGAAAGGATGGCATCGTCTCTCATTTGTAACGTACCTTTCGTTAAGCCGTGATCACGCGCTTGCTTCGGTAATAGATGATCTTTTGCAATATGAAGCTTTTCCAGTTCCGTATAACCTGCAATCGTAATAATCTCCATTCGGTCACGTAAAGGACCAGGAATTGTTGCTAAATTATTGGCTGTAGCAACAAACATTACATTAGATAAATCATATGCTTCTTCAATGTAATGATCGCTAAAGTTACTGTTTTGCTCCGGGTCTAACACTTCTAATAGGGCTGCAGATGGGTCGCCACGGAAGTCGTTTGACATTTTATCTATTTCATCTAATAGGAATACTGGGTTAATCGTACCTGCTTTTTTCATTCCTTGAATAATTCGACCTGGCATTGCACCAACGTATGTTTTACGATGTCCTCTTATTTCTGATTCATCTCTAACGCCACCTAAAGAAATTCGAACAAAATTTCTTCCTAACGATTTTGCAATTGATTTTGCTAAAGATGTTTTACCAACTCCAGGAGGACCCGCTAAACAAAGGATAGGTCCTTTTAACGATTGTGTTAATTGTTGAACAGCTAAATATTCAAGCACACGCTCTTTTACTTTTTCTAACCCGTAATGGTCTTCATGTAAAATTGCTTCTGCGCGAATAATATTTAATTGGTCTTCTGTAGAAATAGACCATGGTAAGGATAATAACCATTCTAAATAATTTCGGATAACGGCACTTTCAGCGGAGCTTGTAGGGATTTTTTCATAACGGTCTAATTCTTTTAAGAACGTTTTTTCTACATGCTCAGGCATTTTAGCTTTTTCCATTTTTTGCTTTAGCTCGTCTACTTCCCCTAATTTACCTTCTTTTTCACCAAGCTCTTTTTGAATGGCCTTCATTTGTTCACGTAAATAATATTCTTTTTGGGTACGTTCCATTGAACGCTTTACTCTCATCCCAATTTTCTTTTCAAGTTGCAGCACTTCTTTTTCATTATTCACGTAGCTAATAGTTTGTTGCAGTCTTTCTTTCACATCTGTTATTTCTAAAATATTTTGCTTGTCTTTCATTTTAAGCGGTAAATGGCTCGTAATAATGTCAGCCAGCCTACCTGGTTCTGCAATATCTGAAACAGTATGATATGTTTCAATAGAAGTTTTTTTCGATAACTTTGTGTATGTATGAAAATACTCTAGTAGCGTACGCATTAAAGCTTCGTCTTCTGTATCTTTGTCCTCTAAATCTGGATACGTAACGATACGAGCTTCCCAATGTGTTTCTTCCTCGATCAATTCTTCTATTTTTGCACGTTCTAACCCTTCTACTAGTACGCGTAAAGTTCCATTTGGTAACTTTAACATTTGCTTTACTTTCGTTAATGTTCCCCAATCAAATAAATCATCTTCAGTTGGATCATCAATCCCAACTTCTTTTTGAGTTGTTAGCAAGACTAATTGATCTTCTAACATCGCTTGCTCTAAAGCTTGAATTGATTTATCTCTACCTACATCTAAATGTAATACCATCGTTGGAAAAACCATTAATCCACGTAAAGGCAGTAGAGGTATTTTATATTCTTTATTCGTTGCCATAGTACACCTCCGAACGCTCTATCCACGTTGTTCTTTTCTATTTTTTAAAATTCATCACTAATTTAAGTACCATTGTTCGAATGGGACTATTTTATGTATAGTACTAAAAATTTTACCTTTTAAGTATGGTAAGTGCAAGAAGAAAGCTTTTATATTTTCTATAATTAGTATACCCTGTCGTAGTTGTTCTAGGCATATAAAATGAAAAGGAAATGGCTCCCCACATAGTGAGGAGCCTTCATCTTTATACTGATTCAGATTGAGTGATCGGTAATGTAGCAGAAATTACTTTGTCGATATGCTCATCCTCTATTGCAGATACTTCTCTAAGAAGAGCAACTTGCAACACCTCTTGGAATTGCTTCACTGGAATAATTTCAATTCCGTCAATTTCCTTCAAAATTGACTGCATATTTTCATGAGGGATGATTACTTTCTTTGCTCCAGCTTGTTTAGCAGCTTTTATTTTCGGAATAACCCCACCAATTGGTTTAACTGAACCGTGAATGCTAATTTCTCCGGTCATTGCTACTAAGTTGTCGACTGGTAATTTGAAAATAGCCGAATAAATTCCCGTTGCCATTGCAATCCCAGCAGAAGGTCCATCAATTGGTATTCCCCCTGGAAAGTTAATATGTATATCATAATCAGCAGCAGGAACACCTAGCGCACGGAGCACTGTAATAACATTTTCAGCAGAACCTTTTGCCATACTTTTACGGCGTATCGATTTTCCTTGATTGCCAATACTTTCTTCTTCAACAATTCCTGTAATATTAATTGTCCCTTTTTTCTCTTCATTAGGAATAGCTGTGACTTCTATTTCTAATAATGCACCAGTGTTTGGTCCATATACGGCTAATCCGTTTACTAAACCAGTTTGTGCTTTTTCTTTAATTTTTTGTTCATTTCTCGGCGATAGTTGACTGGAATGTACAACCCATTCAATATCCTCCACTGTTACTTCCTCGCGATCTTCCGTTATTGCTAAACCTGCAGCAATTTGCATCATATTGACTACTTCGCGACCGTTTCTGCAATAGGAAGCAAGCAATTGAATACCTTCTTCTTGTGCTTTCATATAAATTTTTTCAATAGCATTTCTCGCTACTACCGCTAATTCCTCTTGATCTAACTCTCTAAAAAATACTTCCATACAACGAGACCGAATGGCTGGTGGAATTTCGTTTGGAGTTCTCGTTGTAGCTCCAACTAAACGAAAATCGGCTGGTAAACCTTTTTGAAAAATTTCATGAATATGTGTTGGAATTTGAGTATTTTCTTCACTATAATAAGCACTTTCTAAAAATACTTTTCGATCTTCTAATACTTTTAAAAGCTTATTCATTTGTATTGGGTGTAACTCTCCAATTTCATCAATAAAGAGCATACCACCATGCGCGTGTGTAACGGCTCCTTGCTTTGGTTGAGGAATACCCGCTTGTCCCATTGCTCCTGCTCCTTGGTATATAGGATCATGAACCGATCCAATTAACGGATCTGCAATTCCTCTTTCATCAAACCGAGCTGTCGTTGCATCTAGCTCAATAAAAATAGCACTCGGTTTAAACGGAGATTTACTATTCTTTTTTGCTTCTTCTAATACGAGTCGTGCTGCTGCTGTTTTCCCTACACCAGGAGGACCATAAATGATGACGTGTTGCGGATTCGGTCCACAAATAGCAGCTTTTAAAGCTTTTATTCCATCTTCTTGTCCGACAATATCGTTGAACGAAGTTGGTCTTACTTTTTCTGCTAATGGCTCTGTTAACGAAATGCTACGCATCTTTCGAAGTTGTTCCATTTCTTTCTTCGACTCTTTATCAATTGATACTTTCTGTGTACGTTGATTTCGTAATAAATTCCAAAAGTAGAGCCCAATGATAATCCCAAAAAATAATTGTATAAACAGCGCAATACCTGTCCAATTCATAGTTATCCTCCTGCACTCTAAGTTGTGATTATTTGCTAGTATTTCCGTGCAAATGGTGGAATAAACAACTATTTATTAATTGGATAATATTTGGATATAACACTGTGAATTTCCATGAATTATTATATTAAAAAACTATTTTACACTGTTATCTCTTTAAAAATAAAAAAGAACCTTGATAGCATAGGCCATCAAGGTTTGTTGTTAAGCAGAAGTTTTATCTTCTTGTAACTCTGAACCGTCCGTTAAAATTAATTTTGGCGGAACATCATCTTTAACTGTTTCCGCTGTAATAACACATTTTTGAATGTCATCACGAGAAGGTAATTCGAACATCACATCAAGCATAATTGCTTCAATGATTGAACGAAGTCCACGTGCACCGGTTTTTCGTTCAATTGCTTTAGTTGCAATTTCCTTAAGTGCTGCTTCGTCAAATTCTAATTCAACATTATCTAGTTCTAACATTTTACTGTATTGTTTAACTAGTGCATTTTTCGGCTTTGTTAAAATTTCAACTAATGCCTCTTCGTCTAATGGCTCTAAGCTTGCTGTAACAGGAAGACGACCAATAAACTCAGGAATAAGTCCAAATCTTAATAAGTCTTCTGGAAGAACTTTAGAAAGTAATTCTTTCTGTTCTAATTCGTCCATTTTACCTTCCGTACCAAAACCAATAACTTTTTTCCCTAATCGACGCTTAATAATTGATTCAATTCCATCAAAAGCCCCACCACAAATAAATAGAATATTTGTTGTATCAATTTGAATGAATTCTTGATGAGGATGCTTACGTCCACCTTGAGGTGGCACACTTGCAACAGTACCTTCTAAAATTTTCAGAAGTGCCTGCTGTACACCTTCACCAGAAACATCTCGTGTAATGGATGGGTTTTCTGATTTACGTGCTACTTTATCAATTTCGTCAATATAAATAATACCTTTTTCTGCTTTTTCTACATCGTAGTCTGCAGCTTGAATTAATTTAAGTAAAATATTTTCTACATCTTCCCCAACGTATCCTGCTTCCGTTAATGAAGTTGCATCAGCAATTGCAAAAGGTACATTTAAAATACGCGCTAGCGTTTGTGCAAGTAATGTTTTACCGCTACCAGTTGGTCCAATCATTGCAATATTAGATTTGGCAAGTTCTACTTCGTCTATTTTACTGTTGGAATTTATACGCTTGTAGTGGTTATATACTGCAACGGATAGCGCTTTTTTAGCTGCTTCTTGGCCGATAACGTATTCGTCTAATATTTGACGAATTTCTTTTGGTTTTGGTACATCTTTAAATTCTACTTCTTCCTCAGTTCCAAGCTCTTCTTCTACAATTTCGGTACATAATTCTATACATTCATCACATATGTATACGCCCGGACCTGCTACTAGTTTTCGCACTTGATCTTGTGTTTTCCCGCAGAAAGAACATTTCAATTGTCCTTTTTCATCGTTAAACTTAAACATAACGTTTCACCCCTTATCATTTCTCTCTCTTCTCGTCCATCCACTAAATATTCGGATACTACTATTTCTAATTATGTGTTATGTACTGCATTTTACCATATCTTTTGCAATTGCTGTTAATAAAAAAATCGCTATGTACTTTATTAGTATTGAAAAGAAGAGTCCATACTATTGTAACCATGTAACATAAAATTAACACTTTGCTTTCAAAACTGTATGTAGAAAAAGGCCTTTTGTGTATAAAACAAGGCACGAGCAAGTCGCGCCTTGTTCCTTATTCAATATTATGCAACATCTTTACTGTTTTCTACAAGAAAATCGATTGCTTTTCTAATTTTTAAATCTTCTTTTAAGCCTTCAGCATTTCCTAATGCTTGCTTAATTTGATCAACAGTCATGTTGTACATTGTAGCCATGTTTTCTAATTCACTGTTTACTTCTTCTTCTGTTACTTCGATGTTTTCAGCATTTACGATTGCTTCTAATGTTAAATTCATTTTCACACGTTTAGCTGCATCTTCTTTCATTTGGCCACGTAGAGCTTCTTCGTCTTGACCAGAGAATTGGAAGTAAAGTTCTAAATTCATACCTTGCATTTGTAAACGTTGCTCAAACTCTTGTAGCATACGGTCTAATTCTGTGTTTACCATTGCTTCTGGAACGTCAACTTCTGCATTTTCTGTTGCTTTTTCAATTAAAGTATCTTTTAAGTGATTTTCAGCATCTTGTTTTTTAGCAGTTTCTAAACGCTCTCTCGTTTTAGCTTTTAATGCATCTAAAGTTTCAACTTCTTCATCTACATCTTTAGCAAATTCGTCATCTAGCACTGGTAATTCTTTTCCTTTAATTTCATGAACTTTCACTTTGAATACTGCAGGTTGACCAGCTAAATCTTCAGCATGGTATTCTTCTGGGAATGTTACTTCCACATCTTTTTCTGCTCCAGATTCTAAACCAACAAGTTGCTCTTCAAAACCAGGGATGAAAGAACCAGAACCGATTTCTAGAGAATAATTCTCAGCTTTTCCGCCTTCGAAAGCCTCACCGTTTACAAATCCTTCAAAGTCCATTACTACAGTATCGCCATTTTCAACGGTACCTTCTTCTTTTACAACAAGTTCAGCTTGACGCTCTTGTAATGATTTTAATTCTGCTTCTACTTCTTCGTCTGTAACTGTAGCTTCTAAACGCTCAACTTCAAGACCTTTGTACTCACCTAATTTTACTTCAGGCTTTACTGTAACTTTTGCAGTAAATACAACTGGTTGACCTTGTTCGATTGTTTCGATATCGATTTCTGGACGATCAACTGGTTCAATTCCTGCTTCTTCCACTGCTTTTGCATAGCTTTCTGGAAGTAGGATATCAAGAGCGTCTTGATATAATGATTCCACGCCGAAACGTTTTTCAAACATCGGACGAGGCATTTTTCCTTTACGGAATCCTGGAACGTTTACTTTCTTAACTACTTTTTTGAATGCTTCATCAAGGGCATTGTTAAATGTATCAACATCAACTTCAACTGTTAATACACCTTCATTTCCTTCTAACTTTTCCCATTTTGCAGACATACTTTTCCCTCCAAAAAATCTATTTTTTCTATAGTAATGGCTGTTTTTAAAATTGACAAATCATTACCGAATGTTTGGACCACTTCTATGTATGTGGTGAACCCGTCTCCTACTGTATTTCCATATTTACTATGAAAAAAACAAGGAAATTATTAATACTACAGTTTACAACCCTTACATTATAACATAACATCCATGGAGTTCAACAGATTCGATTATAATTGCAAATATGAAATTTCTTCTAGTTTTTGTACTTTGGTGCTCACTTTTTCTATATCTTCTAAAGTTACATTATATAATTGTGAGAGTTTCTCCATTGAATCTTCTATACCATATAGCTGTTGACCAATTAAATGTATACTCGCAGCCCATGCACTAGCATTTTCCTCGTTCATCCCAACAGGATAAACAACAGTATGGTACTTAAAAACCATCCCTTTTAACGCTTCAAAAAGGCTCGGATTTTCGGAGTATACATGCCGTTCTATGAGATTTCCTATCTCTGCAAAAAACGGGTCCATCTCTTGGAAGTCCATCTTTGATGGACGAACTAAAACTGTTTGTCCTAGTTTCGTTATTTTCGTTTCGTCATCCCACTGTTGATCATGCAATGTTTCTAACAGTATTGTTTTTAAAATAGGGTGCATTCTTTCATCTAATAAATATGTTTCAATTGCTTCCCGATAACTCCTTGCATTTAAGCTTTTTAAACGTTGGAGGGCACCAAATTGCTCTTGAACAGTCCCTTTTAAGAGATTGTCACTTACGGTATCATCTGTTGGTGCTTCTTTATATTCCTCAAATTCACCTTTCGGTAGCATTTTTCTCGCAAAGTCTAATAACTTAAAAAACGTTTGCGCTTGTTCAGCAGGGATTTTATCTTCCTGTAATATTGCTTCAATGGTTACTTTCACTTCATCATATTCTTTTAACTGAATTAATATCGTAATATAAATTTGTAAAACGTGAAAATAATCCCCAACATCTTCTCGCAACATCTTCTTACAACGGTTTTTTGCTTCTGTTAAGCGCCCTAATTCCATTAAACATACAACACTACCTAATTCTACTTCACTATGGGCAAAAGAATTATCATGCGCTTGGTCGAATAGAATAAGAGCTTCTTCAAATTTTCTTTCCTTCATCGATTCCATCGCTTTTTCTAACAGTCGCTTTTTTAAATTGGGAAACGGAACTACTTTTTTCTTTTTATCATTCATATTTATACCGTCCTACTAGTCAAAAAAGATTTGAGTCAAGTTTATCAATGATTAATGTTGAGTACAAGTGTAGATAGAGAGTTTTAGGGATGATGTTGATAAAATAGAGATGTGTGAGCTTCACAACCTCATATTTTATACAAAAAGAAAAAACACCATATAATTTCACAAATTGCTGTAAGGCAACTTTTAAAATTAGATGGTGTTTCTTATAAGAAAAATGGCGTCCCAGGAGGGATTCGAACCCCCGACACACGGCTTAGAAGGCCGTTGCTCTATCCTGCTGAGCTACTGGGACAATATAATAATTTATTAATAACTTGCTTATCGTTCTAAACCGTCGTCCCGATTTCAGAAAGCTAATTTCAAGAAGTGGCTCAATCGGTACGCTGTAGTAAATTCAAGGAAGCATATTCGATCGTGCTCTATCCTGCTGAGCTACTGGGACATGGTAGAATTTTCATTATCTTTCCTAACGACAAGATTTATTATATGAAATGTCGTTAGGAAAGTCAACTACTTTTATAAAGTTTTTTCAAAAAAACTTTTCAAGCCGAGTAGAAAAGCAAAACAGCCCTTCTACTCGTGTTTAGTAAATGTATGACTCTGAACGATGTCACCTAAATCATTATAGTAATGTACTATATATTCCTTTTCTGTTACTTCTAGTATAACATATGTTTTTTTCGTTGTCATTCTAGGTAACAGGATGCTGCCAGGATTAATAAATAATACGTGATCCACCATTTCCGCTCCAGCGATATGCGAGTGTCCGAAGCAAACTACGTTGGCGTTATCTTCTTCTGCTTTATATTTTAATGGCATTAACGTCGTTTTAACTTGATGTAAATGACCGTGTGTAATGAGGAAACGTGTTTGTTCAATATCCTCCACTAAAACTTCCGGGTACAATGTATCGTAATCACAATTACCACGCACTGCAAGAAAATCGTTCATCTCCGAACTATTTTTTGGTAACTCAGAATCCCCACAATGGATCATCACGTTCACTTCGTCACTATGACGTTCTTTTACTTTTGTGACCAGTTCCTTATTACCATGACTGTCGCTCATAATTAATACTTTCAAATTATTCATCCTCTATTTTAAATGAACTCCACTGTTCCATTAGTTGTTTAATTGCGTTCCCTCGATGACTAATATTATTTTTTTCTTCATGGGTTAACTGTGCCATCGTTTTTTGATGTAACGGTACGAAAAAGATTGGATCATATCCAAAACCATTATCCCCTGCAGGCTCAGTAGTGATGGAACCTTCGCATGTCCCTCGCACAGTAAACGTAGTACCGTCCGGTTTAGCAATAGCCAGTGCACAAACAAACCTCGCTGTTCGATTTTGGTAAGGTACATCCTTTAATTTTTGTAATACTTTTTCGTAATTAGCGATATCATTTTTCTCCAGGCCAGCATACCGAGCTGAATACACACCAGGTTCACCTTGTAACGCATCTACTTCTAACCCTGAATCATCTGCAATTACTATGCTAGAAAGCGCAGTAGCAACAGACTTTGCTTTCAATATCGCATTTTCTTCAAACGTTGTTCCTGTTTCTTCTACCTCTTCAAGATTAGGAAAGTCTTTTAATGATTTAACTTCATATCCAACTTTCGAAAAAATGTTTGAGAATTCTTTAACCTTCCCTTGATTATTAGTGGCAATTATTAGCTCTTTCATCCTTTATTACCACCTTTAGGGCCAATTAGATTAACAATTTCTCCCAACGCTTCTTTTTGACATTCAATCAGCTGTAAAATTCCTTCTTCCGCTAGGTCTAAAAGTGCATTAAGCTGACCACGGTTAAATGTCGCTTCCTCTCCAGTACCTTGTACCTCGACCATTTCAAAAGAGTCATTCATTACGACATTCATATCTACTTCTGCTGATGAATCTTCTATGTAATTTAAATCTAACACTTCTCCATGTTCTGCGATAATACCAACAGAAGTTGCTGCTAAATAATTATTTACTGGCAGTTCTTTTAATTTATTTTGTTTTACAAGATTATGTAGTGCTAAAACCATAGCAACATATGCTCCAGTAATAGACGCTGTTCTAGTGCCGCCATCAGCTTGTATTACATCACAATCAATCCAAATGGTACGTTCGCCAATTTTACTTAAATCTACGACAGTACGTAATGCTCGGCCAATTAAACGCTGAATTTCCATAGTACGCCCTGTCACTTTTCCTTTTGTTGATTCTCTCATCGTTCTCTGTTCTGTTGCTCTTGGTAACATCGAATATTCAGCAGTAATCCAACCTTTCCCTTGCCCGCGCATGAAAGGTGGGACTCTGTCTTCAACCGATGCTGTACAGATTACTTTCGTATCTCCAACTGAAATTAACACAGAACCTTCAGGATGCTTTATAAAGTTCGTCGTGATGTTTATCGGCCTTAATTCATTTTTCTGTCTTCCATCCACTCTTGTCATTTTCAGTACTCCTTTTTTCACCATTTACTTAAGTCACATTAGCTATCTTACAAATTAATAGCTAAAAGAAAAAACAGAAATATAAGAAGGGGTAGCTTTATCGCCTACCCCTTCTTTAACATTCTATTTTTAGTATATCAAAATTTACAGATTAAAACCTACCTGTATTCACTTTTTCTGGTCTTGAGACTGGCTCTGCTAAACTAGTACCATCTGAAGCCATTAAGTCTTTTTCACCGTTCACCGTAATAGCAACACTATCTACACCTGGTTGTTCTGTTAATGTTAAAACAATCGTGTCGATAACTTCTTTCGAAATAGTGTTATCAGACCATCCAACAATATTTTCATTGAAGTCTAGCGTTAGAAGACCATTTTCATATTTTGGCTCTGAAAGTAATTCCACATCATTTGTAAAACCAGATAGTAAGCCTGATGTTGATGACGGACCGTTAATTAATTCATCGATAATCGCTTCATAGTTGTTTGCATTTTCCGCTTTAATACGCTTCGTCACTGGAACGTAATAAGTGTCACCATTATTATTTTCGCCAATGTAATAAAGCGTCACTGGTCTTGTATTCATAATGTCAATCGCGTCATGTTCTAAGTTAATACCATTTGCTCTACTCAGCCCTTTCGTGATAGGTGTTTTATTAACTGGCATTACATCTTGTTTATGACCATTTACTCGAAGCTCTACATTTTCGACGGAATCAAATTGTGTTAAAGTCCACGTAATTGCTTGTAAGATTGCTAGTTCATCTTCTGGTAAGTATTCCGCAAACTCACTAGAGAAATCTGCAACAATTGTTCCGTTTGATAATAGATTAACATCAACTTCTGTTCCCGCCGGTATTACCGCTCTAAACCCATTTGGTAATAGATCCTCTACAGGGCCACCAGCTACTAAATATTGTAGAGCCTGTTTTGCAGGGCTATCGCTTTTTGGTAAGGCTAATGTTTGTGAAACTACAAAACCATTTCGATCTAATAAATATAATTCTCTTTGCGAAACTTGGTTACTTACTTCTTCATCATCCATTTCTTCATTATTAACATCTGTTTCATCTGTATCAAGGTCATTAACAATAGATACATCTTGTGGCGGATCGATTTGTGAGCCTACTTTTTCCTCATCACCAAACAATCCACAACCAGCTAATAAAAGTGAGGATGCAAGAACGACAGTAATTGTTGTTTTTTTATTTTGTGACATGCGTTTCCCTCCTAAGACGGTTTGTACTAATATGTATACGAGCTATTCTTTAAAATAGAACAAGCTATGAATATTTTATTTATTCTTTTTTGGTATCTTTGGAGTGTTTTTTTACTTGCATAGTTGTCTACCCTAATAAGTGGCTTCTTTAAAAAATAGCGTTTCATTATAGACAACATTGATTCATATTGTACGTTTTATAGTTAGTCCGTTTCACTTCGCTGCAGGTACTCGCTTTCCGCGGGCGTGGCTTGAGCCTCCTCCTCGCTTTCGCTCGTGCGGGGTCTCAAGACTCACGCTACTCCCGCTGGAGTCTCGCACCTTCCGCTCCGTTTCACTCACGGCTCTATATGTTATAAGGGAAAAAACCACCCATTTTCATGCGCTATGGCTTAAATTTCACTTACATCGGTATTTACCATGAGAATAGTAAGGATTGGATTTCCCCACTCTTTTCTCCTATCGGAATGTGCTTTCCACGGGAGAGCTATATCTGCTCACAGCTCATTCATGGAAGGGAAAACGTTTTGATACACTTTACAGTTTTATAGACAGGAAAAAACCTACTTTCCTTTATGAAAAGTAGGTTTTGTTTACGGTTATAATTCGATTGTTTTTACATTTTCAATGTTTTGTTCGAACAGTTTAGTAGCAATTTTTTGGAATATTTCTTTTCCACCAGTAGTTAAAAACAAATGTTCTTCTTTGCGATTATGTTTATTTAACATTTTCTTATAGTTTAAAATAGTACTAACCTCTCGTGCTGTTTCGTCACCTGAACATATTAAGCGAACATGGTTGCCTAACACTTTTTGGATAACAGGACGTAATAATGGATAATGCGTACATCCTAAAATTAACGTATCCATTTTATTTTCTTGAAAGGGTAATAACGATTCTTTTACTATTTCAATTGCGTCTTCACCATCAAATTCTCCACTTTCCACTAATGGGACAAAACTAGGACAAGAAAGACTTTCAACTTGAACATCACTATTTATCGTTTTTAACGCATTTTCATATGCTTTACTATTTATTGTTCCTACTGTACCTATTACTCCAATATGATTATTACTTGAAACTTTTAAAGCAGTTCTAGCACCAGGGTCGACAACGCCGATTACTGGAATTGGTAGCTTTTCTTTAATTTCCTCTAATACTGCAGCAGTTGCTGTATTGCAGGCAATAACAAGCATTTTAATATCATGATGGTTTAATAAATAATTAGTCATTTCCCACGTAAATTGCTTTACTTCTTCTTTATCTCTCGGTCCATATGGACATCGTGCTGTATCTCCTAAGTAAATGATTCGTTCTTTCGGTAGTTGACGGATAATTTCTTTTGCAACCGTTAATCCACCAACACCCGAATCAATTACGCCAATCGGTTTTTCCAACTAGTATCCCTCATTCATGCTTCATTTCTTGGTGTAATCTTCCTAACACTTTATCTAAAACTACAATTTCATCATAAGAGTAGTTTTCTAATATTCCTTGTAAATAATCTTGGCGTTTCTTAACAACATCGTTAATAATTCTTTCGCCTTCCTCTAATAAATGAATTCGTACTACTCGACGATCATTCGGGTCTTTGACACGTTGAACTAATTCATTTTTTTCCATTCGATCAACAAGATCTGTCGTCGTACTACAAGCTAAATACATTTTATTAGATAGCTCACCAATGGTCATATCTCCCTCTTCTAATAACCATTGTAGTGCAACGAATTGCGGTGGTGTAATTGTATAGTTCGTTAATATTTCTCGCCCTTTTTGTTTCACAAGCGCTGCTATGTAACGGAGGGATTTTTCAATATCCGCCACTAATTGATCTTGATTCATTGTGCTATTATTAGTCATTCTCTACCCACTTCCCAATTAGTAATTTTATTTAATTACTGCTTGTACTATTTTTATTCCTTTAATACTACCATAAACTTTTTTATGAATATATTGTGAAGCATTATGCAAAATCTTGAAGTTAGTATGTTTACTATACTTTCACCGTTAGGAATTTTTCCTTAGTGTAGCTAATTATATTTTCTTATTTTTACGAAGAAAATGCAATACATTACATGTGACAATTAATATAGTTTTACTTGGAATTAACATTTTCTCTATTCTATATATTTTAGAATTTGACAAATAGCAAGAGAGGAAACTCTCATACTATCGGTATGTAGAGTTCTCCCTTGAATTTGTCACCTTCATCGGTTAAAGCTCTAGCTCTCCCATGCGAAGAAGCTCGACAACTGCTTGAGATCGCCCCTTAACCCCAAGCTTTTGCATAGCATTTGAAATATGATTTCGAACTGTTTTTTCACTAATAAATAACTCTGATGCGATTTCTTTCGTAGTTTTATCTTGTACTAACAGTTCAAATACTTCTCTTTCTCTTTTTGTGAGCAATGGCTTTGGTTGAAATTCTTTCTCCTTCAATGAATGTAACCCTCCTTGCCTTAGCCAGAGCTGAACTAGCGGATGGGTATATATTTAGTCATGGTATAATATGTGAAAAACCTTATGAGAGTTACATTTAGAACACCTATTTTGCAAATTGTGTTTTATTTATAGGCATATGAGGTGATTATTTATTGGGGACGAAAAAGAAAGGTGGGCTGCATTCAAAAGAAAAAAGAGGAAGAGGTTAAATTACATCATTATTAACCTCTATACCTTCTAAAATTTTTATGAGTTGATTTTCGTTTTCACAAAAAACTTTTGTCTCATCTCTTCTGACCAAGGTTCACCTTTTCCTGTTCTTTTATTCAGCTGAACCATTCTCCCTCTTCCCACAAAACAAATATCCCCATTTGACTCTCTTTTCCCCATATAATGCAAATCGACGGAAGATGTGCCTACTTCTTGAGCTTTAACATAAATTAGTAATTTTTCTCCAAAGTATACTTGTTTTAAGTAGTCGCATTGTAAATCCGCTACTACTGGAATCGTCTCACTTTTAGGTGATACCCAGTTTTGCATAAACCCTAAATATTTAAAAAATGCTATTCTCGCGTCTTCAAAGTAAGCGAATGGAACTGTATTATTCATGTGTCCAAACATATCTGTTTCGGAAAAACGGACAGAAATCGGGTGACTGAATGAGAACTCATTCATCCATGTTTGTAGTTCTTGAATATATTTTATTTTTTCCACTATGAATCTCCTCTCTTATTAAACACGCTATATGGTGAAAAAATCGCCTCAATCTATTTTTTAGACGAGGCGATTTGATTTTTTTATTATCCTTGGTCACTTCCGAAGAAGTTACGGAACATTTGGACAGTTGTATCACGGTTTAGTGCTGCAATCGACGTTGTTAAAGGAATGCCTTTTGGACATGATTGTACACAGTTTTGTGAGTTACCACAATTCGCAAGTCCTCCGTCACCCATAATAGCTTCTAAACGTTCTGATTTATTCATCTCACCAGTTGGATGAGCATTAAATAAACGAACTTGAGAAAGCGGTGCAGGACCAATGAAATCAGATTTACTATTAACGTTTGGACATGCTTCTAAACATACACCACAAGTCATACATTTAGATAATTCATATGCCCATTGACGCTTTTTCTCAGGCATACGAGGTCCTGGTCCAAGGTCATACGTACCATCAATAGGAATCCATGCTTTTACCTTTTTCAAGGAATCAAACATACGACTTCTGTCAACTTGAAGGTCACGTACTACTGGGAACGTACGCATAGGCTCTAGTTTAATAGGTTGCTCTAGTTTATCAACGAGTGCTGTACATGATTGACGAGGCTTCCCGTTAATTACCATGGAACAAGCTCCACAAACTTCCTCTAAACAGTTCATATCCCAGTTTATTGGTGTTGTTTCTTTACCTTCTTTATTAACTGGGTTACGTCTAATCTCCATTAATGCAGAGATAACGTTCATATTTGGACGATAAGGAAGGACAAACTTTTCCTCATAGGGGTTGCCATCTGGACCATCTTGACGAACGACAATAAATTCTACTGTTTTTTGTTCAGCCACTGTTATTTACCCCCTTTTTTCTTTGTATAATCACGTTTACGTGGTTCTATTAAAGAAACATCTACTTCCTCATAATGGAATGCTGGAGCCGATTTAGGACCTGTAAATTTCGCCATCGTCGTTTTTAGGAATTGTTCATCGTTACGTTCTGGGAAATCAGGCTTATAGTGCGCACCGCGACTCTCGTCACGATTTAATGCACCAATCGTAATAACACGTGCTAATTGCATCATGTGGAATAATTGGCGAGTAAATGCCGCACCTTGGTTACTCCATTTAGCAGTATCGTGAATATTAATATTATCATAGCGTTCTAGTAATTCTTGAATCTTCTCATCTGTTTGTTTTAGCTTGTCGTTGTAACGTACAACTGTAACGTTATCCGTCATCCATTCTCCAAGCTCTTTATGAAGCACGTATGCATTTTCTTTACCATTCATGTTCATAATTTTATTCCATTTTTGTTCCTCTTCTTTTACGTATCGATCGAATAAAGAAGTAGATAAAGAATCAACAGACTTTTCAAGACCATTTATATATTCTACAGCTTTCGGTCCAGCTACCATACCACCATAAATAGCAGATAGTAAGGAGTTTGCACCTAATCGGTTAGCTCCGTGCTGAGAGTAATCACATTCACCAGCTGCAAATAAACCAGGGATGTTTGTCATTTGATCATAATCTACCCATAGTCCACCCATTGAATAGTGAACGGCAGGGAAGATTTTCATTGGTACTTTACGAGGATCATCACCCATGAACTTTTCATAGATTTCGATAATTCCTCCAAGCTTAATATCTAGTTCTTTTGGATCTTTATGAGAAAGATCTAAATAAACCATGTTTTCGCCATTTATACCTAGTTTTTGGTTTACACATACGTCAAAGATTTCACGCGTTGCAATATCACGAGGAACTAAGTTTCCGTATGCAGGATATTTTTCCTCTAAGAAATACCAAGGCTTGCCATCTTTGTATGTCCAAACACGTCCACCCTCTCCACGAGCGGATTCACTCATTAGACGTAATTTATCGTCTCCTGGAATTGCTGTTGGATGGATTTGAATGAACTCACCGTTTGAATAATATGCTCCTTGTTGATATACGATAGAAGCTGCAGAACCAGTGTTAATAACAGAGTTTGTTGATTTTCCAAAGATAATTCCAGGGCCACCAGTTGCCATAATTACAGCATCTGCTGGGAATGAAACAATCTCCATAGATGTTAAGTTTTGTGCAACTACCCCACGACAAATACCTTCATCGTCAACGATGGATCCTAAAAATTCCCATCCTTCATACTTTGTTACAAGTCCAGCTACTTCATGGCGACGCACTTGCTCATCTAGAGCATATAATAACTGTTGCCCAGTAGTAGCACCTGCAAATGCAGTACGATGGTGCTGAGTTCCACCGAAACGACGGAAATCTAATAAACCTTCTGGAGTACGGTTAAACATTACACCCATACGGTCCAATAAGTGAATAATACCTGGTGCTGCTTCACACATTGCCTTAACTGGTGGTTGGTTTGCTAAAAAGTCTCCACCGTAAACTGTATCATCAAAATGTTCCCACGGAGAATCTCCTTCTCCCTTTGTGTTTACTGCCCCATTAATACCGCCTTGGGCACAAACAGAGTGAGAACGCTTAACTGGTACTAAAGAAAATAGATCAACTGATGCGCCAGCTTCTGCTACTTTAATGGTTGCCATTAAACCAGCTAATCCACCGCCGACTACGATAACTTTTTTACTCATTTATGTACCTCACTCCTTTATATTTGCTCCATACGTTTTTTTATACAAATGCTAGTAATGCACTTATTCCTACATAAGAAAGTGCTAAGAAAATTCCGATTGTTACGTAAGTAGCAATTAACTGAGCTCGTGGAGTTACAGTTATTCCCCAACTTACTAAGAATGACCATAAACCATTTGCAAAGTGGAAAATTGTTGAAATTACACCAACAACGTAGAACCAAAACATTGGAGTTGATGATAAAATCCCTTCCATCATGCTGTAGTTTACGTCAGCTCCAAATGCAGCTTGAACTCTCGTTTCCCATACGTGCCAAATGATAAATACAAAAGTAATAACACCTGTTACACGTTGAAGTAAAAACATCCAGTTACGGACAAATCCATAGTTACTTACGTTGTTTTTGGCAGTGAAAGCAATATACAAACCGTAAATAGCATGGAATAAAATAGGAAGGAAAATCACAAAAATTTCTAATGCATAACGAAATGGTAAATTTTCCATGAAATGTGCTGCTTTGTTAAATGCTTCCGGCCCCTTTGTTGCAAAGTGATTTACAACTAAATGTTGTATTAGGAAGAGTCCGACTGGAATAACCCCTAATAAGGAATGGAGTCTTCTTAATAAAAATTCGTTGTTTTGCGCCATTTCTGTACCCCCTTTTTAGTTTCGACAAATAGATTCGATGTTTGTTAGTTTTTGTCTCTCACTATTATAGTGAAAAATTTCTTAAACTACTACATCACTTTTCAAATTTTCGATAAAATGAAAACCTTTGCAAATTTATCGACAATTATATGACAACTATTATTTTACTCCCACTAATTACAAGCGTCAAGAATACGAGGCCAGAAAAACAAAATTTATATTTTTTTCTGATATTTATTAATAGTTTCGTACCTCATTTAATATATTAATAGAATATTTTTTACTAAATACTCCTAAACTACCAAAATTTCAATATACACAATTATTTATGAAATATCGAACATTGTATATAATAAAACTGTTAATAAAGAGAGGAGAGCGAGAATGAGCAATGACACAAAAAACCAAAACGGTGTAGAGACAGAGGAGCTTCTCATTCCTTCATTTGGTTATGAATTACTTCGAGACTTCCTTTTACCTGACATACTCGGAAAAGACTATTCCCAGTTACTATACTGGTCTGGAAAGCAAGTTGCACGAAAATTCCCTATCGAATCAACCGAAGAACTTCCATCTTTTTTTCATGAAGCTGGATGGGGCTTGATTGAAATTGTTGAAGAGAAAAAAACAGAGCTAAAATTCAAGTTAAGCGGAGAAATTGTAACAAGAAGGATTGAATTACAAAAAGATGCCTCATTCCAACTAGAAGCTGGTTTTCTAGCCGAACAAATACAACGTCTAAAACAAAAAACAGCCGAAGCGGTAGAAGAAGAACGCAAAAGAAAAACCATCTACATAACCGTCCAATGGGATAAATAGGAAGAAAAGCGCAGGCGGCTTGGTAGGTCCAATCAAACTGGAGCTTTTCCGCAGGAGATATAGGAAACACAACGAGCCGGAAGGCGAGTTGATGTTGACTTATCGTACGGAGGAAAAGTGAAGTTCGAGCCGGACCTAGCCGCCGGAGCTGGACAAATAGAAAAGCGGATGGCGCACGCTAGCGGCGAACAAGGCAAGCAGCCTAGAAGGTCTAATATTAATTTTAAATGAAATGTGCCCTTGCTAAGTTAATTTTTGCTTCTTGTTATGTAATTTGCAACACTTGTTAAGTAAATTTCGATTCCTGTTATGTAATTTACAAAACTTGTTAAGTAAATTTTGACTGCTGTTATGTAATTTGCAACACTTGTTAAGCAAATTTCGATTCCTGTTATGTAATTCACAAAATTTGTTAAGTAAATCCAACCACTTGTTAAGTAATGAATTACTTGGAGAACTACCCAGCTAAAATTGACTAGAAAATCAGAAGATATAATAGTTAACTGGCCTTTTCCCAGTGTAATCTATTTGAATTAACGCACTATTATACGTAAATATACACTTATAAAAGGGCAAAAGCACATGCTACTCTCTCTGCCGGTACAATTTGGAGGTTCTACAAACTTTACACACTAGGAAAGAAAAAAAACTAAGCAACAAGCCCATATTCAGCCGCCACGGCCATGAATATGGGCTAAATATTTGTATACAAGTTTTGCAATTGCCTGGAAGATTGGGCTATTAATAGTTAAAGCTAATTATCGTTCCATAACCTATTATACGTTTACTTTTTGCACTTCGCTTTCACCTAGTTTAAACGCAACATGAAGCGCCTCTACTGCTTTTACCATCGCACCTTCATCCACGACAGTAGATACTTTTATTTCTGACGTACTAACCATTTTCACATGAATCCCTTCCGTAGCTAAAACATGGAACATTTCAGCTGCTACTCCTGGATTAGAGACCATTCCAGAACCTACGATGGAAACTTTCGCCAATTTACTTTCTTGTTCAATATGGGAAAAAGCTAATTTCTCTTTATTTTGCTCTAGCACATAGATTGTATTTTCAACGTCTTTCGTTTTTACTGAGAAGGAAATATTTGAGCCATCTCTATCTAAACTTGATTGGATAATAATATCTACATCAATATTATTTTTAGCTAGCGTTGTAAATATTGTCGATAATGTATGTAATTCATTTGGCAAACCACATACCGTTACTTTTGTAATTTGATCTTCAAACGCAATTCCTCTTACTACTAAACTATTTTCCATCGATACTTCCTCCTCAATAATCGTTCCGTCTTCTTCTTCCATACTCGACCTAACTACAAGCTTTACACCATAATTTTTTGCAAATTCTACTGCTCGTGGATGTAACACTCCAGCACCTAAGTTTGCTAGCTCAAGCATTTCATCGTATGAGACTGAGTACAACTTTCTTGCTTCTTTAACAAACCTTGGATCTGTAGTATATACTCCTGTAACATCTGTATATATATCACACTTTTCAGCCGAAAGAGCGGCAGCTAACGCCACAGCTGTCGTATCAGATCCACCTCTTCCTAGAGTTGTAATCTCGTTATTTTCGGAAATCCCTTGAAATCCTGCAACAATAACTACTTTGTTATTATTTAAATGTTCTTGAACATTTTTCGTTTCAATATTAGTGATTCTTGCATTACCGTGAATTGGCTCGGTACGGATTCCAGCTTGCCAACCCGTTAAGGAAACAGCATCAAATCCTCTCGTTTGTAAGGCCATTGATAATAAAGAAATCGTTATTTGTTCACCTGTCGTTAGTAACATATCCATGTCTCGTTTACTTGGATGCGGATTTATTTCGCTAGCTAAAGAAACGAGCTGATCCGTCGTTTTTCCCATAGCAGAGACGACTACCACTACTCTATTCCCCTGTTCCACTTCTGCAATAACTCTATTTGCTACATTTTGAATTTTTTCAACTGAACCAACCGATGTTCCTCCAAATTTTTGTACAATGATTGCCATTCTAATCATCCCTTTTTTATTTATTTTGCCTACACCATGTAGCCAGGATTAAATCATAATGAGAAAGATTAGAGGTGTATTTTTTGGCTATAAAAACAAAAAAAACAGCAATGAGCTATATTCTCATTGCTGTGATCCGTTTATGCTAAAAAACTGTCACCGCGTGAGATAGCTCTCCAGATAGTAATATCCATCTGACAATCCTACATTTATTAAATGTAGAACCAGCAAAAAAGACAGTAGAGTTCTTTTTCGCTTCGGCGATCCTCCCCTTTCTGTAATGTTCTCAGAAGCTCTATCTTCTCCCATTACATACTATTAGAGTTCGCACCTCTATCTTCACTTCGTGTTTGAAGTGTACATTATGAAATTAATGTTGATTATAACAGACTATTATATATGAGACAATAGTTTATTCATTAAACTTATTATAAATATCTTCTGCTATTTTTAGCGGGACTCCCGCTTCTCTTATTTCATCTACAGTCGCTTCTTTTATTTTTGCTATGGAACCGAAATGTTTTAATAGTGTTTTTTTACGTTGTGCCCCTACTCCAGGAATATCGTCTAACATTGATTGAAATGCGTTCTTACTTCGAAGCTGACGATGGAATGTAATCGCGAATCTGTGTACTTCTTCTTGAATTCGTTGTAATAAATAAAACTCTTGGCTATTACGCCCTAGAGGCACTAAATCAAAATTTTCCCCGGCAATTAACTCACTAGTTCGATGCTTTTCATCTTTCGCTAAACCGACGACTGGTGTGAATAAATTAAGTTCATTTTCCAACACATCGCGTACAGCACCGATATGACCTTTACCACCATCAATAATAATTAAGTCTGGTAGCGGTAAGCTCTCTTTAAGTGCTCTCGTGTACCTTCTGCGAACAACCTCTCGCATCGATTCATAGTCATCAGGCCCTTGTACACTTTTAATTTTATATTTTCGATATTCCCTTTTTTCGGCCTTTCCGTCGATAAATACGACCATTGCAGATACAGGGTCTGTTCCTTGAATGTTAGAGTTATCGAAGGCCTCAATACGATGCGGTGTACGAATTCCTAATTTCTCCCCTAAGTTTTCAACGGCTTTTATCGTTCTTTCTTCGTCCCGTTCAATAAGAGAGAACTTCTCTTGCAACGCTACTTTCGCATTTTTACTTGCAAGATCTACTAACTGTTTCTTTTTCCCTCGCTGTGGTTTTAATATTGTCGTTTCTAATAGCTTACTTGCTAACTCACCGTCAATTTCATTTGGCAACAGCACTTCTTTTGGGATGAAATGGTTAACTTTCGAATAAAACTGCCCTAAATATGTTAAAAAATCTTCCTCTGGTTCGTTATAAATTGGAAATAAAGATACATCTCTTTCTAGCAACTTCCCTTGACGAATAAAAAATACTTGTACACACATCCAACCTTTATCTACCGAGTACCCAAAAACGTCACGATCCACAAAATCGGTCATTTCCATCTTTTGCTTTTCCATAGTAGCTTCTATACTTAGCACTTGGTCACGATATTCTTTCGCTCGTTCAAAATCTAAAGCTTCAGCAGCTAGATTCATTTTCTCTGTTAGCTCTTTTTTAATTTCTTTATAGCCGCCATTTAAAAACCTAACAATTTCCTCTACCATTTCTTTATTCGTTTGTTCCGAAACTGATTCTACACAAGGAGCTAAACATTGGCCAATATGATAATATAAGCAAACTCTATCGGGTAATGTGGAACATTTTCGTAATGGATAAATTCTGTCTAGCAGTTTCTTTGTTTCATTTGCTGCTTGGACGTTTGCATATGGACCAAAGTATTTTCCTTTATCCTTCTTTACTTTCCTCGTAATAATTAAACGTGGATGGCGCTCTGCTGTAATTTTTATAAAAGGGTAACGTTTATCATCTTTAAGCAAAACGTTATACTTTGGGTTATGTTTTTTTATTAAATTCATCTCGAGGATTAACGCCTCAATATTAGAAGAAGTTACGATATATTCAAAATCAACTATTTCATTTACTAGTCTTAACGTTTTTCCGTCGTGAGATCCTGTAAAATAAGATCGAACTCTATTTTTTAATACCTTTGCTTTACCAACATAAATCACTGTACCTTGGTGATCTTTCATTAAATAACATCCTGGTTGGTCAGGCAAAATGGATAGCTTTTCTTTTAGCAATGTATTCAATTTTCCTCACCCTCCAGTTTATATGTTTCCATCGTATATTTTATCATATAGTTTCCATTAGTTCATTTTTTCATTTTTGGATTATCGACAATTATTTCCCAAGAAATGAATTTTGTCGAACAAAGGCATAGAAAAAGGCTTAGTGCATTTTCACTAAGCCCTTTTCATATTATTAAAGGTGTTTGTTTAAAAGTTCAGCTAATGCTTCTTTCGGTTGGAAACCAACTGTTTTATCAACAACTTCACCATTTTTTAATACTAATAGTGTTGGGATGCTCATTACACCAAACTTACCAGCTGTTTCTTGGTTTTCATCCACATCAACCTTTACGATTTTCACTTTGTCACCCATATCTGTATCAAGCTCTTCTAATACAGGAGCAATCATTTTACAAGGTCCGCACCAAGGTGCCCAAAAGTCAGCTAATACTACACCTTCAGCTGTTTCTTGTGCGAAAGTTTGATCTGTTGCATTTGTAATTGCCATAATAAAATTCCTCCCAAATAAAAAAATGATTTAATTTTGGTTAATATTTCTTTACACGTTAGAGTATAGCATTATCTTTTATGTATATGCTATTTTTTTGCTTGCTTTATTAGTTTTTCCAATTGAAAATAAAACATGCTGCGATTTTCTCGCAGCATTTAGAAGTTAGGATGTCACTAATAATTTTTTAAACTCTTCTGTAAGCATCGGTACAACTTCGAATAAATCTCCGACAATTCCATAATCAGCTATTTTGAAAATGTTCGCTTCTGGATCTTTGTTAATTGCAACGATTACTTTTGAGTTAGACATACCAGCTAAATGTTGAATTGCTCCTGAAATTCCACAAGCAATATAAAGGTCTGGTGTAACTACTTTACCTGTTTGACCAATTTGTAAAGAGTAATCACAATAGTCTGCGTCACAAGCACCACGGGAAGCACCAACCGCTGCTCCTAATACGTCTGCTAGCTCTTTTAACGGTTCAAAACCTTCCACGCTTTTCACACCACGACCACCAGCAACTACTACTTTTGCTTCTGAAAGATCTACACCATCAGTCGCTTTTCGTACTACTTCTTTAATAATTGTACGTAAATCTTTTACGTCTACACTTATAGAAGAAACTTCGCCTGTACGTGACTCATCCTTTTGTAAACTAGCAATATTGTTAGGACGTATTGTTGCAAAAATTAGTCCGTCAGTTACAATTTTCTTCTCAAATGCTTTTCCTGAATAAATTGGACGAGTAAATACTATATTTCCTCCAGCTTCTTCTATTTGTGTCGCATCTGAAATTAAACCAGAATTTAATCTTGAAGCAATTTTCGGTGATAAATCTTTTCCTAGCGCCGTATGACCGAAAATTAGTCCTTCAGGGCTTTCTTGCTCAATAACTGCCATTAACGCTTGAGCATAACCGTCAGATGTATACGCATTTAAATTTTCGTGTTCTACTGTTACTACTCGATCTGCTCCGTAACTAACTAATTCTGTCGCTAGTGAAGAAACGCTATCTCCTAATAATACTGCAACAACTTCTCCACCTTCAGAAACTGTTTTACCCGCCGCGATTGCTTCAAATGATACATTACGTAAAGCCCCATCACG
This sequence comes from Sutcliffiella cohnii, assembly GCF_002250055.1. Lineage (NCBI taxonomy): Bacteria > Bacillati > Bacillota > Bacilli > Caryophanales > Bacillaceae > Sutcliffiella > Sutcliffiella cohnii. The sequence continues at coordinate 3,312,453 of NZ_CP018866.1, forward strand.
TACTTCTCCAAGAACTAATACCTTTCTACCCATGATTTCTCCTCCTCTTGAAAGATCTATTTTACGAATGAATTATATTACTTTCGCTTCATTTCTTAATGCTGTTACAAGCTCTTTCACTTGTTCTTCTAACTCACCTTGTAAAATGCGTCCTGCCTCTTTTTGTGGTGGTAAATATATTTCAATTGTCTTTGTTTTAGGCTCTACATCGTCTTCTTCTAAATCTAAATCATCTAACTCAAGTTCATCTAGCGGCTTCTTTTTCGCTTTCATAATTCCTGGTAAAGAAGGATAGCGAGGGTCGTTTAATCCTTGTTGTGCAGTCACTAATAACGGTAATGACGTTTCAATAATTTCCGAATCACCTTCTACGTCGCGCACAATCGTAACTTTCCCTCCATCAATTTCTAATTTTGTAATGGTAGTTACATAAGGAATGTTTAATAATTCTGCTACGCGTGGCCCTACTTGACCAGAACCACCATCAATCGCTACGTTTCCTCCTAGAATGATGTCTACTTCTTTTTCTTTAAGGAATTCTGCGATAATTTTCGCCGTTGTAAATTGGTCACCATTTTCCACATCATCTTCAATATTGATAAGGACTGCTTTATCTGCCCCCATCGCTAAAGCTGTTCTTAATTCTTTTTCAGCTTCTTCTGTCCCTACAGTCACGACTGTAACCTCTCCGCCATGAGCATCTCTTAATTGAATAGCTTCTTCCACTGCATACTCATCGTAAGGATTTATAATAAATTCTGCTCCATCTTCATTAATAGCACCATTTGAAACGGTAATTTTCTCTTCTGTATCAAAAGTTCTTTTAAGCAATACAAAAATATTCATAACTGTACCTCCTATTAAAAGATTAGATGAATTACTAACATTCAGATTATATATACTAAAAAAATATTACTTCCCTTTGAATTGTGGAGCTCTTTTTTCTAAAAAGGCGGCTATTCCTTCTTGACCATCTTCTGAAGTGAAGACTGTACCAAAATAGGAGGCTTCTTTATTTACACCTTCATAAAACAGCTCTGTTTTACTATATTTGCTTAAATCAATGACAGCAGCAGTTGTAATTGGACTTTTAGCAGCAACTTTTTTCGCCATTTTTAACGATTCATCAAATAACTCATCTTCTTCAAATGCTTTATTTGCTAGTCCCCATTGAACGGCTTCTTCCCCTGTAATTGGATCACTTGTTAACATTAATTCTAAAGCTTTCGGAGTACCAATCAGTCTCGGTAAACGTTGAGTACCAGCAAAGCCTGGAATTAATCCAAGTTGTAATTCTGGTAAACCTAATTTTGCTGTTTTTGAGACTAATCGAATATGGCAGCCCATTGCTAATTCTAATCCACCGCCTAATGCAGCACCGTGTATCGATGCAATAATAGGTTTTGAAAAGTTTTCCATACGTTCAAATAGTTGTTGACCATATTTTGCGAGTTCGGAAAATTGTTCACCTGTTGAAACAGTCGTAAACTCTTTAATATCTGCTCCAGCAGAGAAAAATCTTCCTTCTCCATGAAGTAGAATAACTCTTACATTTTCGTTTTTTTCTAGTTCATCTAAAAGTAATGTAAGCTCTTTCAAAACTGAAGACGATAAAGCATTGGCAGGAGCACGACTAATAGTAACAACAGCTACATGCTCAATATCTTTCCATTTGAAAAATTCCATTCTCATCCCCACTTTCTATTGTATGTAACGTTTCGGGGCTAAAAATTTAAGCCCCAAAACCGTTGATTAATAGATTGTGAACTTTCGGAGCAAGTGTAGGTAAATCGTACTTTTGATCGTTCATTACCCATGAAGTAACCGTTTCATCAATCGTTCCGAAAACCATTTGCCTTGCTAATCGAACGTCTAAATCTTCTCTAAGCTCACCAGTTTCTATTCCAGCATGTAAAATACTATCTACTAATAATAAATAGCCTTTTAAAACTTCATTAATTTTCAAACGAAGCTCAAGATTAGACTGGCGTAATTCAAGCTGAGTAACGATAGCTAAATGATGATCCTCAGCTAGAATAGAGAAGTGTTTTTCTATTAACGTTAATAACTTCTCTTTTGCTGTTTCTTTTCCCTTTATTTCTTCTTCAATTTTTTCAATAAACAATCCCATTTTTTCTCGAAAAAGCGAGATTAAAATGTCTTCTTTATTTTTAAAATATAAGTATATCGTTCCATCTGCAACACCAGCCTGCTTCGCTATTTTGGATACTTGTGATTGATGATATCCTTTTTCAGCGATAACGATTACTGCAGCATCGATGATTTGTTTATACTTAGGCTTTTGTTGTTGTTTCAACCTTTTCGCTCCCTTACTGAAAAAATGAATGAATCATCATTCATATTCTCATAATAATGGATAAAAGTATTACTGTCAATCCTATCATACCATAATTTTTTCATTGCGAAAAAGAAAAAGATGATGTCTCCATCATCTAGAGGAACTTACTTTGCTATTCTTTCTTTCTCTTCCTCTACTAATGATCTTCTTAATATTTTTCCTACCGCTGTTTTCGGCAATTCATCTCTAAATTCATATATTTTTGGCACTTTATAAGCCGCTAAATGTTTTCTAGCGTATTGATCTAATTCATCCTCCGTCATTTCAGTACCAGCTTTTTTCACAATGTATGCTTTTACTGTTTCCCCTCTATAAGGATCTGGAATACCAGCTACTACAACTTCCTGTACTTTAGGGTGTTCGTACAATACTTCTTCTATTTCCCGCGGATATATATTAAAGCCACTTGCTATAATCATATCCTTTTTACGATCAACAACGTAAAAATAACCTCGGTCATCCATGTAACCTAAATCGCCAGTTAATAACCAGCCATCTTTTAAAATTGCTTCTGTTTCTTCTGGCTTATTCCAATAGCCCTTCATTACTTGTGGACCTTTAACTGCAATCTCTCCAATTTCACCAACTTCTGCTCTTTCTCCTGTTTCCATCGATAGTATTGCTGCGTCAGTGTTTGGCCATGGTAAACCGACACTACCTGAAACTCTTTCTCCCCATAAGAAGTTTGCATGGGTTACTGGAGAAGATTCTGTCAGGCCATATCCTTCCACTAATTTACCACCAGTAACTTTCTCAAATTGCTCCTGTACTTCAACTGGAAGTGGTGCTGACCCACTAATACAAGAATCAATGGACGACAAATCATACTTTTCAATATCAGGATGATTAAGTAAAGCAATATAAATTGTTGGTGCACCAGGAAATAAAGTTGGCTTATACTTTTGAATTAGCTTTAGCATCGTTGTAGCATCAAATTTAGGTACTAACACCATTTCGAATGCTTGCATAACAGATAAATTCATTACTGTTGTCATGCCGTAAACGTGGAAGAATGGTAGCACCCCTAGCACTACTTCCTCTGCTCTTTTACAGTTATACATCCATTTAACGCACATTTCTGTATTGGATACTAAGTTGTGATGGGTTAACATTACTCCTTTTGGAAAGCCGGTTGTTCCCCCAGTATATTGGAGAAGCGCTAAGTCTTCTTTCGGATTGACTTCCACATTCAACTGTTTCGCAGCTGTCCTGTTCATAATTTCAGTAAATAGGTGGTTATCCCCACTATGCTCAACTTTCACAACAATACCGTATTCCTTTTTTTGTACAAAAGGATATAATAAGTTTTTCGGAAAAGGTAAGTAATCTTTAATTCCAGTGACAATAACATGTCTTAACTTTGTTAGCGCTTTCACTTTTGACACTCTAGGATACAAAATATCGAGTGAAACAATCACTTCGGCACCACTGTCATTTAATTGGTATTCTAGCTCCCGTTCTGTATAAAGAGGGTTCGTTTGTACAACAATTCCTCCTGCTAAAAGAACTCCGTAATACCCAATAACAGCTTGTGGACAGTTTGGTAGCATAATAGCTACACGATCTCCTTTAGAAACACCAAGTCCCGATAAATAGTTTGCTAGCTTTAAAGATTGTTCGTACAATTCTTTGTACGTTAGTTTTTTCCCTAGAAAATGAATCGCAACTTTTTCGGGGAATTCCTCCGCTACATCCTTTAAAAACGATTGCAAACTACGTTCTGAGATTTCTATTTCTTTCGGTATTTCTGGTGGGTATTGAGAAACCCATGGTCTGTTCATTTCTCCCATCTTTCAACCTCCCTTTAAAAGTGAAATATCAATCATCCCCCAATGATTGTTACGTAGAACTAAGATGCAGGTGTTAGCGCCCACTTTCTCTAACCTATTGACTATGTTTGTTATGGACCGCTTCACCGGGAAACGGATATGTGCCTGTACTATTACATATGGCCTATATCAGTTTGTTATAGTATATCAAGAAGTCTTACAGAATTATAACACTTTTTTATATTTTTTAAAATTTTTCGCCAACATGTATACTGTTTTTTCCTAGTTGTAAAAGGTGAATGGTTGTGGAAAAAGAAAAAAGGTAGCAAGAGAGCCACCTTTTCATAACACTTTACTAAATAATGTTAAATAATTATACGATAAATAAATATACTATTCCAATTAAAATAAATACTGCACATAAGGCTAGTAATACTTTTGCTAAAGTTTCCATTAATTGAATTCTCCTTAACTACTTATGCTTGCCCCAATTACGAATGATAAACCTATCGAGATAATAAAAGATATGAAACCTACTGCGCGATTGTCGTTTTCGATTTCTTTATCAACATTAAACCGCGGTGTAAGAAATTCAAACATAAAATAAGCAAATAAGAGTAACACAAACCCGATTGTTCCCCAGCCTATCATCGCAAATAACGAGTCGTGGTCTTGTATGGAGAAACGGAAAATGTTAGCTATCCCTAACATTTTCCCACCAGTTGCCATCGCTACTGCAACATTTCCTTTTTTAATTTCTTCCCAATTTTTGTACTTCGTTACAATCTCGAAAATAGCTAAAAAAAGTACGATACACAATACTACAACACTAAAATTGGCCGCTGTCCGTACTATCTCCATTTCCCAAAAGTTTTCCATTACTTTCCCCCACTATTTAAATTCGACTACCGTAACACCAGTTCCACCTTCTGAAGCATCTCCGAACCGATAATTTTTAACGGATCGATGGTTCTTTAAATAATTTTGTACACCAGTTCGTAATGCGCCTGTTCCTTTACCATGAATAATCGAAACACGTGGATAACCAGCTAGTAATGCATCATCGATATATTTTTCTACACGTAATAAGGCATCCTCATATCGTTCTCCTCGTAAATCTAATTCTAGATTAACATGATAATCTTTCCCTCGAATAGTAGCTAACGGTTTTTTCTCCACTGGTTTTGGGCGATTTACGTACTGAAGGTCTTTCGTTTTGACTTTTATTTTTAAAATACCTACTTGCACTTGCCATTCTCTGTCGTTTACTTTTTCTACAAGGTTACCAGTCTGATTTAACGTTAGTACTTTTACTTCATCTCCAAGTTCTAACTGTTGTGTAGATTGTGGCGAAGTAGTTTTTTGCTTACTACCTTGTACAGATGGTACAGCATCCTCTAACCGTTTCTTTGCATCAATTAACTCATGCTCTTTTACATTTGCATGTTGCTCGAGACGCATTTTACGAAGTTCACGGATGATTTCTTCCGCTTCTTTCTTTGATTCCTCCACCATTTCTTCAGCTTTTTTCGCTGCTTTTTCGTACAATTTATCACGTTGCTCATTTAAATCAATTATTTGTTTTTGTAATTGATTATGCAATGTTTCCGCATCTTTACGTATTTGTTCTGCTTCTTTCCATTCTTTCTCTGCTCTTTTTTGACTGTCCTCTAAAGAGGCAATCATATTTTCGACTGTATTGCTCTCATCACTTACAAAGCTTTTAGCTCTCTGAATAATATCTCCTTGTAAGCCAAGTCGTTTTGAAATTTCGAATGCATTACTTCTACCAGGAACGCCGATTAATAATCGGTATGTGGGACTTAATGTTTCAATGTCAAATTCGACACTAGCGTTTACCACTCCTGCTCGGTTATAGCCATAAGCTTTTAACTCTGGATAATGGGTTGTAGCTACAACTCGCGCACCCTTTTGATACACTTCGTCTAAAATGGATATCGCTAGAGCGGCCCCTTCTTGCGGATCCGTTCCTGCACCTAGTTCATCAAATAGCACTAAACTTTCATCATCTACATCTTTTAAAATATCAACTATGTTCACCATATGAGAAGAAAACGTACTTAAGCTTTGTTCAATTGATTGCTCGTCACCGATGTCTGCAAAAACTTTTGAGAAAACAGCTACTTCTGATCCGTCTTGAGCTGGTATTTGTAAACCTGATTGTGCCATTAACGTTAATAACCCTATCGTTTTAATGGTTACCGTTTTACCACCAGTATTAGGACCGGTAATAACGATTGACGTATAATCTTTCCCCAACACGATATCATTCGGGACTACTTCATCATCAGAAATAAGCGGATGTCTTGCTTGCAGCATTCTAACATAGCCGTCGTTATTAACAGTAGGTTTCGTGCCACGTATATGCTTACCATATTTTGCTTTTGCAAACATAAAATCAATCTCGGCTAGAATAACGACATTACTAGTAAGCTCTTCAGCAACTTCCGCCACTTGTAAAGAAAGCTCTCGTAATATCCGATCAATTTCCTGCTTTTCTTTCACCTTCGCTTCTTGCAATGTATTATTTAAATCTACGACTTGCTGTGGCTCGATAAATAAAGTCGCTCCTGAAGAAGATTGATCGTGAACAATGCCACCGTATGCTCCGCGGTATTCTTGCTTTACCGGTAGCACATAACGTTCATTTCTAATGGTAACGATAGCATCAGATAACATTTTTTGTGCATTAGAAGAACGTAGCATACTATCTAGCTTTTCTCGTATTCTTGATTCTGTTGAGCGTAGCTGCTGCCTAATTCCACGTAATTTATCACTGGCACCGTCTAACATTTCACCATGATCATCGATACACGTTTTTATTGCTCTTTCTACTTCTGGAAGAGCAACCAAATCTTCAATGAGTTGTTGTAATATCGGAACTTTTATTTCATCTTCAAGTAATGCTTCCATAAACTTTTTTAATTGTCTCGTTGCATATATCGTTCCAGCTACTTCTAGCAACTCTTGTGCATGAAGCGCGCCACCTAATTGAGCTCTTTTGGCGTGAGCTCGTATATCTTTAATTCCTCCTAGTGGGACTTCTCCTTTTAAGCGGATAATTGTAGCAGCTTCATCTGTTTGCAACTGACTATTTTTCACCTCTTCAAAATCGGAAGAAGGTAATAACGAATCTACTTTTTCTTTACCTAATGAAGAGGCCGTAAACTCTCTTAACTTTTCTTTTACTTTATTGAATTCTAATACTTTAAACGTTCTAGGCTGCACTTGATTACTCCCTTCTTCGTAAATAGCTATTCACGAATGGTGTCTATTTAAAAACTTCTTTAATTGTTCTATATCCCACGTATTAATAACACTCTCTTTTTTAATCCAACCTTTACGAGCGGTAGCAACACCTAGCGGCATATCTTCCAACATTTCTAAACTATGTGCATCGGTGTTAATAACGATCTTCACATCATTATCTTGTGCTAGCTTAACATGATGACTCGTTAAATCTAAGCGGTGAGGGTTAGCATTTAACTCGAGTGCTGTATTTGTTTCTTTAGCAAGCTGTATTAACATTTCAATGTCGACATCATAACCGGCACGTTGACCGATTATCCTACCTGTCGGATGAGCAATAATATCAACATGGAAGCTTTCGAGTGCTATTTTTAACCGTTCCATTATTTTTTCTCGATTTTGCGAGAAGCTTGAATGAATAGAGGCAATGACGATATCCATTTCTTCTAGTAGTTCATCGTCATAATCAAGAGTAGCATCTGGAAGTATATCCATCTCTACCCCTGCTAAAATCGTAATATCATCATATTTTTCATTCAGTATTTTAATTTGTTCTCTTTGTTCCATTAATCGCTCCGGTGTTAATCCGTTAGCAACTTTTAAATAACGCGAATGGTCGGTTATTGCCATATATTGATAGCCTTTAGCACGACAAGCATTCACCATCTCTTCAAGTGTATAGGCACCATCACTCCATGTTGTATGCATATGGAGATCGCCTTTTATGTCTTCTAACCGAATGAGCGGTAGCTGTCCGTTCACTAATGCATAATCTACCTCAGTTCCGTCTTCACGAATTTCTGGAGGAATAAACGGTAATTGAAAGTGGTGGAAAAAAGCTTCTTCGGAATCAAAGTGTAGCACCTCTTCTATTTCTGTCACTTCAACGCCATATTCACTAATTTTTTCTCCACGCTCTTTCGCTAATTGACGCATCCGAACGTTATGGTCTTTTGAACCTGTAAAATGGTGTAAAGTCGTTGCAAAGCTTTTCTTTTCTACTAAACGAAAATCGACTGATACATCATAGTCGTACTTTAATACAATGGAAACTTTTGTATCACCATTTGAAATAATTTCGCTAACTCGCTCCATTTGTACGAGCTGTTCTCTCACTTTCTCTGGAGTGTTAGTAGCAATAATATAATCTAGATCCTTAATTGTTTCCCGGTATCTTCTTAAACTACCTGCACGTTCAAACTGTTCAATGTGAGTCATGTTTGAAACTTGCTTTTCGATATCTTCGGCAATCATCATCATAAAAGCAATCGGTAATCGTTCTGGCCGCTTTCCTACCTCTTCAATTGCAACTAAAATTTTCTCTTCTGTTTTTTTTCCAAAACCAGCTAGCGCTTGTATTTTCTCTTGCTCACACGCTTCTTTTAACGTATGAATATCTACTACGTTTAACTCTTGATATAGTTTCGCAATCTTCTTACCGCCTAGGCCAGGAAGTTTTAGTAAGGGGATTAGCCCTTCTGGAACTTCTTTTTGCAATTCCTCTAAAACAGATGATTTCCCTTCCGCTAATAGTTCTTGTATAACACTAGCAGTACCTTTCCCGATTCCAGGTAATTTTGTTACATCTTCTATTTGTTCCATACTACGGTCATCGTTTTCTAACGCTGCTGCGGCCTTTCGGAAAGCAGATATTTTAAAAGTATTTTCACCTTTTAATTCCATATATATCGCAATCGTCTCTAAATAGCGAACGATTTGTTTTTTATTCATTTCTACTCCAACCTTTCTTTCCAAAGGATTCAATAAGTTAATGATACAAATATTTTCCCCTCAAGTACAATATTCCATAGTAATAGGAAAAACTCCTCTACTTTTTTGCAGAGGAGTTCCTACATTGCCATATAACCAATCCAAAGCTCTTTTAATTTAGTAGAAAAGACAGGTGTATGTTCAACAATACTTTTAGCCATAGACGAATCGCTAATAGAAGCTTGAACAGCATCTAACGGCACTAATGCACCTATGTAAAGTAAAACAAAGACAAGTAAATACACTTCTACAAATCCTAATATTCCTCCAGCCCACCCATTGACCGTTTTTAATATCGGTAAATGCGCTAAGAAATCTAACATTGATCCAATAATTTGAAAGGCAATTCTTGATCCGAAGAATAAAAGTGCAAAAGCAATGGCACGATAATAAGCAACGTCTAAGTTAGTCGCTTCAAACAATAGTACTGCTGAGGCAGGGTCTCCAAAACTAGGCATCGGAACCCATAGCTTTAAGTTTGGGGCGAGTTTCTCATAAAAAATAAATGCAACGAGAAATGCGCCAATAAAGCCTGATAAATGTACAACCTGCATAATAAAACCGCGGCGTACACCTACAATTAACCCTAAAATAAATAAAAAGATGATGATTATATCGAGCATCGTAGTCAATCCCTCTTTTTCAATTCTCTTTCAAGCGTATCATAAGCATCCTTTAATTGAATATACTCATGCACGACATTCACTGCTGTTAATACTGCTAATTTATTTATATCTAAATTTGGATTTTTACCATTGATTTCTCTCATTTTTTCATCGACAATGGAAGCAACGAGCCTAATATGACTTATACTTTCCGTACCAACAATGGAATATTGCTGTCCATAAATGTCAACCGTTGTACGTGTTTTATTATCTGACAAAACATATGCCCCCATTTCACCAATCCTAAATCTTATAATAACACGAACTAACTTTATGTGGAAAGTAATTTAAAAACATTGTAAATTTTTGTTGTAGGAGTGACGAATTTGTCCAACCAAGTGTTAATTGTAGATAAGAATACGATGAAAAAAATGCAAGCATATTACGAACCAAGCTCTACCGGAAAAATCCCTCCAGGTGGAGTGTTTGCAGCAAAAACTAGCGGATGTTCCATAACTGGCTATAAATCTGGGAAAGTGCTGTTTCAAGGGAGAGATGCTAGTAATGAAGCTGGAAAATGGGGTAGCGTAAATAACGTTTCACCAAACGCAAAAAGCACTACCTCCGTTAAGAAAAAGACTTCATTACCTAGTAATTTCGCTAACCTATCAGTTATCGGATCTGATGAGGTTGGTACAGGTGACTTTTTCGGTCCCATCACGGTTTGTGCGGCGTATGTTCGTCAAGAAGATATGGACATTTTAAAGCACGCCGGAGTAAAAGATTCGAAAGCACTAACTGATGAAAAAATCATAGAGATCGCACGTGAAATAATACCTTTCGTTCCATATAGCTTACTCGTATTACATAATGAAAAATATAATAAAATGCAACAAACAGGGATGACTCAAGGTAAAATGAAAGCACTATTACATAATAAAGCATTAGAAAATGTGTTAAATAAAATAAGTCCTGAAAAACCAGACGCCATTTTAATTGACCAGTTTGCAGAAGAGAATGTGTATTATAGACATTTAACAGGTCAAAAGACCATTGTAAAAGAAAATGTGTATTTTCAAACGAAAGCAGAAGGCCTGCATTTATCTGTAGCTGCTGCCTCGATCATTGCGCGTTATGCATTTTTAAAAGAGATGGATAAATTAAGTGAAGTGGCTCAGTTAACGATTCCAAAAGGAGCAGGGGCAATCGTAGATCAAGCTGCTGCAAAAGTAATTAAAAAACATGGTGAAGGCATGTTATGGCAGCTCGCTAAAGTCCACTTCGCTAATAGTGAAAAAGCTAAAAGACTGGCAAGAAAATAACTGTATGAAGCAGCCTCTCTTTTCACAATCTATGATGGAATAGATTTTTTAAAAAAGGAGGTTGCTTTCATGATATATAGAAGACTTTTTATCGTAATGGTACTTGGAATCTTTACTTTTTCTTTAACTGCATGTGGTGGCGGAGATACGAATACCCCAGCACCACCAACGGAAGAAACAGAAAATGGTGCTGGAACTGATTTAACGGAGGACACAGAAGAAGGGCAGCAGAACCAAGAGGATAACTTAGGGAAGCGTTCGAACCCAGTACCTATGGGGCAAACGGTCACTATTGATGAAGTTATTTATGACGATGATTCAAATCCACATGATGCAAAAGTATCGGTTACATTATTAGACGTAACTCGTGGGCAAGAAGCTTGGGAAATTATTGAGGCAGAAAATCAGTTTAATGAGCCTCCAGCAGAAGGCTATGAATATGCGCTTGTTGAAGTACATTTAACTGTGGAAGAGGCGGATACTCAAGATTATGCACTTTTTGTTACGGACGGCTGGAACATTCAATTTGTTTCGGATGATGGTAAAGCTTATGAGTTTGATCCGAATTATTCCGTTGTAGTGCCTAATGCTTTTGAAGGGAATTTGTATGAAGGTGCGGAGCTGACCGGATATGCGGTCCAGCATGTAAGAGAGGGAGATAACTTTTTAGTAAAATATAGCTCCAATGCAATGAAGGATACGTTTTTTTCGATTGATGAGTAACGATTAAAAGTTAGAGAATATTTCTCTAACTTTTTTGTTTATAACTTAAGTCTACCTTGAAAATAACATGGTAGCATTAAGTTAGTCCGTTTCACTGCGCTTCAGGCATGTGCTTTCCGCGGGGAGAAACGGAAGCCTCCTCGGGCTGCGCCCTGTGGGGTCATCCGATTCCTCTTCTTCCCGCAGGAGTCACATACCTTCCGCTCCGTTCCACTCACAGTACTAAACATTGGAAGGTAAACTTCTAGAACGGGATAAGACTTTCCTCATTTTCATATACCATGGTGTAAATTTAGCTGCTCGCATGGAGGTCTACCTTGAAAATAGGCCCGTTGTCAAAAGTTAGTCGGTTTCACTGACGGTTCTAAATTTTGAAAGGTAAAATATTGAAGCAATTCTAAGGTGATTCATTCAACTCCATTCGGCATGATACGATATTTCATTTCCATGTATGTCTCCAAGGACAAAATCCCTTATCATTACTTATTCACCAATTTTCCTTCCACAAAATTTGTTGGGAAAAACACATAGTTAGTCCATCCCTCATATGCAACATTTACCAGACTTAAAACAGGCCTTTTGGTACACACACTTTTCTGCTTGCATACGTACTATGCAAAAGGAAAGGATGTGAGAAGATGAGGAATGGACAACAACTAACTATAATTGCTGTTGTTTTCTTTTTGTTTATATCGACGTTTGCCATTATTTCTTATAACAAACTCGAGAAAACGGTTGGGAAATTAATTCCCGTTGAAGAAGTAGTGAACAATAACGGCAATGGTTCGACCAACGATTCATCTGATCAAACTATTTCAAATAATATCGACAACAATATTAACGGTGGATCAAATGCAACGATTGATAACAACGTTGAAAATAACATTGAAGGAAATGTAAACGGCAACGTTGGAAACGACATTCATAATGATGTGAATGTTGATGGAGAAGCTTCATTAGATAATAATGTATCTAATAATATTTCTGTCCAAGTGGATGTGAACGTTTCAAATAACGTAAGTAATAATGTTGTAAGTAGAAATGGTGAAAGCGGTAATGATGGTGGAGATAACGGCAACGGAAATGGTGACAATGGAGACGGTAACGGGAATGGTAACGGCAACGGTGAAGACGGTAACAAGGATGATGAAGAAAGGCCCGAAATCGTTTGGGGAGTAGACTCTGCGAGTGAAACGACAGAAGAGTTTTACGCTTGTGTACGTGAGAACTTTGGTGAACCTTTAGTTTGGGGAAGATATCTTGGTAACGTGGATGGTGTTTCTTTCGGCTTAACTTCTGAACAAGTGGAGTTAATTCATAGTGAAGGAGCAGAAATTTTATTAATTCACAACCAATTTAATGATGCAACAGGCTATGACAATGGAGCACAGCAAGCAGAACTAGCTATCGAACTATCTCAAGAGTTAGACGCTCCTGAAGGGGTAGCCATTTTTGCAAATATTGAGCCATTTTTTGATGTAGATGCTGACTTTATTACAGGCTGGTACGACGTTTTTGCAGATTCCGAGTACATCCCTGGCATTTACGGTATTTTCGACCCCGAAAGAGAGCTTTATGTACAATTTAACGCTGCTGCGGATGAAAATGGTGATATTCGTGAAAATACGTATTTGTGGACTGCGGCACCAAATGTAGGGATAACAACAGAAGCAGAAGCACCAGACTATGAGCCAATTGGACCGGAAGATGCACTTATCATCGGTTGGCAATATGGTTTAGATGCAGAAACTTGTAACATTGATACGAATCTTTTTGAAGGAGAAAAACTTGACGTGCTTTGGGGCAGAGATTAATTAAGATGCCAGAAAAATTTATACAAATGTAAAAGACCTACCCAATAGTCCTAAGAAGTTAGTTTCCACTCTAACTTCTTAGGTGTTCTACATTTGGATAAGTCTTTTTTAATTAACTTCTTAACGTTGCTCCAAATTGCTCTTCAAGTGCAGTTAACACTTTTTCATGAACTTTCGTTACTTCTTCATCCGTTAACGTATGGTCTGGATGGTAATAACGTAAGGAGTATGCAACTGATTTTTTATCTTCCGCAATTTTGTCCCCTTCGTATAAATCAAAAATACGAACTTCTTTTAATAAGCTACCGCCAGCAGTACGGATTACTTTTTCTAAGTCACCAGCAGGTGTAGAACGATCAATAACTAGCGCGATATCACGGCTAATTGATGGGAAACGCGGAATTGGCTCATATTTTATTTCTTCCGTTTCTATATTTAAAATTGTTTGAAGTGCTAGTTCAAAAACATATGTTTCTGGAAGGTCTAACTCTTTTAACGTTTCTGGGTGCAACTGACCTACATAACCAACGACATCATCATTCAATAATATTTCTGCAGTACGTCCAGGATGTAATCGGTCTAGCTCGGCACGACGGTATGTTACTCGCTCCGTTAAACCTAACATTTCAAACATGCCGTCTAAAATACCTTTAGCAACGTAGAAATCTACCGCTTTTTTCTCACCTTGCCATTGGTGTGAATGCCAAAGACCAGTTAACACACCAGAAAGACGTTCTTTTTCTTCTGGTAGCTCTTCTCCTTCTTTTCCAACGAAAACAGAACCTATTTCGTAAATGGAGTTAGCGTGAGTTTGGCGAGCAATATTGTGCTGAACGACTTCAAGCAAATGCGGAACTAAACTTAAACGAAGCGTACTTCTTTCTTCACTCATTGGCATTGCTAGCACAATTTCTTTTCCATCTTCTATCGCGAACTGCTTCGCACGCTCTTTACTTGTAAGGGAATACGTAATGGTTTGTAGCAATCCTGCTCCTTCTAAGAAACTACGTACTTTACGGCGTTTCGCTTGATATGTTGATAACACACCCGGTGTTGCAGCACTAATAGGAAGTGTTGTTGGAATGTTATCATAACCATATAGGCGGGCAACTTCTTCTACAAGGTCTTCTTCAATCGTAATATCACCACGTCTAGTAGGAACTGTTACCGTAAACGTTTCGTTATCTTCCACTACTTCAAATTTCAAGTTTTCAAAAATAGCCTTTACTTCACTTGCCGTTACAGACGTGCCTAAAACACTATTGATTTTAGATAGAGTAGTTGTAACTACTTTTGGCTCATAAGAAATTGTGTTTACTTCTACACTTCCCTCTAATACTTCACCACCAGCGAATTCAGCCATTAATGCTGCTGCTCTTTCCGCTGCCTCATGTGTACGATTCGGATCAATACCTTTTTCAAAGCGTGCACTTGCTTCACTTCTTAGTCCGTGATCTTTTGAAGCTCGTCTAACAGTAGTCCCTTTAAAGTATGCAGACTCAATTAGTACAGTTGTTGTATCAGACTGAACTTCAGAGTTCAACCCACCCATTACACCTGCTAGTGCTATCGGTTCTGTTCCATTTGTAATAACAAGATGTTCAGAAGATAATGTTCTTTCTGCGTCGTCTAACGTGACAATTTTCTCTTTTTCTGTTGCACGACGAACTAAAATTTCTTTACTACCTAGTCTGTCATAATCAAAAGCGTGTAACGGTTGACCGTATTCTAATAAAATGTAATTTGTAATATCTACTACATTATTATGCGGGCGAATTCCAGCAGCCATTAAGCGTGTTTGCATCCATAATGGCGAAGGACCTATTTTTACGTTTTGAACGATTTTCGCAACGTATAGTGGGTTATCTTCTTCTGCCTCGACTTTAACAGAAATGTAATTGGACGCTTGTTCTTCACTTACGTCATAAGAACTTTTTGGCCATTTTACTTCATTTCCTAAAATTGCCCCAACTTCATAAGCAACACCTAACATACTTAAACAGTCTGAACGGTTTGGTGTTAAACCTAGCTCTAGAACATAATCGTTACGGCTTAAGTATGCGAGCGCGTCTGTGCCAACTTCCACATCATGTGGGAATACGAAAATTCCTTCAGAAAATTCTTTTGCTACTAGTTTAGACTCTATTCCTAATTCTTGTAACGAGCAAATCATACCGTTCGATTCTTCGCCGCGTAGTTTTGCACGTTTAATTTTAAAATTGCCAGGTAATACTGCGCCTACTTTCGCAACCGCAACCTTTTGTCCTTTGTCTACATTTGGAGCACCACAAATAATTTGAACAGGTGCTTCCTCTCCTACATCTACTAAACATTTATTAAGTTTATCTGCATTCGGATGTTGCTCACGTTCTAAAACGTGGCCAATTACAACACCTTTAATCCCTTCGTTTAAAACATCTACACCTTCAACTTCAATCCCGCTACGTGTAATACGTTCTGCTAATTCATCTGCACTGACTCCATTTAAGTCAACATATTCATTCAGCCAATTATATGAAACTAACATTAGACTCTCTCCCTTCTATTACGCTCTATTCCATTGAGTGTTAAAACGTTGGTCGTTCGTATAAAAATGACGAATATCATCAATTCCGTACTTCAGCATTGCAATACGCTCAGGGCCCATTCCGAATGCAAACCCTTGATACATTTTAGAATCATAACCTGCCATTTCTAACACGTTAGGATGAACCATTCCAGCACCTAAAATTTCAATCCAGCCTGTTTGTTTACAAACGTTACATCCTTTTCCACCACATTTTGCACAAGAAACATCTACTTCTACTGACGGTTCAGTGAATGGGAAAAAGCTTGGGCGTAAGCGAATTTCACGATCTTCACCAAACATCTTTTTCGCAAATACTTCTAACGTTCCTTTTAAATCACTCATTCGAATGTTTTCATCTACTACTAACCCTTCAATTTGTGTAAATTGATGAGAGTGTGTCGCATCATCATCGTCTCGACGGTACACTTTACCAGGACAAATTATTTTGATAGGTCCTTTTCCTTCGTTTTTCTCCATTGTACGAGCTTGTACTGGGGAAGTATGTGTGCGAAGTAATGTATCTTCCGTAATATAGAAAGAGTCTTGCATATCGCGAGCTGGGTGATCTTTCGGTAAGTTTAGTGCTTCAAAGTTATAATAATCTTTTTCTACTTCTGGCCCTTCGGCAATTTGATAACCCATTCCTAAAAATAGATCTTCAATTTCCTCTACTACTTTTGTTAACGGATGTTTATTACCTGTACGGACAGGTCTACCTGGCAACGTAACATCTATAGATTCGGAAGCTAGCTTTTCAGCAACCGTCGCTTTTTCTAACATCTCTACTTTTGCTTCCAATTGAGTTGCAATAGCCTCACGTACTTCATTTGCGAGTGCCCCCATTTTCGGTCTTTCCTCAGCAGAAAGTTTCCCCATACCACGTAAAATTTCCGTGATTGGCCCTTTTTTCCCTAAATATGCAACACGAACTTCATTCAATTCTTTTAAATTTTTTGCATCACTAACTTCTTGAAGAGCTTGTTGTTGTAGCTCTTTTAAACGTTGTTCCATTTCAAATGCCTCCTTTTATTTTTATGTAATAGGTGTTTTTGAGCAAAATAAAAAACCCGCCCCTATAGAAGGGACGAGTTTAAATCGCGTTACCACCCTAATTAACTAAACAAAAAAACGTTTTAGTTCACTTCATTCCTATAACGGCTTTTCACCGGTACACCTTTACAGTTATTACTGGTCCAAGTGCCAACTCAAGAGGTGAAATTTTCATTTACTACTTTCCATAAAAATGCTTTCAGTCATTGGCATTTTCTCCCTAGATGGCGCATGTAAATTACTTGCCTCTATCATCGTTTTAAATTATTATATTGTAATCATTTCTTATTATATGAAATGTTTTCGTTTCTTGCAACTAAGTCTCGAAAGAATATGGAAATTGTAATGGGCTACATATGACCGTCACGACGAAGGAAATACTTTTTTGCTCCCTCACCTATTAAATTAAACATAAATGTTATATACATGATGGCTATTACCGGCACTAACACAAGCCAAGGAGCATTATGCATTTCTTTCTTAATTCCATTCAGCATGGTCGCCCAATTATACCCTGTGTTTTCCAGAAAACCAAATGGGGGTCCCATAGAACTTAACAATGGGCCTGTTTGCACAAACTGTTGAGTAACAAAGATTGAAAAGATCCCAAGTTGAGCTACTAGTATCGTAACTCTTCCTAAATCCATAAAAAAATGAATAACAATAGTAGGAATCAAATAAGGAAAAACATGTTGCAATATTAGTTGAGAATCCTTTGCACCTTGAACTTTTGATGCAAGCGTAAATTCTTTTTGTAAGTATTATAACCTTGCTCTTGGATGATATAGCTTACACGACCAACTTCTAAGAGAGCTATAATTAGTATTACCAACGTATATCTATTTTCGGCAAAAATAATAAATGCCTGAATTATTCATAAAAAATCTTTGATAACCAAATAATGCTTATCTATCAAGGTATTGAACTAAATGGTCCATGCATCAAATAAATGAAAAAAGAATCCATTTCTGATATGGTTAAAGCAACGATGAAATAACCACAGAAAGGATTCTTATAATGGCTACTTTACCGCAATTAACACTAGATTTCAATCGTCAAATTAAATTATCAACTGATGGAGGCTCTCTTTCTTCTGATACAGGTGAATTCGTTTTTCGAGAGTTTGATGAAAAAATCGGATTCTCTGATACTCTTGTTCAACACCTGCATCTGAACGACGAGAGAAAATACCATGTTCATTCAAATGAAAATCTACTTCGGCAAAAGCTTTATCAACTCATCGCTGGTTATGCTGAGGATGATGCGGCCGATCATTTGACGAATGATCCTGTTTTCACCCAAATGATTGGGACTGACTCCTTAGCTTCTCAACCAAGTTTATCTCGCTTTTATACACGATTTGATCATGAGTCCATTGAACAATTACATCACGCTAACCAAGAACTTTTAGATAAAGTACATGAACTCAGAGAGTCAAAAGCACTCATCATTGTTTTAGATTCAACACATGCTGACACATACGGCCAACAAGAATTTACAGCTTATAATACCCATTACGGGACTGGTGGCTTTCATCCATTGGTTGCCTTCGATGGGATAACAGGCGATTTCCTAAAAGCCCAGCTACGCCCTGGAAATGTGTATACGTCCAATGGTGTTGTGGATTTTGTGGAACCACTTATCAAACATTACAATGAAAATTTTCCAGAAACGACACCATTTTTACGTGGTGATAGTGGTTTTGCCGTTCCAGCTCTGTACGATTTATGTGAACGCGAATCGGTTTATTATGTCATTCGTTTGAAATCTAACGCCATTTTACAGCGAATGGCAGATGAATGTCATCCAGCCACAGTACCGCACTACCTTATCGCGGTAAAGTTGAAAGAATAAAAAAAGCTGTAGGAGACAACAATCTCTTCCAGCTTTTTTTATTCGCATTGCCTATTCTTTTTTCTAAGGCCTTTTACCTATCCATTTTTTTGATACATAATTAAGTTCTTAAGTAGTACATCAAAATACCAGCCGCAATCCCCACATTTAGTGATTCACTTTTTCCGTAAATAGGAATATATAAATTTTTGTCTGTTTTAGACAAATACTCTTTTGCCACTCCTTGGCCTTCATTCCCAACAAGTAACGCAAAAGAAGTTGTAGGTTTTACGTCTGTGTATGGCATTCCATTTTCTAATGCTGTACCATAAACGGGTATACCTATCTCTTTACATTTTTCTATCCATGTTTGAAGATTTTCTCGAATAATTGGCACATGAAAAATTGCTCCTTGCGTTGCACGGACAACTTTTCCATTATAAAGATCAGCAGTTCCATCCCCAAGTACGATGGTGTCTATACCTGCGGCTTCCGCGGTACGAATCATCGTACCGACATTACCAGGGTCCTGTACATTATCTAACATTAACACTTTGCTACTTTTAGTTAACATACTCTCGTTATTCGATTGGAATTGACAGACAGCAGATACTCCTTGTGGTGTTTCTGTTTCACTAATAGCTTTTAGAACATCATCTGATACTATATACCAGGTAGCATTATCTATTTTCCAGTTTGCTGGGATGTTTTCGTTTTCTGATATAATGATCTCTTCTACTAATCCATCTACTTTTAGAGCCTCTTCTACTAAATGAAATCCCTCTATTAAGAATGTTTTCGCTATTTCACGTTCTTTCTTTTTATGTAATTTTTTCCATTGTTTCACTTTAGGGTTTTTGACTGAATCAATTCGTTTCACGTTCTAATTCTCCTTTATTTCACCTTGTTGTTCATTATACTCAAATTTCTATCAGATGTACAAAACAGGGGAAAAAAAAGGTATTCTCTATACATAGTTTTTCTATTTTAGTAAAACATACAAATGTACATATTAATTTTAGGGGTGAAATGTTATGAACTTAAATTTACGACATGCGATTAAACAAAACGTACAAGGTAACTCTCAAGAAGAATTGGAAGCAACTATCGTTGATGCTATTCAAAACGGGGAAGAAAAGATGTTACCTGGTCTAGGAGTTTTATTTGAAATGATATGGCAACACTCTTCTGAACAAGACAAGCAAGAAATGCTTACAACATTAGAAAACAGTTTAAAATAATGGATGGAAAAACTAGAGCGGAATAATTAAACCGCTCTTTTTTAATTTGGTTCAAATGGAACGTTTTTCCCTCCTCTTTGGAATCTTGCTTTATGCTTTTCCTCTATTGTGAATATACCTAATTACTGTTAAGGGAATTCTACTTTTGCCCTTTCGTGTTCCCAGCCTTCCCTCTCCTCCCAAGGAGTCAAGTGTCCTTCGCTACAATCCACACCATAAAATCATTGCAATCATTGGAACTAGGTAGTAATCAATAGCGGTATATACTACAACTTTACATTAGAAAGAGCTCCCATTTCTGGAAGCCCTTTTTCATTAATTAAACGTAATTTCTTTTACAGTATCAGCATCTAAACGTTTGATCACTTCTGCAATTAATTTCACTGCATTCTCATAGTCATCACGATGCAACATTGCTGCATGAGAGTGGATGTAACGAGTTGCAATCGTAATAGATAATGCAGGTACACCTTGTGCTGTTAAATGGATTGCTCCAGAGTCAGTTCCTCCACCAGCTACAGAGTCAAATTGATACGGAATCTCCATTTCATCTGCTACACCTGTTACAAAATCACGTAACCCTTTATGAGAAACCATTGATGCATCATAAAGAATTATTTGAGGTCCTTTACCCATTTTACTTAGTGCTTCTTTTTCCGTTACTCCAGGAGTATCCCCAGCAATACCAACATCCACACCAAAGCCAATATCTGGTTCAATCATGTTTGCAGATGTTTTCGCTCCACGTAGACCAACCTCTTCTTGAACAGTTCCTACCCCGTAAACTACGTTTGGATGATCTGTGTCTTTAAGCTGCTTTAATACGTCAATCGCAATCGCACATCCGATACGATTATCCCAAGCTTTTGCTAATAACATTTTCTCGTTATTCATTACTGTGAATTCAAAGTAAGGAACAACTTGGTCTCCAGGTGTAACACCCCATTCAGCCGCTTCTTCACGGCTTGAAGCACCAATATCAATAAACATATCTTTAATCTCTACTGGTTTTTTACGAGCTTCTGGTGGTAGAATGTGAGGCGGTTTAGATCCTATTACACCTGTTATGTCACCTTTCTTCGTTACGATTGTTACACGCTGTGCCAGCATTACTTGTGACCACCAGCCACCGACTGTTTGAAAACGAATAAATCCGCGATCATCAATGCTCGTTACCATAAAACCAACTTCATCTAAATGGCCAGCAACCATAATTTTAGGACCGTCCGCTACCCCAACCTTTTTCGCGATTAAGCTTCCTAGTCCGTCCGTTGTTACTTCATCAGCGTAAGCTTCTATGTATTTTCTCATTACGTCACGAGGCTCTTTTTCATTGCCCGGAATACCTTTAGCATCCGTTAAATCTTTAAGCATCGTTAACGTTTCATCTAACTGCTTTGTCATATATTTCGTCCCCCTTAATATTCTCAACGCCTATTATACAGAAACTTCTGTCAGAAGAAAAGCGAGAGAAAACCAACAAATTGTGTTTAATATCCTGTTTGCTGTCGTTCATGGTTTACTTCATTCTTTTTATAGTATGCCTGTTCAATTTCTTTCCATTCGAAATGTAATAACTCCCCTAAATGAATATAGGAAGAGAATAGTACTTGGTACGTATCTTCGTCTCTCGATTCACGGAATTGTGAAATTAACTGATAGACTACTAAAAATTGTTCTGTAACAGACTCCATTTTTACGGATGCTTCCGTTTCAATATCCATGCTATAGTTTAACGTTAAGCCTAGTGATAAAATGAAATGTAGTCCATCAACATATTCTTCTAAAATAACCTCTTTAGGAGAAGAAGGTTTTAAACTCCAAAACTTGAAACAACGTGTTTCGTTAGCAAGTTCCCCAACTTCCACTTGTAAGGCTAACACTTTCCGATCAAAAAGCTCTTCTTTTTTTAATCCGTGTTGCTCTTCAATTTTTGAATCTAACTCTTTTTGCATAAGAAATAATTGGTCTAGTTTCATATGTACCGTCCTTTATAAAATTTATTTAAAAAAATTATATCAAAAATGAAACTTTTGCGTGATTAAAATCGTAAAATAGGGTAATCCATCTATATTCTATTAAAAATAAGGAGTTAAAGGACCATGATTGTTTACCTTATACGTATATTACTGTTAGCGCTTTTTGTTTTTCTTATTTACGCAATCATCAAATATGTTTTTAATCCGAAGAGAAAATTAGAATTAGCGCACGAACAAAAAAACTTTTATATGTTAGATAAAAAAGAAAATATACGTAAAAACTTTCTCTTAACGTACAAAGGTGTACTCTTTGAAGGAGAAAAATATTTAGGGACTACCGATAAAGCATTTGAAGTCATATCCATTTTTATCTTCCCTAAAAATACGTCAAAACTACAAGGTTTAGAAAAGCGTGACTTTGAGTTTATAGAAAAAGAAGTTAGAAGAGCATATCCTAATGCAATTATCGATTGGAAAAGCCCGATTAAAGAATTTTTAAAAGCAGAAAAGAGCTAAACAAAGCTCTTTTTTTTTATTCTTGTATCATTACGATGAATTCTGTACCATGAAAAAGAAATCGTGTCGTTTCAGTAAATTTATGTTTTTTATAAAGGTGAATGGCACGTTCGTTGAAGGAGGCAACTGTTAACCGAAGATTTTTACAATCCCCCATCCTCTTGGCTTGCTCCATAATAAAGGAAAGAAAATCATCACCATTTCCTTGATCAGTTAAGTCCGGCTTCAAACCAAAGCCAATATCTACAAATAAATTATTATAA
Organism: Sutcliffiella cohnii; assembly: GCF_002250055.1. Taxonomy (NCBI): domain Bacteria; kingdom Bacillati; phylum Bacillota; class Bacilli; order Caryophanales; family Bacillaceae; genus Sutcliffiella; species Sutcliffiella cohnii. Next base: position 3,335,536 of record NZ_CP018866.1, read on the forward strand.
TTGTAATCTGTCGTCGGAACTTGTGCTCCTTCTCCGATACAAAAGAACCCTACTAACTGTTTATTTTCATCTAAGATTGTATAGTAGTCCTTCACTAACAATTCCATCATACCTTCTCGGCTCACTTCTCCATTGTAAAAATCGTAAGGAGGCTCGTACTGCCAACTTAAAATCTCCAAAGCGTAAAACTCATTCATATCATCTTTATACAACTTCATCGTTCATTACCTTCCCCATATTTGTCTGTAATTCTTAAGGACCTTCCGTATTCATTGTATCACTACTAAGATATATTCCTTTTATATTATTTATAAGTTTCACAAAACTGCTTATGGCTGCTGTTAATGTGATCGGAGGTTTGTTAAACAAAGCGTTGTTAAAAAATTCTGCGGCTGTTAAGTAAAAATGGAAGACTGTTAAGTAAAATCGGAGGTTTGTTAAGTTAATTCTGCTACCTGTTAAATAAAATCGAAACTCTGTTAAGTTAATTCTGCTACCTGTTAAATAAAATCGAAACTCTGTTATGTAAATTCTGCTACCTGTTAAATAAAATCGAAACTCTGTTAAGTTAATTCTGCTACCTGTTAAATAATATCGAAACTCTGTTATGTAAATTCTGCTACCTGTTAAATAAGTGATCATAAGAGGAAGCTAATTAAGAGAAAAAGGTTGATTTTCCTCAAAATGGTTTCCTTCTGAATATAAAAAAAGAGACTGTAACGTAGTGGAATGTACGAGACTCACGGATGCGAAGTGAAACGGACATACTTAAGCCTATTTTCATTGGTTATAATAGTTTCTCTACATAAAAAAACAGCTAATCATTGATTAACTGCTCCGAGCTTTATCTTTTTGAAAGAACTTCTCCCATTTTATAATCACATATTTATCCTTTACCAGAAAAAACAAACCAGATAATAAAAGTAATAATAACAAAATCATAGACGGGGAAAAATCACGTATAAACTGACCAAATACGGTATAAATAATTGCAATCGGAATGTTTGCTATGATAGAAGCCCTCACATATTCACGAAAATTTTTCGTTGTTTCAATTAAACATAACGACAATAAATGAAAATGAATAAATGGAATTAATCGAAGAACAGTAACTTGCCCGACAGACAATTCTGCCCGATGACCAAACCATTTCTCTTTCATTTTTAATATTTTCCCAAATATTTTAGGCATTTGATTATAAAGGAGATAGAAAAGTAGACTTGATAATGTAAGACCAATAATGGAATAGACGCTACCTAATAGACCACCAAACAATGCTCCACCTGCAACACAAATGATCACAACTGGGATAAATAATATTTGTCTTAAAATGTGAAAAGATATAAAAGCTATAGATGCTAGTAACCAATGTGTTTCAACCATTACATATAAAACAGATAATCGTTCATCCATTTGGTCTTCACCTCGCTCCGCATTGCATTATTCTATGCTTATTCGATAATTTAAGTGCTTATACCAATGTGAAATAGATAATTGTCCCTATTTGGACTAGAGTCAATAGTGGCATACCAAATTTAAATGTATTATGTTTCGTTTTATGACGAAATTTCTTCATCCCTGCCCATGAGCCTAGCGCACCACCAACAATAGAAATGGCCCATAAAGTAGATTCTGATATTCGCCATTTATTATTAATCGCTCTCTTTTTATCTACTTTCATTAATAGAAAAGCGACACTATTAAGTACGAGATAAATCAGTAACAACTCTATCATATCTTTCTCTTCACCAAACTTCCCATAATAAAACCGAAAGGGGACTACTTATAAGTATAGTCCCCTTTCTTTTATCGTTATTACTTGTTTAAGCTGTTTTTTGCAGCTGTTGCTAATTCAGCGAAAGCTTTTTCGTCATGAACAGCTAGGTCAGCTAACATTTTACGGTTAACTTCGATACCAGCTACTTTTAATCCGTGCATTAAACGGCTGTAAGAAAGACCGTTCATACGAGCTGCTGCGTTAATACGAGCAATCCATAACTTACGGAAATCGCGTTTCTTTTGACGACGATCACGATAAGCATACATTAATGATTTCATTACTTGTTGGTTAGCTACTTTATATAAAGTATGTTTTGAACCGAAATAACCTTTAGCTAATTTAATGACTTTTTTACGACGTCTGCGTGTTACTGTACCGCCTTTAACTCTTGGCATTGTGTTTCCCTCCTATATATAAAAAACCGATATTATTTAATGTTGTCTAACATATGACGAATGCGTTTGAAATCACCTTTACTTACAACAGCAGCTTTACGTAATTTACGTTTTTGCTTTTGAGACTTGTTAGCAAATAAGTGACTTGTGTAAGCGTGAGAACGCTTAAGACTACCAGATCCAGTCTTTTTGAATCGTTTCGCAGATCCGCGATGAGTTTTCATTTTAGGCATAGGTGAGTCCTCCTCTATTTCTTACTTTTCATTTTTAGGTGCTAATACTAAGAACATGCTACGACCGTCCATTTTAGGCGACGATTCCACTGTTGCAACTTCAGAGCAAGCTGCTGAGAAACGGTCTAATACACGTTGACCAATTTCTTTATGTGTAATGGCACGACCTTTGAATCGAATCGATGCTTTTACTTTGTCTCCTTTTTCAAGGAACTTTATCGCATTTCGAAGTTTCGTGTTAAAGTCGTGTTCATCAATTGAAGGACTTAATCGAACTTCTTTTACGTTAATAACTTTTTGGTTTTTGCGTTGCTCTTTTTCTTTCTTCTGTTGCTCGAATCGGAACTTTCCGTAGTCCATAATTCTGCATACAGGAGGCTTTGCGTTTGGAGCAACTAGCACTAAGTCTAAGTTTGCTTTTGCAGCAATCTCAAGTGCTTCTTGTTTTGTTTTAATTCCAAGCTGGTCTCCGTTTTGACCGATTAAACGAACCTCACGAGAACGAATACCTTCGTTCACCATCATATCTTTGCTAATAATTAGCCACCTCCAAGGTTTTATACGAACACCGTTTTTGAACAATCCTGTGAACAAAAAAAGTGTGGATGCATAACACACCCACACTTTACGAATTAAAGTTGAAAAATTCTCGTAAAACCTGGCAACTGCAATTTTGCGTCAATCAGGTGAGAAGCGGGTGCTTCTTCTTGTTCAATAAACAAGTATTCTATTCACCTAAGAAATATAACATTTCTTATGATGGTTGTCAAGGAATGTATATTCAAAACAAGCAACGTTTTAAATTGTATCAGATACATTTATCTTTGACAACTATTTTTTTATTTTTTTATTTCAGCTACTAATTGCTGTAAAAATTGCTCAAGCGGAATAGTCTCTGATTTTTGCTCTCCGTACTTACGTACATTTACAGCTTTTTCTTGAATTTCATTGTCACCTAGCACTAACATGTAAGGAATTTTTTGCATTTGTGCTTCACGAATTTTGTAACCAATTTTTTCGTTACGTTCATCAAGCTCAACGCGAATTCCTTCTGCTTTCAAGCGATCTTGCACTTCTTTCGCATAGTCAAAATGAGCTTCAGGAGAAACAGGAATTACTTGTACTTGAACTGGAGCTAACCAAGTAGGGAATGCCCCTTTATATTCTTCTATTAAGAAGGCAACAAAGCGCTCCATTGTGGAAACAACTCCGCGGTGGATTACGACTGGACGGTGTTGCTTTCCATCTTCTCCAACGTAAGTTAAATCAAATTTCTCAGGAAGCAAGAAGTCTAATTGGACAGTAGAAAGTGTTTCGTCTTTTCCTAAAGCTGTACGAACTTGAACGTCTAACTTTGGTCCGTAAAACGCAGCTTCACCATCCGCTTCGAAATAATCTAGTTCCATTTCATCCATTGCATCTTTTAACATGCTTTGTGCTTTTTCCCACATTGCATCATCATCGTAATATTTCTCTGTATCTTCAGGATCACGATATGATAAACGGAAGGAATAATCGTTTATTCCAAAGTCTTTATAAACTTCCTGAATTAAATGAACTACTCTCTTAAATTCGTCTTTAATTTGGTCTGGACGAACGAAAATGTGTGCATCATTTAATGTCATTCCACGAACACGTTGTAAACCTGATAATGCACCAGACATTTCATATCGATGCATTGTTCCTAGCTCAGCAATACGGACTGGAAGCTGACGATAACTATGAATGCTGTTTTTATAAACCATCATATGATGAGGACAGTTCATCGGACGAAGTACTAATTGTTCATTGTCCATTTCCATCGGTGGGAACATACCGTCTTGATAGTGATCCCAGTGACCAGAAGTTTTATATAATTCTACACTTCCCATTACAGGAGTATACACATGGTCATAACCTAATTTAATTTCTTTATCTACAATGTAACGTTCGACAACGCGACGAATTGTTGCCCCTTTCGGTAACCATAATGGGAGTCCTTGCCCAACCTTTTGCGAGTTGAAGAACAAGTCTAATTCTTTCCCAAGTTTACGGTGATCACGTTCTTTTGCTTCTTCTAATAAACGTAAATGTTCGTCTAATTCCGCTTTTTTGAAGAACGCAGTACCATAAATACGTTGAAGCATTTTATTTTTACTATCTCCTCGCCAGTAAGCACCAGCGATACTTAGTAACTTGAATTCTTTAATTTTCCCAGTAGAAGGAACGTGTACACCACGGCAAAGGTCGTAAAATTCACCTTGTTCGTAAATTGTAATTGTTTCTCCTTCGGGTAGTTCACGAATAAGTTCCAATTTTAATTCATCGCCAATCTCTTCATAACGACGAAGTGCTTCTTCGCGAGAAACTTCCACTCGAACGATATCAAAGTTTTCGTTCACTATTTTCTTCATTTCTTTTTCAATTGCAGGTAAATCTTCTGGAGTTAATGCATGCTCCATATCAACGTCATAATAGAAGCCGTTCTCAATAACAGGACCAATACCTAATTTAACGCCTTTTCCATAAATACGTTTAATAGCTTGAGCCATAAGATGCGCAGTGCTATGACGCATAATAGATAAAGCATCTTCACCATCTTGTGTAATAATACTAATTTGACCATCTTCGTTTATTGGAGTACGCAAGTCTATTTGTTCGCCGTTAAAAGTTCCAGCGATGGCTTTTTTCTTTAGACCTGGGCTAATGGATGCCGCAATATCTTCTGTTGTCGTACCACGCTCAAACTCCTTTACCGCTCCGTCTGGAAATTGAATTTTTACTAATTCAGACATCCTAATCACCTCTTGTTATTATTATTTATTAAAATAAAAAACTCGCCCCTATAAAAAGGGACGAGTTATTATTCTCATCGTGGTTCCACCCTAATTCCCATTGCTCTGCAAACAAAATATACAGATAATGGCTTAGTTTGGGTAACGGAACTGCCGTCAACAACTACTGCTATTAAGGTTCGCTGTTGAAGTTTAAAGGTGGTAAGTACTTAAATCGTAATAGGAAGCTTTCAGCCTTGTCTTCCCTCTCTGAAATTCGTATTTAACTACTATTGTCCTTATCATTACTTTTCGCTTTTAAATTAAAATGAATATGTAGGTAATTATATTCTCCCTACACAATAAAATCAAGTAGTGGATTACTCAACTTTCATTTTTTTTAGCGGAAAGTGTTGATACGGTTTTATCGTAGCACGCTCTTGAAATATGTTTCGGATCGTTTGGACAAGTTGATGATCCATATGATCTGTGTATAAATAAAGTTTATTTGGAGCTATTGACACTAATGGAGCCAAAACGACTGAATCAATATAAAAGGCATAATTATTAAAATGAGTTCTGTTAATATATTTTTTTAAGTGATCTTTCGATAAGTAATTTTGTTGGCTATCGTAAAATTCAAAGTGTGTTTCATACACTAAATGGACTTCATCTAGTTTTGATTCAGCTGAAAATAACACCTCTCTCAATTGTTGAATAAACGCTTGATATTCCTGTTCCATTTTATACTCATCAATAGCCGCTTCAATAAATTGATACAACGAGTCAAAATAATGTTTAAGTCGGAAAGTTAATACAGATTCGAATGAAAATGAAACTGGATTTTCTAACAATAAATGTAGCGATTTAATTAATGTTTGGTCTCTTTCTACTAGCGATGGCAGATTAGGGATGTCGTCTCTTTCTCCGTTTAGAATGCTTTGTAATATGGATAAAATTTGTTCTTGCTCTTCTATGTCCTTATAGAAAAAGGAGTGTTCTAACACTGACAATGCCCGTTGTTGTTCTTTTTTCTTTACAAACCATCTTAACGTCTCAATCATACTTGGCTTTATTTTTTTCAACTCATGCATTTCCATACAAATTTTTTCGTTATGTAAAGAAAGTGAACTGTCACTTTTTACGAAACAATTTTTAAGTTGCTTATAAACAATACTTGCATCAGTTTCATCATGAAAGGAAATCTCAAACAAGTTTGTCCCCCCTTTATTACACCTGCTTCTATGTATATGGGGGAAAGTATTAAAAAATGATAAATCTTTATAAAAACATGAGGGGAACGTTGCGTCTCCTTCGTCGCTGCAGACACTTGCTTTCCGCGGGGAGGGAGTCGAGCCTCCTTTTAATAAAAAAACGCTAGAGGGATGTGCTCTAACGTTTACTTACCTTTATTTAATTTAAGTTTTTCTAGTCGTTCTGCGAGTTTTCGCTTATTTTCTTCTTGGGCACTAACGGTTTCTTTTTCCTCTTCTTCCTTCGTTTTTTCACTAATAAACCGATTACGATTAGGTGTATCTTTCGTTTGCTTTGTGGCTGTAGATTTGGTTTGTTTTGTTTTCGCCCAATTTTGATATTGGCGATTTTCTGCTTTTGCTAGCTCCATCGCTTCGATAACAGTTGTGACGCGCTTTCTTGCCCAATGGCTAGCTATTTTTTCCACATAATTTCGGTTTAATTTCATATCTGTTTTTAGTAAAACATAGTACAAAAGCACATTCACAACGCCTGCTGGAAGTTGTTGCTTAAACATCACATCTTCCACAATCCACAAGTCCGATATAGAAGGATCGCCACCTGAAAAATCAGACAACAGTTGTTTTGGTGAGACGTTTTCCAACATTTGAATTAACTGTTCATCTTTTGATTTCGGTTTTTTATCATCCATTTTTCTTAAATGAACTGGTTGCGTACGCTCGACTAATGTTGGTAGTCCATCTTTATTTTCTAATTGATACCAATCTCTTGCTACTTTTCTTAGTTCCTCTATATTAACGGTATCGTCATCATCGATAGCATTCATGACAATATCCTTCATCGTAATAGGATCAATATGATATAAAAATGATAATTTTGAGATAGCTTCTTCCACTTTCGGTGTAATAGATTTTCGTGGGATAACAACTTCTGAAAGACCAGCATAGAACAGCGAAAAATCAAAACCTTCATGCTTCACTTCAATTTCTTTCCCATCTTTTTTCGTAATCCATTCCAGATCTTCATCAAGCTTTGAGTCTTCTAACACCTCATCAGTTACTTGTGTCATCATACTTTCAGCCTGGATAGATGCAAACACCTCATGGAAAGAACGTGTAATATTTTGAAACGTGTTAGGAATAATTTCATCACTAAAGAAATTCTTCACTTTCACATACTTACTTTTCCCAAGACGGTTATACAAATATATATTTAACATCGGATCAGAGAAAAATGTTTCGGGAGTGAGGGGTGGTTGTAGTTCATAAACAAAAGATCTTACATTTTCCTCTTCTTTCACGAACGTTTTCAGGAGTCCAATAGCTTCAAGTTTTAAACGCTCCTGATGTATATCTTTTAAGTTACATTGCATTGTCGTCATGATACTATGGTGAGTAGACTCTTCTCCCCAAAGACGATCTTGTTCCAATTCACTCCAAAGTGTCATAAATAAACTGTAGCCTCGAAACCCTATCAAAGGTTGGTACAGCATCGTAATAATTTTTCTATCTGCTTCTTGTAATAATCCGTTCACTTTTACAACATAGCGATCAATTGGGATTAGTTCATTCCAATACCTCGTCAACTTGATCCCTCCTTCGTATCATCCAAACTTAAAACTTAATCAGAAATACGTGAAAAAGAGCCTATCATTAAGCTCTTTTTCTATCATTATTTTCTTTCGCGTTCAATTAGCTCTTTCAGCTCATCTAAAAATACATTTATATCTTTAAATTGTCGATAAACAGAAGCAAAACGAACGTATGCAATTTCGTCAATTTTTGCTAAGTGATCCATGACCATTTCACCGATAGTATTACTATTTACTTCCGACACACCTATATTTCGTAAATCTTTTTCAACGTTAATCACTATATCTTCTAACTTTTCTAAAGGAACTGGTCTTTTTTCACAAGCTCGTATTAAACCACGTAACGCCTTTTCACGGCTAAATTCCTCACGTACTCCTTCTTTTTTCACAACGATTAATGGCATTTGTTCTACTTTTTCAAATGTAGTAAATCGAAAAGAGCAAGCTTCACATTCTCTACGACGGCGAATGGAACGTCCTTCTTCGACTGGACGAGAGTCTAAAACTCTAGTTCCATTGTGGTTGCATGTTGGGCACTTCATTTAGTTCTCACTCCGTTCTTTTACTTTTCTGCATTTAATCCTGAACCGACATATGTTAATTGCTTACCAAGCTTTTCATACATTATAAAAATTAACTTTCTACTATAGCCAAAATCAGAAGGTAGTACTGTTTCCGTTGTAACAGAGAAATCGATTGCCGTTTCAAAAGGTCTTACAGAAATGACAGTAATAATCATAAAAGCTTTTTTTCCTTTACGAACTTCAACAGCTATCTCACCATGCTCCTCGGAAACTGATTTCACAGTTAAGCCATCCTCTTGATGAATAATAGTTTTTATAGCTTCGATTGCTTTTTTAGTTGTCGTTTTATAATATCGACTTTTTAATTGTTCATTTATATGATTTTCTCTCGTTTCTGTTTGAGTAGAAAAAAACGATTTAATCTTTTGTCCAATTGACATAAAAATATGACAACCCCTAACTATAGAGTATATGTATTTATTTACAGCTTGTCCTAATTTGAAAATTCCTCTAATTTTCTTCTTTTCATTCTACTTAGGATTAATCGCAAAGTAAAAATTCTTAGAAGATATTTTAAAGAAAAGACCATAAGAAAAAGAGGTGCATATACACCTCTTTCCATTTTAATTCATTTTCTTCATCTTTTAAAGTGCTTTTGCTTTCTTTACTTCAACTGGGCCCATACCACGTGGAAGCTCGATTGTTTCACGTGTTTTAGCATCTAACGCATCGGCAATATAATTCGCCGCAATATTCGGGTCTAAATCTCCGCATGTATACACATCGATACTTGCATAACCATGCTCCGGGAAGCTATGAATTGTTAAATGAGATTCAGAAATAATAACAACACCACTAATTCCTTGTGGTGCAAATTTATGAAATGCTACTTCACGAATTTCTGCTCCTGATTTAAGTGCAGCATCCACAAATGTCTTTTCTACATAATCCATGTCATTTAACTTGTTAAAATCGCAACCCCATAACTCTGAAATAACGTGACGACCAATAGTTTCCATCTCACGTTCCCCCTTTATTATTATTTACATGAATTTCCTTCAAAAACTCCGTTTAATTATTCCTACCACGGGGGAAAGTTAGTCCAGAGAGGTCCTAACCCTTTAAGTAGGAACATTACCGCTTCAAGAAGTTCACGAATCATAGTATACTTTGTTTGTTTTCTTTTTTCAATAGTTTTTCTTTAAATAAATTTAGGGGGTAATACTTTTAATATGTAGCTTGTCACAACTGGATTTTTTATATCCAAGTAAAGGGCATTACAATTTTTCCATTACGATTACATAAAAAAAGTGACTAATGATTTATATTCACCAGTCACTTTGAAAGTCTATTTACATTTATCCCGCTACTACTTTTTCGGATTGAAACATTTTTTCTGCTACAAAATTAACTAAATCCACTACTCTGCAAGAATATCCCCATTCGTTATCATACCATGCTAATACTTTTACTTTATTCCCTTCCATTACTATCGTTGATAACCCATCAATTATCGCTGAATTAGGGTTTGTATTGAAATCAATAGATACAAGTGGCTCCATTGTTACATCAACAATTCCTTCTAATGATCCGATAGAAGCCGTTTTAAACGCATCATTTACGTCATCTACCGTAACGTTTTGTTTAACGTCTACTACTAAGTCCACTAAAGATACGTTTGGCGTTGGTACTCTAAGCGCCATCCCATGTAGTTTGCCTTTCAAGTGCGGTAATACTAAAGATAACGCTTTCGCAGCCCCTGTTGATGTCGGAATAATAGATTGAGCACATGCACGAGCTCTACGTAAATCTTTATGTGGATTGTCAATATTCTTTTGATCGTTCGTATATGCATGAACTGTCGTCATTAAACCGTTTACAATTCCAAACTGCTCATCTAACACTTTTACAACGGGAGCTAAACAGTTCGTTGTACAAGATGCATTTGAAATCACTTCATGATTCTCGATATCTAACGTTTCTTCATTTACGCCCATTACAATGGTGACATCTTCATTTTTACCAGGAGCTGTTAGTACTACTTTTTTTGCCCCTGCGTTTAAATGAAGCGCTGCTTTATCACGAGAATTAAATTTGCCAGTAGCTTCAATAACGATATCTATATTAAGCTCTTCCCATGGTAATTCTTCTGGGTTACGATTATTTACTAATTGAATTCTTTTACCATTCACGATTAATGCATCATTTTCGGGAATTATTTCTCCATCGAAACGACCGTGATTTGTGTCATACTTAATTAAGTGAGCTAACGTTTCTGCTGGATAGCTCGCATTGATTGCAACGATATCGATGTTCCCCTCTTGGATTGCGCGTCTAAATACCATTCTCCCGATTCGTCCGAATCCATTAATTGCAACCTTTGCCATCATTACAATTACCCCTTTTCATATATATGTTATACTTATAAACTATAATTCTTGTAATTAGTATAACACAATAACTTTTGTTGTGTCATCAGAAATATATGTCGATTATCAACTTTTTAAACTAAAAAAACTCACCTTTAATGGCGAGTGTAATGAAGGTGAGTTATGCTTGAATTTTTTGAATTATTTCTTGTAATTGCGTTGTTGTTTCGTTTAGTGATCCGTTGTTATCGATGACGAAATCGGCTAGATTTTTTTTCTCTTTTAGAGGCATTTGTGAATGAATTCTTGCTAAAGCTTCGTCTTTTGATAGTGTATTTCTTTCCATTAGTCGCTTTAATTGAACTTCCTCGTCCACATAAACTACAATTGTTTTATCGACTAGATGTGTTAATTTACTCTCAAATAATAACGGTATGTCCATTACGACAACTGAGTAGCCTTCTTGTAAATATTGAGCAGTTTTTTCTTTCATCCTTTTTCTAATGCTAGGGTGCATAATACTATTTAACAGCTGACGTTTTTCTTCATTATGAAAAATGATACTTCCTAACGCTGCCCTATCTAATGATCCATCGTTATGTAATATAGCCGGTGAAAAAGTTTCTACTAACTTGTTTAACGTCTCTGATCCTATTTCGACAACTTCTCTGGCGATAATATCCGCATCTACAATTGGTATTCCTTTTTCTTTTAATATGTTAGCTACCGTACTTTTTCCACTGGCAATCCCACCTGTTAACCCAATAACAATTCCTGGCATGGCCAACTCTCCTTTACGAAAAAAGAGACTGCTCTAAACACCCAGCCTCTTATAATTTTATAACACCAATAACAATTAATAATACACCTGGTAGAAAAGAAAGCTTTTGAATCCAACTAACATTCGAAAATACTCGACCTAACTTAATTCCAGACACAACAAATAATGAGCACATTATTGCAACACATATCGCCATTCCCCACGGAGAGAACCCTAGAAGAGCTGCACCTATTCCTGCCCCGAAAGCATCTAAAGAAAGTGCAATCCCTAGAAAAAATGCTTCTAATCCAGTGATTGATCCAGAACGATCAAAATCAGCTTCAGTTGGCTTTTTCAAAATATTAATAACTACACCTAATGATTTTATTTCAAAATTTAGGATCAAATTCTCTCCGACTAATTCCGAATCCTTCTCATTCGAACGGAAAAATTGATATAAAACCCAAAGCCCTAAACAAATAAGGATAACTCCACCAATCGTTTCAGCAAATTGGATCGACATAAAATTCATTATTATAGTACCTAAAAACATCGCAAGTAATAAAGAAACAGCCGAACATAAAGCAATAATGGACAGAGATTTTAGTGGCATATGCATCTTTCGTAATCCGTATGTTAAACCAACACTAAAACTATCTAAACTTACGGCAAAAGCTAAAAGAAAAAGCGACATGTACTGAATCAAAACGAGCTCCTCCCTTACTATCACTAACATAGTATATGGCAGGAGCCCATTCGATGTGTTTATCCCTTTAGCTCTACTTTCTTTGACAATTTGGACATATATGTGTCCCTCTACCCGCAACTACGGACTTTTCGATAACCGTTCCACACTTTTTACACGGCTCATCATTACGACCGTACACAAAAATATCTAATTGAAATAACCCTATTTCTCCTTGAGAATTTACGTAAGAACGTACCGTACTACCGCCTTTTTCCACTGCATCTTGTAACGTTAAAATTATTTCTCGGTGCAGTGTCCTTATTTGTTCATCCGTTAAACTACTTGCAATTGTTTCTGGATGAATATTAGAACGAAACAACGCCTCATCGACGTAAATGTTGCCTAATCCAACTACTACAGATTGATCTAATAGGGCTGCTTTAATGTTACGATTTGTTCGTTGTAGTTTCTGTTTTAAGACATCTACTGTGAAGCTCTCATCAAACGGTTCTGGGCCAAGGTTTACTAACGGTTTTGTTTTTAATTCTTCACCCGGTTTAAACAGATGGTACGTTCCAAACTTCCGTACATCTTGATATCGTAATTCTGTTCCGTCTGTAAATCGAAAAATAACATGTACATGTTTATTCATCGGTTCTTCCTTTGCAAAGAGACCGTATCGACCTTCCATTCTTAAATGGGAAACCATGACATAATCGGATAACGTAAAGAGTAAAAACTTACCTCTTCTACCTATATCTAAAATTGTTTGGCCACGAAGCAATAGCTCAAATTGTTGGACATCATCTGGCTCTTTAATCATTTTTGGCCAACGAACTTCCACCTCTGCTATCGTTTTCCCTTTTACTAGTTGTACGAGCGTTCTTCTAACCGTTTCTACTTCTGGTAATTCTGGCAACTTAAATCCCTACCTTTTATTTTGCATCAAACCATGTAGGTCCGTAAGAATAATCAACTTTTAAAGGAACATCTAACTTAATCGCTCGTTCCATTTCTTCAGGAACTATTTTCTTTAATAGTTCCATTTCTTCTTTTGGCGCCTCAAAAACTAACTCATCGTGAACTTGTAACAATAATTTAGTTTTGAGCCCTTCTTCCTTCAATCTACCCGCCATGTTAATCATCGCTTTTTTAATAATGTCGGCAGCACTACCTTGAATAGGAGTGTTCATTGCCGTTCTCTCCGCAAAACTACGTAGATTAAAGTTTCTGCTCGTAATTTCTGGCAAATATCTTCGACGATGTAATAGAGTAGATACATACCCTTTATCTTTTGCGTCTTGAACGATATCTTCCATATATTGTTTGACACCTGGAAAACTTTCCAAATATCGGTCAATAAAAGTTTTTGCCTCTTTACGAGTAATTCCTAAGCTTTGAGACAAACCATAATCACTAATTCCGTAAACAATCCCAAAGTTTACCGCTTTGGCTTGTCTTCGCATATTTGAAGTTACTTCATCGGCACTTACATGGAAAACATCCATAGCTGTTTTTGTATGAATATCAGCATCTTCATTAAACGCTTGTATTAACTTTTCGTCCCCAGCAATATGAGCAAGTACTCGTAATTCAATTTGAGAATAATCCGCAGCAAAGATTACCCAATCTTTTTCAGAGGGAACAAACGCTTGACGGATTTTTCTACCCTCTTCTAATCTTATCGGGATATTTTGTAAGTTCGGATCAATGGAACTTAAACGTCCTGTCTGAGTTAAAGCTTGATTAAATCTTGTGTGTATTTTGCTAGTATCTTTATGAACAACTTTTAACAGTCCTTCTATATAAGTGGACTTTAACTTCCCAAGTTGACGATAATTTAAGATTTGTTGAATTATTTCATGTTTTTCTGCTAACGCCTCTAAAACATCAGCCGAAGTGGAGTAGCCTGTTTTTGTTTTCTTAACTGGTGGTAAACCTAATTTTTCAAACAGGATGACACCAAGCTGTTTGGGCGAGTTAATATTAAACTTTTCCCCAGCTAGTTCATAAATAGTTTCTTCTAATTTCTCAAGCTTCTGAGCTAAATCTTCACCCATTTTTTCTAACCTGTCTATATCTACCCTTACTCCTGTCGCTTCCATATTCGCTAAAATAATAGATAACGGCATTTCCAATTGCTCAAAAAGTTCTAATTGCTCATTTTCCTCTAATTCCTTTATAAATGTATCTTTTAACTGTTCCATCGCAGTTGCTTTTCTAATTAAATGCTCTGCTAATATATCTTCATTAGGTACAGCCTGTTTTGCTCCGCGACCATATATCGCCTCATCCGCTTGTACTTGGGCATACCCTTTTTTCTTCACAATTTCAGCTAAGTCTTCGGAAGCTTCTGCAGGGTTTAAAATATAGGAAGCTAAATGGAAATCAAAGTCTATTCCGTTTAATTCAATACCTTGCCAACGAAGGGCAACTTGCGCTCTTTTCGCATCAAAAACCGTTTTCTTTTGCTCATCTGATTGAGCAAACTCTTTAAAAACTTCCGATTGTAGTGCATCTTCCGTCCGGAAATAAAAGCTTCCTTTTTCGTTAACAACGGCAATACCTTGAATAGTAGCCTTATGATAATTTTCATCCAACACTTCTACCATGAGAACATTTTCCCAAGCGAAATGATCTTCCCGAATATCTTCTACTATTTCATATGTAACTGTCTTTAATTCTTCTGTTGGTTCTTCTACTGCCACTCCGACTTTATCTAATAAGGAATTGAAGCCCAGCTCTTTAAATATCCCAACAACTTTTTGAGCATCAAAGCCATCATATTCCGTATCGTCCACTTTTACTTCAATTGGTGCTTCACGAAGAATGGTCGCTAACTCTTTACTCATCAGTGCTTGTTCTTTATTTTCTTCTAACTTTTCTTTTAGTTTTTTACCACTTACTTGATCAATCGACTCTAATAAAGATTCTACCGAACCAAATTCTTTCAATAGCTTTAATGCTGTTTTTTCTCCAACACCTGGTACACCTGGAATGTTATCGGATGAGTCACCCATTAGACCTTTCATATCGATAATTTGATCCACATTGATTCCGTACTTTTCCTGTACAAATGCTGGTGTATAGGAATCAACATCCGTTATTCCTTTACGAGTAATATCTACTGTCACGCGATCTGATGCAAGTTGCGTTAAATCTTTATCACCAGAAATAACTTTTACGTCGAAGCCATCCTTTTCCGCTTGAAGTGACAATGTTCCAATAATATCATCGGCTTCATAGTTTTCTAATTCGTATGTTTTAATGTTGTATGCATTTAATAGTTCTCTTAAAAAAGAAAACTGCTCAGAAAGTTCTGGTGGAGTCTTTTGTCGTCCTCCTTTATACTCTCCAAACGTTTTATGACGGAAAGTAGTCTTTCCAGCATCAAACGCAACTAGCATATGTGTAGGTTTTTCTTCTTCTAATATTCTCATTAACATCATCGTAAATCCGTAAATAGCGTTCGTATGTATCCCTTTATCGTTACTCAATAGCGGCAATGCAAAAAACGCACGGTACGCTATACTATTTCCATCAATAAGTACTAATTTTTTCGTCATGTTCTTACCTCCTTCTATATAAAAAAGCCATAATTCTCCGTTTCTATTTTAACATGATAGCAAATAGAAAGGAAAATTACGGCTACAATTGTTTTCTTTTATTTATTCTCTATATCCAAGAAGTAATCTAGCATATGGAGAATCAGATGGTAAAATGATGACAGTATCTCCGTTAATAGTCGTTTTGTACGATTCTAAAGTACGATACAATTGATAAAATTCTGCGTCTTTTGAGAAAGAGTCGTTATATACTTTTGCAGCTTCCTGTTCTCCTTCTCCTCTGATTTTATCAGCATCCGCTTCAGCTATAGCTAACATTTCTCTAACTTCTCTGTCAGTAATTGCAATAATTCTGTTTTTCTCTGCTTCCCCTTGGGAGAGATAATCTTGCGCTGTAGATTCACGTTCAGAAATCATACGAGTATATACCGACTGTTCATTTTCCTCAGGCAAATCAGTACGCTTTATACGGACATCTGTTACAACGATTCCATAATTATCTTTCGTAAGCAACTCGTTAACACGCTCTGTTACAATATCATTTAAACTTCCACGGCTCGATTTTTCATCATTAATAATTTCGTCATAGTTAAGTCTCCCTAACTCTGTACGAACAACCGAGAAAACAAACTCCGACATCTTTGCTTCGGCATTCACTACTGTTGCTGCTTGTCGTAACATTGATTGCGGGTCTTCTATACGCCATAAAACATAGTTATCTATTAACATTCGTTTTTTATCTCGAGTATTTATTTCTGCCTCCGTTACATCATAAAGCATTTGATATTTTGGTAGAGTAGTAACTTCTTGAATGAACGGTATTTTCACGTATAAGCCAGGCTCATCTTTCACATCAACAACTGCTTGGAACTGTCGAACAACTTTAAACTCTCCTTCTCTAACAATGTAAACATTCGCAAGAAGAAGTCCTATAACAACGAAAGCTATTATTAAAACAATTCCACCACGGATTGCTTTTTTCCACTCAAAATTAGGCTTGCGTTCTTGAATATCTATTATGTTTTGATCGCTCATTAGTTGTTGCCACTCCCTTCCTGATTCATTGGTGGTACTGGAGTACTATTCGTAGATTCTGATTGGCGAATAGGGAAGTATTTCATTGTATTTCCTTCATCATTCATAATATAAATTTCTGCATTAGGTAGCACATGTTCTAACGTTTCTAGAATTAGTCGCTCTCTAGTGATTTCTGGAGCATTAACATACTCTTGATATAAGGCGTTGAATCTTGCTACATCTCCACGAGCTTTTTCAATACGGGCTGTTTTCTCCCCTTCAGCTTTAGAAATAATCGCGTCTTTTTCCCCTTGTGCCTCATTAATCTGTTGATTACGGTATCTATTAGCTTCATTCTTTCTTGTTTCCATTGTTTCTCTTGCATCTGTTACATTTGTAAATGCTTTACGAACTTCCTCATTCGGTAGCTCTACATCTTGTAATTTTACAGCTGTCACAGAAACACCGATATCATACTTTTCCATTAAGGATACAATTAGTTCAAATACTTCAGCTTCTATTTCTGCCTTTCCGTCTGTTAACGCATCATCAATATCCGAACTACCAATTATACTTCTTAAAGAAGCGGAAGTAGCATTATATAATACTTGACGTGGATCATTGGAGTTAAATAAAAACTTTCCAGGATCCGTTATTCTCCACATAACAACCATATCAGCTAGGACGATATTTTCGTCTCCTGTAATCATTTTCGTTTCATCTGGGAATTCCACAACAACACCATCTTTTTCTTCATAGCCAAACTGTAAACTAAACGTTTGTGTAGAAAGTTTCTCTACTTTTTGGATAGGCCAAGGTAGTTTGAAATGCAGACCAGATGGTTTAATATCTCCATCCACTTTACCAAAAGTTAAAATTACTGCTTGTTCTGTTTCATCCACCGTGTACCAACTAGTTAGTGCGGTTACTCCGACAACTACTGCTAGTAACACGAGAAAAATAGTTGTGTATATTTGTTTTAAACTTATCATCCTTTTCTCCCCTCTTTCTTTCGATAACTCTTATACGTACTTTAATGATAAAAGTTTCAATAATATGACCATTAATTACAATTTCTTAAAAAGTTTTTTACATTTTCATATTATCATAATTTTGATAGTTGCAGTCATTTCTAGTTATTCCAATATAATGTAAACTGCTAGAGACGCTATTTAGCGATATCGATTTTATGCATAAAAAAAATGGCTAGAACAAAATGTTCTGGCCATTTCCAAAACTAATGCTTTGGATGAAGGGGTTTCATCTATATAGTAACAATGGATTATTAAACAAGCATGAAAAATTTGTTAATCTATTGTAAATCTTTATTTTCTTTATTTAATTCTACTACGAAAGTAGTCCCTTCATTGACTTTACTAGAAACCGTTATTTTACCTTTATGCGCTTCGATTAAGTGCTTCACGATTGCCAGTCCTAATCCTGTCCCACCAGAATTTCTGCTTCTCGCCTTATCTACACGATAGAAACGCTCAAATATTCTCGGTATTTCTTCCTCTTCCATACCTATTCCAGTATCTTTAATAACGATATGAACATCTTTCCCTTTATCCTTTACCGTAACAGTTACTTCGCCATCTGCCGGCGTATAGGCAAGTGCATTATTTATTAAGTTAATAAAAACTTGTTTTAATCTAGCACTATCACCTAATAAGAATAATGGTTGTTCACTTTTTAAAAGTTGTAAACGGATATTTTTACTTTCTGCCTTACTCTTCAATATTTCAAATATTTCTTCGAGTAGTTCATGAATATTTAAATATTGAACGTTTAGTTTATATCCTTGTTGTTCTATTTTCGATAAATCTAATAAATCTTGAATAAGTGATTGAAGCCTTCCACTTTCTTTTAAAATGATAGAAAGGAAATGCTTTAGTGTTTCTTTATCTTCCATCGCACCGTCCAACAACGTTTCTGAAAATCCCTTTATTGATGTAACAGGTGTTTTTAGCTCATGGGAAACATTTGCTACAAAATCTTTTCTCATTTGCTCGAGTTTCTTCAACTCCGTTATATCATGAAAAACGAGAACAATCCCTTTCCACTCTTCGTTATTACCGATAATAGGTGCACCGTATACTTCAAAATGTTTTCTTTCAATGTTGAGAGGAAGAATAATTTGTTTTCGCACTTTCACTTCTGTCATAAATATTTCTTCAACTAAAGCAATAATTTCTTTATGCTCAAAAGCCTCATAGTATAGTCGATATAAATAATCACCAAGCTTCGCATTAAATGTTTCTTTGTACGCTCGGTTAACTAAATTAATGTAACCTCTACCGTCTATTAAAATTAATCCACTTCCCATATTTTCAATTAACGTCTTTAAGCGATCTTGCTGCATTTCTTGAGCAGACGTCATGTCTTGCAAATTACGCGCTAATATATTAATCGATTGACTTAACATCGCTGTTTCATCTAGGTATTCTTCATACGTTCTTGCTTGATAATTCCCTTTTGCAAGTTCGGTTGCTACTTTCGTTGCTGACTCAATCGGTCTTGTATAGTGCGTTGTAATTTTCACCCCTAGTAAAAGAATAACAACTAAAGCTGTACCTAAACTAGCAATTAACAAGCCCCAAATTTGCTGATTTAGCTGATGTAGTGGTTCTACAGGAGTACTTAATACGACAAAAGCAACTCGTTCTTCCTCATTTTTAATTGCAGCTCCATAATAAAACATCTCTTCATCTTGATCAAAATAAAAAGTATCTTGAGCTTGATAACTTTGAATCACTTTACTAATGACAGCTTGGTGGTCCCTATTATATGGGGTTTTAACATTAGTATCATATATTATAATTCCGTCTAGGTCTGTTAAAGTAATTCTAGCTGTTAATGTATCGCTTATATCTTGTAGTTGTGACTGTAATTGTGGGGTAAGCCCACCCTCTTGTTGGGCTAATAACGAGATGACATTCGTCTCTTTTTCTAAACGCTGATTAAATGTGTTTAAATAAAAAGATTTAAACAACTGACCAAGTAATAAACCTAACCCGATAAGTACGGTTATGATCAGCGTGATAAGAGCAAATAAAAGGCGCGAGCGAAATTTACTCATCAAGCTTCGGTTCCTCCAATTTGTAACCTAATCCCCTTATCGTTTTTATGTAAATAGGCTTTTTTGTATCTGGTTCTATTTTTTCTCGTAAATGGCTAATATGAACATCAACAATTCGAGTATCACCAGCAAAGTCATAGTTCCAAACAGCACTTAATAATTGATCTCGTGTTAGTACTCTTCCTTTGTTTTTAGAAAGAAAAACTAAAAGTTCAAACTCTTTCGGAGTAAACTCTAATCTTTCGGATTTATAATAGGCCTCATATTGTTCAGGTAAGATTTTCAAACTTCCAATTTTTAATGTTTCACCATGGCTTCCATTTTGCACATCATCAGCAGTGGATTGGTTGGAAGTCGATGTTCGCCGAAATATAGCTTTAATTCTTGCTACTACTTCCCTTGGGCTAAATGGTTTTGTCATATAATCATCTGCCCCTAATTCTAATCCCAAAACTTTATCAAATTCATCATCTTTTGCAGTTAACATTAAAATCGGAACCATTACTTTTCGAAGACGAAGTTCTTTACACACTTCAATTCCATCCATTTTAGGAAGCATTAAATCTAATACAATAAAATCTGGCTCTTCACTTATAGCTTTTT
Organism: Sutcliffiella cohnii; assembly: GCF_002250055.1. Taxonomy (NCBI): domain Bacteria; kingdom Bacillati; phylum Bacillota; class Bacilli; order Caryophanales; family Bacillaceae; genus Sutcliffiella; species Sutcliffiella cohnii. Next base: position 3,356,109 of record NZ_CP018866.1, read on the forward strand.
GTAATCCTTCTTCTCCATCATTTGCAACGACTACTTGAAATCCAGCCTGTTGAATATTGTACTGTAACAAAGTAACGATTGATTCCTCATCATCTACAATTAACACTTTTTTACTCATAAATTTTCCTCCACTTATACTTAATAGGAACCCCTTCCCAAAAGCAAAAGCCAAATCATTCTATTTATATAATTTTCTAACTTAATCATACACCTAAAAAATAAAAGAGACAATTAGAAAAGCGGAAGGGGCTCGTTTAGCGGCGACAAGCACAAGGCAAGGCGGCTAGAAGGTCGCTTTTTGACCTTCTGGACGGATTGACTTGTGACCTCGAGCCGCTAGCCCCTGTAGCTGGACAAAGAAAAGCGGAGGCGGCTTGCTCAGGTCCAATCAAACTGGACTTTTTCCGCAGGAGATAAAGGAAACACGGCGACGAAGGAGCCGATGTTGACTTATCGTACGGAGGAAAAGGGAAGTTTGAGCCGGACCTAGCCGCCGGAGCTAGACAAAGAAAAGCGAAAGGGGCTCGTTCAGCGGCGACAAGCACAAGGCAAGCCGGCTAGAAGGTCGCTTTTTGACCTTCTGGACGGATTGACTTGTGACCTCGAGCCGCTAGCCCCTGTAGCTAGACAAAGAAAAGCGGAGGCGGCTTGTATATCAGTTTACAAAATCCACAAAAAAAGAAGCATTTCTGCTTCTTTTTAAAAATTTTCTAATGTGATACTTTCTACCGGTTCAAGACGGTGGGGAGGGCATACAGTCAGCTTCCCTTTAATTACAGTTTCATTACTTTCGTTTGTTGCATGAACTACTATTTCAATTGTATGGTCTTTTTCATGTATGTCGATTATTTCAAATAAAAAACTTAATGTAGCATAATGATAAACAGGTTTCGGAAACGATAAGTCTTGGTGAACGATGTGACTTCCAGGGCCAGGTAAATATTTTGAAACTGCTGAAGTAACAATTCCTGTAAGCATCACAGAAGGAACAATTGGTTTTTTCAATGGTGTCTGAGAGGCATAATCGTGTTGAATATATATTGGGTTTGCATCGTCCGTAAGGCCTAGATAAAGAAGCAAATCTTTATCTTCAATTTTTTCACTAAGTTCTAGCTTTTCCCCAACTTTTATTTCTTTTAATTTTCTACCTATCTTTCTTTTTTTACCTAACAACATTATAACACCTCGCACATTTTTGTAAGCGGTTGCATTTATTAGTTGAAAAATTGGGAGAATGAACTCTCCCAAATAAAAAATAGTAGATTACGCTAATATAGACATAACACTTTTAACAGATTCTACAGATTTTTGCAATCCTGCTTTCTCTTCATCAGTTAAGTCTAATTCAATGATTTGTTCAATTCCACCTGCACCAAGTATTGTTGGCACACCTAAATATATACCGTTATATCCATACTCTCCCTCTAAATAGGCGATAGCTGGCAAAACACGACGTTGGTCTTTTAATATTGCTTCTGTCATTTCAACTAGTGAAGCAGCTGGTGCATAGTAAGCACTACCATTTCCTAAAAGGTTAACGATTTCTCCTCCACCTTTTCTAGTTCTATCCACAATGGCGTCAAGTCTAGCTTTCGGAATTAATGTTTCTAACGGAATTCCACCTGCATAAGAGTAGCGTACTAAAGGTACCATATCATCACCATGACCACCTAATACGAATCCAGTAATATCTTTAACAGATAAGTTTAACTCTTCGGCTACGAAAGTTCGGAATCGAGCAGTATCTAGCACCCCTGATTGACCGATAACACGATTTTTCGGGAAACCAGACTCCTTGAAAACAGTATATGTCATAGCATCTACTGGATTAGTTAGTACGATAATATAGCAGTTAGGAGAATGTTTGACGATTTCTTTCGTCACACTCTTCATAATTTTTTGGTTAGTTTGTACTAAGTCATCGCGGCTCATCCCAGGTTTACGAGCGATACCTGCCGTAATAACTACTACGTCTGAATTAGCAGTATCCTCATAGTTAGAAGTCCCAGTTATATTTGCATCAAAGCCTATTACTGGACTAGCCTCTAACATATCTAGCGCTTTACCTTTTGTAGGATTTTCTAATTGAGGGATATCTACTAAAACAACGTCACCAAGTTCCTTTTGAGCAAGTAAAAAAGCTGTAGTCGCACCCGTAAAGCCTGCACCAATTACAGAAATCTTTTTACGTTTCATTGACATATACATTCCTCCCAGCCCTAATTAAGTACTTTAAGGTAACCGGTATAATACCGATTACCTCACATTGAACATTATGTTACATATTTTTAATTAATTCGTCTCCGAATTCAGAACACTTCACTTCTGTTGCACCTTCCATTAGGCGAGCAAAATCGTAAGTTACAACTTTAGAAGAAATTGATTTTTCCATCGCCTTCACTACTAATTCCGCAGCCTCAGTCCAACCTAAGTGTTCAAGCATGAGTACACCAGAAAGGATAACAGAAGATGGGTTTACTTTATCAAGGCCTGCATACTTTGGAGCAGTACCATGTGTTGCTTCGAAAATTGCATGACCAGTCTCATAGTTAATGTTAGCTCCTGGAGCGATTCCGATACCACCAACTTGTGCAGCAAGTGCATCAGAAATATAGTCTCCATTTAAGTTCATTGTTGCTACTACATCAAATTCACGAGGACGAGTTAAAATTTGTTGTAAGAAGATATCCGCGATGGAATCTTTTACGATAATTTTACCTTCTGCCTCAGCTGTTTCTTGCGCTTTGTTCGCAGCATCTTTTCCTTCTGCTTCTGCAATACGGTCATATTGTGCCCAAGTGAATACTTTATCACCGAATTCTTTTTCAGCTAATTCATAACCCCAGTTTTTGAAAGCTCCTTCTGTAAACTTCATAATGTTTCCTTTATGAACTAATGTTACAGATTTGCGGCCATGCTCAATTGCATAGTTAATTGCAGCACGAACTAAACGAGACGTTCCTTCTTCAGAAACTGGTTTAATACCGATACCAGAAGTTTCTGGGAAGCGGATTTTGTTCACACCCATTTCAGTTTGTAAGAAGTTGATTAGTTTTTCTACTTCTTCAGAACCTTGTGCGTATTCAATACCAGCATAAATATCTTCTGTATTTTCACGGAAAATAACCATGTCTGTGTCTTCAGGACGTCTAACTGGAGAAGGTACTCCTTGGAAATAACGTACCGGACGTAAACAAGTAAATAGGTCTAACTCTTGACGTAGTGCAACGTTTAAAGAACGAATTCCACCACCAACTGGAGTTGTTAATGGACCTTTAATTGCAATTATGTAGTCACGAATTACATCTAAAGTCTCAGCGGGTAACCATTCACCTGTTTGGTTGAATGCTTTCTCCCCAGCTAATACTTCTTTCCATACAATTTTCTTTTCACCGTTATAAGCTTTTTCTACTGCTGCTTCTAACACACGTGACGCTGATGCCCAAATATCTGGACCAGTACCATCACCTTCAATAAAAGGAATAATTGGATTGTTTGGAACGTTTAATACACCATTTTGTACAGTAATTTTTTCACCTTGAGTCACAATGATAACCTCCTAGTTTATAGCTTGTTGAACTACGTATATCGAGTGAGGAAATTAAAATTCCCCACTTCGATCGTACGTGTTGGTAGTCTCTAAGTCAATGAAAATTGTTTATTATCCACGTTGTGAAATTGGCACAAATTCTTGTTTTCCAGGACCTGTGTAATCTGCACGCGGACGGATTAAACGGTTGTTACTATATTGCTCTAGAATATGAGCTAACCAGCCTGATACACGACTTACCGCAAAAATTGGAGTGAATAAGTCATGATCAATTCCTAGAGAATGATAGACAGAAGCAGAATAGAAATCTACGTTTGGTGGTAACGGTTTTTCAGATGTTACGATTTCCTCAATTTTTGTAGACATTTCATACCATTGAGGTTCACCAGTTAACTTTGTTAATTTTTCACTCATTTCACGTAAGTGCTTTGCACGAGGGTCCCCTTGACGGTATACGCGGTGGCCGAATCCCATAATTTTTTCTTTGTTTGCAAGCTTTTCACGAATATAGCTTTCCGCATTTTCAGGAGAGCCAATTTCCGTTAGCATTTTCATTACAGCTTCGTTTGCTCCACCGTGTAAAGGACCTTTTAACGCCCCTATCGCTGCAGTTACACCAGAGTACACATCTGATAGAGTTGCCACACAAACACGTGCAGTAAAAGTGGAAGCGTTTAATTCATGGTCAGCATGAAGGACTAACGCTTTATTAAATGCTTCAACAGCAATTTCAGATGGCTCTTCTCCAGACAGCATGTATAAGAAGTTTGCTGCAAATCCTAAGTCCGTTTTCGGAGCAATAGGCTCTAATCCTTTACGAATACGAGAGAATGCAGTTACAATTGTGGAAATTTTAGCTTGTAGACGAATTGCTTTACGATAGTTAGCAGCCTCATCCATCGAATCTGCTTCCTCATCATAAAGACCAAGCAATGAAACAGCTGTTCTTAATGCTGCCATTGGATGAACATCGTTAATTGGATATGTTTTAAAATGATTAATAACTTCTTCAGGTAGCGACATATTATCAGCTAATTGTTGCTTTAACTCTGCCAATTGAGCTTCTGTTGGTAGTTTTTGATGCCATAATAGATAAACTACTTCTTCGAAACTAGCATGATTTGTTAGATCATCAATATTATATCCTACATACGTCAATGTATCATCGATGATAGAACTAATAGATGATGTTGTTGCTACAATTCCTTCTAGACCTTTTGTTGCTGTCATACTAACCCTCTCCTTTGTTTATAAATTTCCCCATTGAACCCGAACGGTTGCTCAACATAATATTAACAGGATTTACCCTGAAAGAAAATGCTTACATTTCCAAGTAAAAAATTAAACTATTACTCATAGTCTGAACCCCTTACAACCGTTAGGTAAAATATTCATATTTATGTAGGATGAAAGATTCCACGTTCTTATTATAAACAAATTTCTGACTTTTGTGAATGAAAAGGACAGAAGTTTGTATAAAAATAATTATTATACAAAAACATTCTTTTCCTTTATGAAGAAAAGTAGGAAATTACTCTCATTGCTATGTAGGCAATGCCTGCACCAATTAATGGCCCTACTGCAACTCCTTTAAATAGGGCAACCGCTAAAATCGTACCAAATACTAGCGCTGTAGTAATATGCGGATCTTCAGCAAGTAAATGAATGCCACTTTTCGCTATTAATGCCACCGCTATACCGGCTCCTAAAGCAATCCAAGCATATGAAGACTTAGCAGCGTCTTGTAGCTGCTTAAATCCAATATCACCAGTAGCAATTGGAACTAGTACTGCAATCGTAATAATTGTCACACCCCAATTAATTCCTTTACTATGGATAGTAGGGAATAACTTGCTATCTAATCCAACTAATTTAATTACTAGTAGAACAGCAACAGCAATAATTAAAGATTGATTTTTAGCAATAAAACCTATTAATAATAATATAATGAGAAACAAGGTAGCTTGGTTAAACACAAACATCTTCCATCCTTCCGGTTAAACCTTATTAATCGTACCATAATTTTTTCAGAAATTGAACAAAAGCGATTTTTATATGATTTTATTTTATATACGTGTAGGAAAATAAACGGTAAAATATTACTGTAACTACTTAAAAAATGGAGGAATATTAATTGAATTGGAGTTATGTACATATAAGTTTACGAACGTTACTAGTTGCGACTATTACAATTATTACACTTATATCCTTTTATTATATTTTCCAAGTTACTTATCCCTTTATTATCGGTTTACTTTTAGCACTTTCTATTAACCCTATTGTAAATTTCCTTGAAGCTAAAGGTAGGCTTCCTCGTTCTCTTTCTGTATTTATTACATTAATTTTAGTGATAGCTGCCCTTGCAGGTATTATTACCTTGTTAATTATAGAAATTGTTGCGGGTACTGAGTATTTGGCAAAAGTTGTCCCAGGTCATTTCGAAACGTTAGTACTACATATAGAAAAAATAATAGTAACCCAAATTATTCCTTTCTTCAGTCAAATTACAGCAATGTTTCATAATTTAGAAGAAACACAGCAGTTATCAATCCTTGCAAATATCGAAAATTTTAGTGCCACAATAGGTACAAATGTAGGACAATTTATTCAACTGTTTCTACAAAACTTGCCTAAAATGTTTACTTGGATACCTAACGTAGCCACTGTTTTAATATTTTCTGTATTAGCGACATTTTTTATTAGTAAAGATTGGTACAGACTTCAAAATCGACTACATAAATTTACACCGAATAAAGTACAAGAGAGTGTCGGGAAAGTTTTTGTTAGTTTAAGAAAAGCGTTCGTTGGTTTTATTCGTGCGCAAGCCACTTTAATTTCTATCACAGCTGTCATCGTCTTAATTGGATTGCTTATTTTGCGAGTAGAATATGCAATTACAATCGCGCTAATTATCGGTATTGTCGATTTATTACCATACTTAGGTACTGGTTTGATATTCGTTCCTTGGATTATCTATTTAATCATTTCAGGAAATATTCCGTTAGCAATTGGCCTTTCTGTTTTATATGTCATTGTACTTGTTCAACGGCAACTAATGGAACCAAAAGTACTCTCTTCAAACATAGGATTAGATCCGCTAGCAACTTTAATTGCGTTATTCGTAGGCTTTAAATTAATAGGATTTTTAGGGTTAATTGTCGGTCCGGTTACTTTAGTTATCATAAACACGATGCATCAGGCTGGTGTTTTTAAAGATATTTGGTCCTATATTATTCATGGCAAAACGACGAATTAATAAAGAGTCCCACAAGTCAGTCTTAACTGATTTGTGGGACTTCTCTATCGTTTATTTATAATGATGAACTGTCCACGGTTCATCATTTTTCTTAACGTATTTATAATAATTGGTTTTACAAACTTTCTAGTAGTTGGAACAAGTAAGAAAAAGCCAAATGCATCTGTAATGAATCCTGGCGTTAATAATAAAATTCCACCTACTAAAATGCAAAGCCCATCGATAATAACATCTCCAGGCATTTCTCCGTAGCTCATTCTTTCTTGTGCGGTACGTAACGCTTCCATTCCTTGTTGTTTCGCTAACCATGCTCCAAGTACACCTGTTAATATGATGAGTAAAATAGTAGTTAACACACCGAAGGCTTTACCTGATAATATGAGTACCCAAATCTCTAAGGCAGGTACGATTATTATTAATGCCAATAGCAATTTAAACATTATCATCTCTCCGCTCTTTGCTTCGCCTATGGAGCTATTATATCAAAAATGAATAGAAAAGACGAAAGCTAAGTATAAACTATTAGTAGAAATTATATTATCGCAAAACAAAAAGAAAGCATGTCCTTTTTAGGCATGCTTTCTTTTTTTAAGTTATATTATAGTACGTTAGCGTGGCCTGTGTAGACTGTACCTCTTGATGCATCTACAGTGATGTCTTGGCCTTCTTTAAAGATGGATGTTGCGTCTTCTACTCCAACGATAACAGGAATACCTAAGCTTAGTCCTACGACTGCTGCATGGCTAGTTATTCCACCTTCTTCTGTAATAAGTGCAGAAGCTTTTTCTAATGCTGGCATCATGTCTTTATCAGAACCGATTGTTACAAGTACGGATCCTTTTTCAACTTTCGCTAATGCTTCTTCAGCAGTTTTAGCGATTACCGCTTTACCGTAAGCACTTTTTCTACCAATACCTGTTCCGTTAGCTAATACATCGCCAACAACATGTATTTTCATTAGGTTAGTTGTTCCTCTTTCTCCCACTGGTACTCCAGCAGTGATCACAATTAAGTCTCCGTGAGAAACGATTCCTGTATTTAATGATTCTTCAATTGCAACATCTAGCATTTCATCTGTTGTCGTCGCTTTACGTCCAATTCGAGGATATACACCCCAAACAAGCGCAAGTTTACGTGATACTGATTCACATGAAGTGACAGCAACGATAGCTGCTTTAGGACGGTATTTTGAAATCATTCTTGCAGTATGTCCACTTTCAGTCGGAGTAACAATTGCCGACACATCTAAGTTAACTGCTGTATAAGCAACAGATTGTCCGATAGAATCTGTAATCGTTCTTGGAGCTTGTTTATTACGAGTACTTAATAACTCATCATACGCTAAAGCTGTTTCTGCTCTAGAAGCGATATTGTGCATCGTTTGTACTGCTTCTACAGGATATGACCCTGCTGCTGTTTCACCAGAAAGCATAATTGCATCTGTGCCGTCAAAAATAGCATTTGCAACGTCACTTGCTTCTGCACGAGTTGGGCGAGGGTTTTTTTGCATAGAATCTAACATTTGTGTTGCAGTGATAACTGGCTTCCCTAGTGCATTACACTTTTTAATTAATTCTTTTTGTACAATCGGCACTTCTTCAGCTGGTATTTCTACTCCTAGATCTCCACGAGCAACCATTAAACCGTCCGAAACTTCTAAAATAGCGTCAATATTGTCGACACCTTCTTGGTTTTCAATTTTAGGGATGATTTGAATATGAGTTGCATTATGTGCTTCTAATAATTCACGAATTTCTAATACATCCGAAGCACGGCGTACGAATGAAGCAGCGATGAAGTCTACTCCTTGTTCAATACCGAAAATAATATCATTTGCATCTTTTTCTGTAATTCCAGGAAGATTAACTTTTACGCCAGGTACGTTAACCCCTTTTTTATTTTTTAATGTGCCACTGTTTAATATTTTTGTAACGATTTCGTTATCACGAATTTCTACTACTTCTAGACCAATTAAACCGTCATCTAATAAAATTCTTGATCCAACCGTTACATCTTCAATTAAACCTGGATATGAGATAGAAAACTTCTCAGTTGTTCCTTCCACCTCTGTCATGGAAACAATAATTTCATTTCCTTCAACTAATTCAATAGCACCATTTTCCATGTTATGCGTGCGGATTTCAGGACCTTTAGTGTCAAGTAAAATCGCAATGTTTTTACCTGTTTTTTCTGCCGCAACTCGAATGTTTTCGATTCTAGCACCATGTTCAGCGTAGTCACCGTGTGAGAAGTTCAAACGTGTAACGTTCATTCCAGCTTCCATTAGTTGTGTTAATTTTTCTATAGTTTCACTTGCAGGACCAATCGTACATACAATTTTCGTTTTTCTCATGAATGTTAAATCCTCCTATTATTTATGAAAACGATTCCATCGTGTTTCCACTCTTAAATTGATAATTCTTGTGATAGTGTATACATTTTTTCATCTACAGTATGTTTTTGAGCTAATGCTTCTATAATGTCGTGGTCAACTAACTCGTTCTTTTGAATACCAACACAGCGTCCACCTTTATTTGCCATTAGTAACTCTACTGCTCGTGCTCCTAGTCTACTTGCTAATACTCTGTCGTTTGCTGTTGGAGAGCCTCCACGCTGCATGTGACCGAGTACACTATATCTCGTTTCAAAGTTAGTAGCTTCTTTTATTTTATGAGCGTATTCTACTCCACTTCCAACGCCTTCTGCTACGACGATGATACTATGCTTTTTACCGCGTTCAGATCCACGTCTTAATCTGCTTATTACGTCGTCAATACTTTCCCCTTTTTCAGGAATTAAAATTGATTCTGCTCCACCAGCTAAACCAGACCATAACGCTATGTCTCCAGCATCTCTGCCCATTACTTCAATAACATATGTACGTTCATGAGAAGTTGCAGTGTCTCTAATTTTATCAATAGCGTCAATTACTGTATTTAATGCTGTATCAAAACCAATCGTAAAATCTGTTCCAGCAATATCATTATCAATGGTTCCTGGTACACCAACACAAGGGAAACCGTGTTCTGTTAATTTTTTTGCACCTTGGAATGATCCATCGCCACCGATAACAACTAATCCTTCAATGCCGTGTTTCTTAAGCTGTTCAATTCCTTTTTGTTGACCTTCTAACGTTCTGAATTCTTCACAACGTGCTGAATAAAGCATCGTACCACCACGATGAATAATGTCACCAACGGAACCAACATCTAATCTTTTTATATCTCCTTCTATTAGACCTGCATATCCACGATATACTCCGTACACTTCAAGCTCGTGATAGATCGCTTTACGAACTACCGCTCGAATTGCGGCATTCATACCTGGAGCATCTCCACCGCTTGTTAAAACACCAATACGCTTCATAAGTATCACCTCTAACCCTTTTTTGCTTCAGGTGAAGCTCTTTTATTTTTCCCTAAATAAATAGGTTTTTCAAAATAATAAATATTACTTTATACCCAATCATATATTCTATATAAAATATAGAGCGTTGAAAAGGGAATCCATTAAAAAAATACCATGAAGACATACCGAAAACAACAACTATTCGTAGAAAGTCAAAAAAGGTTCTCAATTACCTCCTAATGTTTTACATGTAAACGTAATCATTACGCTGCTATACATCATTAGTTATTACGATACCCTTTATTGAATTGAAAAATAAGAGAGCCGGCATTTTTTTTACCAGCTCTTTCATTACGTATATAACATTACAGACCTTTTCCTACTTTTTCATTAGCAGCATACCATTTTTCTTCTTCTAACTCTGTATACTGCCCAATTCTTTTATATTTTGCATACCGGTGCTCTATTAATTCTTCCGGAGTTAATGGAAGTAAATCTTGTAATGATTGTTCCAACACATTACTTATTGCTTTTGCTTGGAAATCAACATTACGATGTGCTCCACCTTTTCCTTCTTCAATAATTTCATCAATTACATTTAATTGTTTTAAGTCTGGTGCTGTAATTCTCATACTTTCGGCTGCTTTTTTTGCTAATGACGCATCTTTCCAAAGAATTGCCGCAGCCCCTTCAGGAGAGATTACAGAGTAAGTAGAGTTTTCTAACATATGAACGTAGTTACCGACTCCTAACGCTAATGCGCCACCACTACCACCTTCTCCAATTACAACACATACTACAGGCACTTTTAGCCCAGCCATTTCAAATAAATTTCTAGCAATTGCTTCACTCTGCCCTCTTTCTTCAGCAGGTTTACCTGGGTATGCCCCCTTTGTATCAATAAAGCAAATAATTGGGCGTTTAAACTTTTCTGCTTGATACATCAAGCGTAGCGCTTTTCTGTATCCTTCTGGATGTGGCATTCCAAAATTTCTACGAATGTTTTCCTTCGTATCTTTTCCACGTTGATGCCCAATAATTGTAACAGGGATGTTGTTGAATTTTGCGATCCCTCCTACAATTGCTGCATCGTCGGCAAAGTAACGATCTCCATGACATTCTAAGAAATCTGTAAATATTCTTTCAATGTAATCTAAAGTTGTTGGTCTTTCTGGATGTCTAGCAATTTGCACGCGATTCCATGGAGCTAAATTACCATAAATATCACTTTCTAATCGTTCAAGTCTATCTTCTAACTTTTCAATTTCACTCGAAAGATCCATATCCGAATTAGCTGTAAACTCTTTTAATTCTTTTATTTTTTTACGAAGTTCCACGACTGGTTTTTCAAATTCTAGTTCGCCTACCATTCGTTTTCACCCCCTAAGGAATGTATATCTAGCACTAAAGTTAATTTTTCTTTTAACTCTGTTCGATGGATAACAGCATCAAGTTGTCCACATTTTAACAAAAATTCGGCTGTTTGAAAGTCTTCAGGTAAATCTTCTCTAATTGTTTGTTCAATAATTCGTCTACCAGCAAACCCAATAAGTGCTTTTGGCTCAGCAAAATTATAATCACCTAGTGATGCAAAACTTGCAGAAACACCACCTGTTGTTGGGTGTGTCATAATAGAAATTATTAATCCGCCTTCTTGGCTAAATAATTTTAATGCACTACTCGTTTTTGCCATTTGCATTAAACTTAATACACCTTCCTGCATCCTTGCACCACCAGAAGCTGTAAAGATAACAAATGGATATTTCTTTTCTTTTGCTCTTTCAATTGCTCTCGTAATCTTCTCTCCGACTACGGAGCCCATACTACCCATTCTAAAAGTAGAGTCCATAACAGCAATTACGAGAGGAAAGTCATTAATTTTTCCTTCACCAGTCACAACTGCCTCGTTAATATGTGTTTTCTTTCTATCTCCTTCTAACTTTTCTAAATATCCTGGGAAGGAGAGCGGATTTTCAGATATCATGCCTCTGTCGTACTCCACGAAGCTATCTGTATCAAGCAGGCTGTATATTCTTTCCATTGCTGTCATCGGATGATGGTGATCACAATGAATACATACCTTTAAGTTTTTATTTAATTCCTTCGTATACATGATTTTTTTACAATTTGGACATTTCGTCATGATCCCTTCTGGAACATCTTGTTTTGCATGTTCAGAAGGAATGGACGCATACTTCTTCTTCTTAGTGAAAAAATCTTTTAACAAAAGAAGGCCTCCCCATTACTTATTATCTAGTTTTTATACGTGGTACTAATAACAGGTCAAATGATAGGTAAGATAGGAAATCATAACTATTTCAAATTAAAGTCCTACTTACCTGCTAGTTGTATCTTATATAAAAACGATTAAAATTGTTGTTGAATTATGTCTTATTACTATCGACAAATTTTGAAAAAATCTGGCTATAAATGTTTAACACTTCATTCGTCTCATTTTGTTCTAATGAATATATTAACCTTTCATATAACGTGCGATTCAAATTTAGATTAGTAATAAATGTTTGGGAATAAGTACTAACTAATCCCCAAATGCGTTGTAGTAATTTATTTTCTGTACCTACAGAAACTAGTTTAAAAAACTCATCATGTGTAAAATGTGGTGATGTTAGTAAATCTTTTAACTGTTCCATCACAATTGAAGATGTATTCTTTACCACTAGTAATTGTAGGAGCGTTTTTTCTAATTCAAACTTTGTTTCTACTAAATCGACTTTTTTTGCTTCTGATTCTAATATAAAAGTGCCTAATAATTCTACAAGATGATGCTCCGTAAAATCTTTTAAGTACGTCCCTTCGCCCCTTCTTGTCTCAATTAGCCCTAACAATTCGAGTGCTCGTAACGCCTCACGAACTGAAGAGCGACCAACCTTTAATCGATCGGACAGCTCTCGTTCTGAAGGTATTTTATCACCAGCAGTAATTCCATCTTGTGAGATGATAGCACGTATTTGTTTTACTATCTCAATGTACATTTTTGTAGGTGATGACACTTTCTCATTCACCTTTTCCAATAACAGCTTCTTTTCTAGTTCTTTCTGCTACTTCTTTTGGGTCTACTTTAATGCGTGCAACTCCAGTTTCCATTGCCGTCTTTGCAACAGCCGCAGCAACTTGCGGTGCAACTCTAGGATCAAACGGCGCTGGAATAACATAATCAGCATTTAACTCGTCAGAAGATATTAAGCTAGCAATAGCTTCCACAGCTGCAATTTTCATTTGTTCATTTATATGTGTAGCGCGAACATCTAGTGCTCCACGGAAGATACCAGGAAACGCTAGAACGTTGTTAACTTGATTTGGGAAATCTGAACGGCCTGTCCCAACAACACTAGCCCCAGCTTCTTTTGCTTCTGCAGGCATAATCTCAGGATTTGGATTCGCCATTGCAAAAATAATCGGATCTGCATTCATAGAACGAATCATGTCTTGCGTTAATGCACCTTCAACGGAAACACCAATGAAAACATCGGCACCTTGTATTACGTCAGCTAAAGATCCTTCTTTTCGACCTCGATTCGTATACGTTGCAACATCTGCTTTAACGCTATTCATTCCAGTTGTTCTTCCTTCAAAAATAGCGCCTTTCGTATCGCACATAATGATATCTCTAACACCATAGCGATATAATAATTTAATAATAGCAATACCAGCAGCACCTGCACCGTTTGCTACTACTTTTATTTCTGACATCTTTTTACCAACTATTTTAAGCGCATTTACTAAACCAGCCACAGTTACAATAGCTGTACCGTGCTGATCATCATGAAAGACTGGAATATTCGTTTCTTTCTTTAAGCGTTCCTCGATGACGAAACAGTTTGGAGCAGCGATATCTTCTAAGTTAACTCCACCGAACGTAGGCTCTAACAATTTAACAGTTTCCACGATTTTATCAACATCCGTAGTATTTAAGCAAATAGGGAATGCGTCTACTCCTGCAAAACTTTTGAACAGTACTGCTTTTCCTTCCATTACTGGAAGTGCTGCCTCAGGTCCAATATTCCCTAATCCTAATACCGCTGTACCATCTGAAACAACCGCAACCATGTTACCTTTCATCGTATATTCATATACTTTATTTTTATCATCATAAATAGCTTTACAAGGCTCTGCTACTCCAGGGGAATATGCTAAACTTAAATCCTTTGCATTTCTAACCGGAACTTTTGATTTAGATTCTAACTTCCCTTTGTGCACTTTATGCATATGTAGTGCTTCTTCTTTTAATGACACGGTCGTAAATCCTCCTTGAACTTTGATAGCCAAAGCTATAAGTCTAGTTTCGTTTTTTTACGATTAATATTTTACTCTTAATTATGACGTCTGTCCTTACATGGTTGCACAATTTTATAAAAAAACATCCATTTTTTCTCTTAAATTCAAAAAAAGTAGAAGGAGGTGGTCTGACCACCTCCTTCTAACTATAACATATTCTCTTTTAATGGAAAAGGGCTTCTTTTTTGAACACAACATTACTATCCCCAAGTAGTAGTTTTAAAGCAGCTAAACATTCTTTACTTGGTGTAACAAAATATTCTCGAGACAGCTGCACTGTTTTTTTTGTTTGGACATAATGCGCTACAACTGGCATTGGTCCTTTAAAAGTTTGTAACGTTTGTTGTAACTGTTTTAAATTGGTAGAAGGTTGTGCCGTTTCATCTATTTTTAAATACACACTTCCTACTACATCTTCATATTTACTTTTTAATTGCTCCATTGAATTTACGGACCTAATTATTAATTGTGATTTACCGTTTCTTTCTTCTTTTTTCCCTTCTAACACTAATACTTTTCCTACTTCTAATTGATTAGAAAGACGTTGATAGTCAGTCGGAAACGCAACGGCGTCTATATCACCTGTTGCATCACTTGCCGAAATAAACGCCATTACTTCTCCTTTGCGAGTTCTAATCGTTCGAACCTTCGTAATGTACGCTCCGACTTTAACAAATGGTGTAGGCAGTAATTCTATATTCCCGATAGAATTAACTCCTTCAAGTTGTAATAGCTTTCGATAAATTTCGGTAGGGTGATGAGATAAATAAAAACCTAGCACTTCTTTTTCTAAATGCAATTGTTCATCAACTGGTAGAGGCTCTACTTCTACATATTTAGGCTCAATATTAAATTCTTCTTCTAATAGAAAACCTATTTGGTCCTCATCTTCATTTGGCTTTACAAGCTCTGCATGTTGAAGAGCTGCATCAAGTGTGGCTAAGAGAGTGGCTCGATTCTGTCCAAATTCATCTAAACACCCCGAATATATTAATATTTCTGCAGTTCTCCTCGTTACTTTTGGAGAGAGTCGAACGATAAAGTCAAAGAGGTCAGTAAAAGGCTTTTTCTTCCTTTCCTCGATGATTTGCTTTATTATTTGGGCACCAATTCCTTTTATAAATACAAGACCAAATCTGATTCCTTCTTGCTCCACTTGGAAAGCTATACCACTATTATTAATGGATGGAGGTAAAACATCAATTCCACTCTTTTTGCATTCTGCAACATACTGACTTATCTTTTGCTCGTTCCCTAAAACACTTGATAGCAGTGCGGTCATAAACACTTTTCGGTAATTCGATTTTAAAAATGCTAATTCATAAGCTATCATACTGTATGCAACAGCATGACTTCTATTAAAACCGTAGTTAGCAAACTTAACGATTAAATCATAAATGTCATGAGCAGTTTTTTCATCATAACCATTTTCCTTACACCCTTTTACAAAGTGGGCACGCTCTTTCGCTAACACATCTTGTTTCTTTTTACCAACCGCTCTTCGTAAAAGGTCCGCTTCTCCTAACGAAAAGCCTGCCATCGTAGATGCGATTTGCATAATTTGCTCTTGATAAACAATGACACCATAAGTAGGTTCTAAAATAGAAATTAATTCTCTATGTGGATATTCTACCTGCTTTTTTCCGTGTTTTCGTTCAATATAAATAGGGATTTGTTCCATCGGGCCTGGGCGGTACAACGCATTAACAGCTACAATATCTTCAAGTGAAGTTGGTTTTAAATTTTGTAATACTTTTCTCATTCCAGTAGATTCTAATTGGAAAATTCCTGACGTATCTCCTTCGCTCAATAGTTTAAACGTTTTTTCATCTTCAGGTGGTTGAAAATCTATTGGAAACTCCACTTTTTCATTATATTTCAAGGACGCTCTTATATTTTGAATGAGTGTTAAATTTCTTAAACCTAAAAAGTCCATTTTCAACAGACCGATTTCTTCTAATGTTTCCATTGGGAATTGTGTCAGATATACGTTATGTGAACCTGATTGGATTGGAATTATTTCGGTTAACGGTTTCTCACTAATAACAACACCTGCAGCATGTGTGGAAGTGTGCCTTGGTAGACCTTCCACTTTTTTGGCTACTTCAAATGCTCTCTGTCTTTCTTTCGTTTCATAAATAGCTCTCTTAAAAGGTTCTGATTCTTTCAAAGCACTCTCTAACGTTACACCTGCTCTAGAAGGAATTAATTTTGAAATAACATCGACTTCTTTAGGAGATAGATTTAATGCTTTGGCTACGTCCCGCCAAGCTGCTTTTGCTGCAAGAGTACCAAAAGTAATAATTTGGGCGACGTGCAACTCACCATATTTTTCTACAACATATTCAATAACTTCATCTCGCCTATTATCTGGAAAATCAATATCAATATCAGGCATAGATATTCTTTCGGGGTTTAAAAACCGTTCAAATAATAGGTGATGCTTTATCGGATCCACTCCCGTAATATAGAGACAATATGCTACTAAGGAACCAGCTGCTGATCCACGACCTGGACCTGTCATAATTCCTTTATTTCTCGAAAAGTACATAAAATCCCAAACTATTAAAAAGTAGTGAGAAAAATCCATTCTTTTAATTACATCTAATTCAAACTGTAATCGCTCCGAATACTCTTTTGTAAAATTAGGAATTCTATTTTTCAAACCTTCCCAACAACGCTCCTCTAAATATTCATTAGCGTTTTTATTATCCGGAACAGGGTACTTAGGTAACAGACGTTGTTGAAGAGGTATCGTTACATTGCATTCCCTACTAATTTGAAATGTATTTTCCAACGCCTCGGGAATATCATGAAAAAGTTCTACCATTTCCTCTTTACTTTTTAAATAGTAAGGAGCTTCTTCCGGTAAACTTTTTATCGTCGTACCATTCTTTATCGCTTGTAAACATTCAAAAAGAAAAGCTTCATTGCGTTGTAAGTATTTTGCTGTGTTTATAGCAACTAGTGGTAATTTTATTTTTCCTCGTATTCTATCTTCCGCATGTTTCGCTTCTGTCGTACTTCGATCTATTCCTAAGAACAGGCACCCTTTATTAAACATATTTACATATTCCGTAAATACAGTTTGAAGCTTTTCTTCATCCTCTATATAGGTTAAAAACTCATTGTTGGAACTTATAACAATTGCAATGAGTCCAACAGAATAGTGCCTCATCCACTTTTTCGGTACACCTTTACTATTTTTTGTTTGGACAATACTAGAAAGCTTCATTAAATTTGTATACCCTGTATTATTTTGGGCTAATAAAATTACTGGATGTGATTCGTTCGTTCCCTCATCATATATCGATAACGTTAATCCAATAATTGGTTTTATATTTGCTGTTTTGCATTTTTTATAAAAATCGATTGCACCGTAAAGAACATTCATATCTGTTAACGCGATAGCTTCAAAGTTTTTCTCTTTTGCCATCTCGACTAATGAATTAATTCGTATAGAACTACTTAACAGACTATAAGAGCTAATATTATGTAATGGAATATAACTCATGTTCTCTCACCTTCTTTTCCTACCTTATCTTTCGTTTTTCATGTTCTTCTTTCTATATTTATTATAGTCCGCTTTTCGTAGGAATGATAGCATAAGCATTTTGGGCAAAAACTTTAATATAGCTCTATCTTTTTTAAACGGTCGAACCTAACATACTTTTCAATTCTTGTCCATATAATCAAGTAAAGACATTGTAAGCTACCATATACGCATTTTCTACAATACCAATCTTGAGGTGACGAAAACAAATGGACGTGAAGGATCCTTTTATCGCAACGTTAATGTTTAGCTTTTTTATCGCACTAGGTGTATTAATTGGTGGAGCCTTAATCGGTGGTTTTGCTGCATTTTTAGTAGGTGATGCTCCACTCTCTCGAATAGATAGACTTGCCGGGAGCTTAAAAATTTGGGCAATAGTTGCTGCTATCGGTGGGACATTCGATACATTTTACACGTTAGAAGCAGGTTTATTTAACGGAGAAACAAAATTTCTAGTAAAACAACTTCTTTTAATCATTACAGCTACTGGCGGAGCTCAAACTGGTGCATTAGTAATTAGTTGGCTAACACAGGAGCCTTTATAATGAGAGTTCCAACCCATCATCACCATCCGTCATGGCAACTTTTTTTTTCAGGTGCAATTGTTGGTGCATTAATCGGCTGGGGAATTTTTCTAATTATTTATGGTCAACTTCAAGATCAACTAGTAAGTAATGTAAAAAAGTACAAGAACGAAGTAGAAACGTTGGAAGAAAGAATTGAAATATTAACAGAGGACAATGACAAACTAAAAGAAGAGAAAGATAAACTCAAAATTCAAGATATCGCCATATCGATTAACAACTATGAAAGGTATCAACTTAACACATTAAGCCGTCATAGTATTATCGATAGTATGACAAAAGATTTAAATCATTTAATTTCCCAAGATATTAAAAGTCTCGCAGAAAACAAAGAGCTCTTAACGAAAGTAATAGAAAACAAAAGTTATAAACAAGACAATAAACGATATTATTTTAGAGTGTACTACCTTTACTTAGATACAACGTTAGAAATTGAATTAACAATCGTTAACGTAGAACCTGCTTAAGATAGGCAGAGGTTGGGACACAACTATTCTTATCCAAGTAATAAACGAACAAAAAATAGTAGAGTGGAAATAACCCGCTCCGGAAATATACGTCGCTAGATTGGCGATTGTTCGTTTTTTATTATGATCATTTTAGTTTTGTCCCAGCCTCTGTATTTATTAATCTACCCGTGCTACTTCAATGAGATCTTCTAATACACTCTCTGACTCTGACCATTCATAAATAGAAGCACCTGATGCTAGTGGGTGGCCCCCACCATTATATTTTTTAGCAATTCCATTTACAATCGGACCTTTAGAGCGAAGTCTTACTCGAATTTGATCGTCTTCTTCGATAAAAAACACCCAGGCTTTTATCCCTTCAATGCCACCTAACGTCCCAACAAGCTGGGATGCCTCTGATGGAGTTGCATTAAATTTCTTTAGCACATCGGCTGTTAACTTCATTGATGCGATTCCCTGCTCATGAATGGTGAAGTTTTCTAAACAATATCCTTGTAGCTTTGCAATATGTAGCTTCATTTTATAGAGCTCGTCATAAAGGGCTGGGAAGTCAAAGCCATAAGAGATTAATTCCCCTGCATACTGAAACGTTTTCATGCTCGTACTTCTAAATAAAAACCTCCCAGTATCCCCAATAATTCCGGCATAAATTAGACGCGCCGCTTCCTTTGTCATCTTTAATCCTTGGTGTTTACCAGCTAAATATAGCTCATAGATCATTTCACTTGTTGAACTAGCATCCGTATCGACCCATAATAAGTCTCCGTAAGGATCTTCATTCGGATGATGGTCAATTTTTATTAGTTTTTTACCTAACGTATAACGACTATCGCAAACTCGCTCTTCATTTGCTGTATCACATACTATGACAAGAGCATCGTCATAAGCTGAATCTGGAATAGAATCTAATCTTGTTAAAAAATGTAGCGATTCCTCTTCTTTACCAACTCGGTATATTCGTTTTTCTGGATAACTAGCTTTCAAAATTTCTGCTAATCCACATTGAGAACCGTATGCATCCGGGTCTGGGCGTACGTGACGGTGGATTATAATCGTTTCAAATTTGCCGATTTCATCTAAAATTTGTTGAATCATTTGCTTCTCTCCTTACATCTTTCTAATTTCATTTAACCATACTTACAAGTGATAGCAAAGGAAATGGAAATAGGAAAAGTAGAAATTAAATGAAAAAGACGGTAATATAGTATACATAAAACTGCTTGGAAGGGAGCAATTCATTTGAATGCTATTTTTGTATTTTTAATTATCGTTTCATTCATGTTCTACTTTTTCTATAAAACGAAGTATTTCCGCACAAAGTTTCCAGCTGAAAAAAAATGGTTAAGTGCTAAATCAAGTATTGCATTAGGTAT